>JAPOTI010000127.1 GCA_026709265.1 Paracoccaceae bacterium | reverse complement strand
TCGGAAGGAATCGGCCGCGCGAAGGGGGATTGACCCGCCAGGTCGTGGCCCTCACCGATGCTGTCGGACATCGGATCCGGTTTGGGGTTCTGCCGGGTCAGACCCATGATCTCAAGGCTGGACCTGAACTCCGGGACGATCTCACCTGTGAGATGTTGATGGGCGACAAGGCCTTTGACGCGGATGGGGTGCTGGAGACAGGGGCGGAACGCGGAGCCACGGCGGTGATCCCGCCGAAGTCAAACCGCAGCACACCCCGCGATTTTGACCGCGACGCCGATCAGGAACGGCATCGGATTGAGACTGTCTTCGCGACAATCAAGGAGGCCCACAGTCTCGCCACGCGTTCCGACAAGACCCGCGCAAGCTTCGCAGCCGGGATTGACCTGATGGCCGGCGTGGTGGCCGCACGATAATTGTCAACGGGCCTTAGTCCCAAGGCCGGGCAAGACCCCCGTGATCCTGCGCTGTGCGGGAGGGTCCCAGATCTCTGCGGCCACGGGCGCACGCCAGCAGATCGCACCGGTCAGTGCTTTCACCCATGACAGCAAGACGAGACGCCCCCCAGACCGCATGCGGTGCGCATCTCCAGCGCACTGAAAGCCCTGGCACCCGGTGACGCGGTGCAGGCGGACACACTCTCCGCCACCATCTGCCCCGGCCGGACCGTCAAACATGTTAACGCCATCGCCTGTCATTCAAAATGGGGAGCGGCCATGGCCGTGTCAAACGCCACCGCCACCAACATCACCGAACTGAACCCCCTTGATCGCCACACATCTCGACCTCACCAACGGATGGTGCCCCATGACGCAGGTGATGACATGACGCCAAACGACTGTTTCACATCACGGCGAATCGTTGCAAACCCATGAGCACCCCGCGTCTCATATGTCGTGAGCAGGTACATATTGTCTGCACAGCCTAAAGTGCCAAACCTTCGTATTTGAGAAAAGAAAGCGATCTCTGGACGCCGTTTGGAACGTGGACTTCGATGACAAGCCTTGGTTTGCTCTCAAGTTGTTCAAGGGTCCTGAAGACCGAGACCCAATGAATGGTCCCGTCACCCAGAGCCCAATGCCGATCTGCATATCCGTCGGCATCTTGCAGGTGGACATGCTGCAATGCGTTTCCTGCGGCTTTGATATAGTAATCTACAGGAGGCGCTCCGCAAGCTCCGTGGGCGTAATGTGCATGCCCTGTGTCAACCGAGATTTGCAGCGAGTCAGATTGAAGGCTTGCCGCCAACTCAACGCGGAAATGTGGGTCAATGTCGCTGATGTTCTCAAGAACAATCGTGGTGCCGATGTCTTCGGCACGTGTGACAATCGGAGCCATCGTCGCTTGAAACCGCTCAAAAATGCCCTCTCTGCTATTTGGATAGTGCATGATGTTTCGATGGTCCCATTCCTGATAAGGACTGTGGATCACCATGTGGCTGCTGCCCAGATGCTCGCAGATATCCAGAGCTTTGAACATCCGCTCATGGATCACGCTGCGGATCATGGGGTCCCACGTAGCCAAGGGCAAATCCCAAAACGGGCCGTGAATACCATGACGGCCAGGGTAGCCATCCAGTGCTTTCCTGGCGCGCTCCACAAGAGGCGCAAAGTCGCTGTCCAGTACAGTTGGATTATGGAAATCCTGCAATTCCAGATCGCGGCTGTGATCAAACATCTCGTCGCGCAGGGTCGTGAGACCATCCAAGGTCAGTGCCGCGCCGACTGTAGGCAGTTCAGACATAAGAGGCTCCGTAAGTTACTTGATACCCGCACGCATAAAGCTCTGGACGAATTGACGTTGGAACAGCAGAAAAGCGATTAGAAGCGGGCCGGATGTCATCAGCGTGGCTGCGTTAATCACGGACCATTGGATGCCGGCATCGGTCACCGCAAAGATGGACAGGCCCACAGTAAGGGGGCGCGTTTCTACGGAATTTGTGATGATCAGCGGCCAGACAAAGTTGTTCCAATGGTGGCTGACAGACACAAGCCCATAGGCCAGGAACGTTGGCTTGGCGAGTGGAATATAGACGCGCCACAGAATCCCCAGATAGCTACATCCTTCGATGCGGGCAGCCTCGTCCAACTCTTTCGGAATGGTCATGAATGTTTGACGCAGAAGGAAAATTCCAAAAGCTGAGGCTACGTAGGGCAAGCCGATGGCAGCAATTGTGTCAATCAGGTCGAGCCTGCGCATGGTCTGATAGTTCTCCACAATCAGGATATCGGGCATGACCAAGAGCTGGATCAGCACCAGTGCAAACAAGATATTGCGGCCTGGAAAGGTGAAACGTGCAAATGAAAAGGCTGCCAATGTGCAGAGCGTAAATTGTGCTGCCAAAATACCTGTCACCAGGATCATGGTGTTCAGGAAATATCGCGCAAAGGGTGCCTCGGACCACGCTTGGGCGAAATTCTCCAGCGTGAGCGGCGCAAAGGGCACAAAACGGGTTTCATATTCGGCCGGGTGAAAGGCTGTCCAACCCGCGTAGGCGAGTGGAAGGAGCCAGAAAAGAGCGAGCAACCAAGCCGCAAGCGTATTGAGCACCCGGTCATAATTCAGCGTGAGGGTTGGACGGAACATAACTATATCGCTCATTTGTAATGCACCCGTCTGTCAAAGAAAAAGAACTGACCGATTGCCAAGAAGATCAGGAGCGCAATCATCACAACGGTCAGTGTGGCTGCATAGGCGGTGTCCCAATAATCGAAGGCAACCTTGTAGATGTAAAACAACAAGAGCGAAGAAGCATTGTTAGGCCCACCCTCGGTCATCACAAAGATATGGTCAACGAGGCGGAAAGAGTTGATGACTGCGTTGATGGATACAAACAACGTCGTGGGCATCAACAGGGGAAACAGCACGCGGTGAAAGTAGTAAAACTTGCTGGCACCTTCAATAGAGGCGGCCTCTCGTAGGGTGGGTGAGATGGTTTGTAGAGCCGCGAGGTAGAAGATCATGAAGAACCCAGCCTCTTTCCAGATCGCCACGGCGATCATGGCATAAAGTGCTGTATCAGGCGATCCCATCCAGTTTTGTTCAGCCAGACCAAACAGCCCGCGAATTTGGTCAATCAAACCAAAGCCCGGCGTATAGAAAAATAGCCAGATATTGGCGACCGCAATCAGCGGCAACACGGTCGGCGTAAAATAGGCCATGCGCAGAAAGCCGCGCCCCTTCAGTTTGTCGTTGACCCAAAGTGCCATTGCCAGGGACAGGACGATAGATAGAGGAATAGTCCATACCGCGTACCAGAAATTGTTTATCAGAACCTTCCAGAAGACATCGTCCTGCAGCAAAGTCTGGTAGTTATCCCACCCAATGAAGACCGATTTCCGGCGTCCTCGGGCGGTGGAGAAAAAGGAATTGATGATCGTCTGAATGGCCGGGTAATGGGTGAATGTGATCAATAAAATCATGGCGGGTGTCATCATCAGCCATGCATAAATCCATTGTCGGCGTTCAGAGTTCACAATGGTCTCGTTTCAGGAAGAAGGCTCTGCCCGGCCGGGCCGGACAGAGCACACGATCAGGGGTTATTGGTAAGGCTTCAGGATACGCTCTGCTTTTGCTTGTGCTTCATCCAGAGCTTCTTTTGCGGATGTCTCGCCTGCGATCGCAGCTGCCAGAGCGTCGTTGAACGCTTGGGTTACCTTGCCGTTTTCATAGGTGGAAAGTTCCGCAACCGCGAACTCCAGCTGGTCGCGGGCTACCAGAGCTGGTGGAAAATCCGCGGTGTAGGCTTTCATCTCCTCAGTTTCCCAAGCGGCTGGGCTTGGCGCAACATATCCAGTTGCAATGGACCATACAGCAGCTTGCTCTGGGGCTGTGATCCATTTTACAAAGTCAACAGCAGCTTGCTTTTGCTCATCTGAGGAATCCTTGAACAGGTAGAAGTTACCACCACCTGTAGGCGCACCACGGCGTTCTTTCGCTGGCAGCATCGCAACGCCGAAGTCAAACGGCGCATTATTGCGAACGTTGGTCAGGTTGCCTGTGGTGGTCCACATCATCGCTGTTTCACCTTCAAAAAAGGCTTTGGGCGTCGTGCCCCACTCAATGGACCCCGGCTGCATCACACCGTGGTCCGCAGACAATGCCACCAGATATTCAAGTGCTTCAACAACTTTTGGGCCGTTGAAGTTCACTTTGTTGCCGTCTGCATTGGCCAGGATCGCCCCCGCCGGTGTGGAAAGACCTTGGAACAGCCAGTAAGGGAAGCCGGCAGAAGGGATACGTACGCCCCACTGGGTCACGTCGCCGTTTGCATCTTTCTTGGTCAGCTTCATTGCGAATTCTACCATTTCATCCCAGTTTGCGGGTGCAACATCCGGATTCAGGCCCGCCTCAGCGAAGGCGGCTTTGTTCCAGTACAGAACCGGCGTGGAGCGCTGGAACGGGATACCATAAGTCTTGCCGCCGGTTTGGGAGTTTTCCATAAACGACGGGTAGAAGCCGCCAATCCAGGACACTTTATCTTCCTCAGAAACGAAGTCATCAAATGGCACAATCACGTCTTCGTCGATCAAAGTAAACATCTGAGTGGAGAGCAAGACAGAGATCTGTGGTGGATTGCCACCACGCGCTGCTGTCAGCGCTTTTTGACCCGCGTCAGAGTAAGAACCTGCGTAGATTGCTTCTATGTTCACGCCCGGGTTGGCTGCAACATATTCTGCGGTCAGATGTTCGATAGTGTCAGCAGCTGCGCCGCCAACAGCCACAGGGAAGTAGAATTCAAGATCTACGGCCAAGGCATGGCTGGCAAATCCAAACGCAGCAACAGTCGCGGCACCTGCAGTCTTGAAGATATTAGAAAACATATTGTTTCTCCTGAATGTTATGATTGATCGGCTTGGGTAAAGCCAGTGGCTTGAAGCGCGCTGGCCGCTTCAATTTCGAAAGGCAGGTGCTTGAGCCGACGGCCTGTTGTGCTGTCAAAGGCGTGCAGATCCTCGGGCGCAAAGTTCAGCGAAACGGCGCTGCCGGATGTGAGGTCGGTTTTTCCGGGGACGCGGCACATCAGGATCGTGTCCTGGACGCGGCACTCGATCATGGCGTCCGCGCCGAGATATTCAACATGGGTAACTTCGCCACGGATCGGGCCAACTTGTGTGATCTTGACGCATTCAGGGCGTAAACCCAGAGTGACGTTTTCGATCTCAATGCCCAACATATTCGTTGCAAAAGTCATCATTGGTGGGGTGCCAATGAACTTGGCGGCAAAAAGTGTTTGGGGCGCATCATAGATTTGCCGAGGTGGGGCGACCTGTTCGACCCGGCCATGGTTCATCAAGACAACGCAGTCTGCCATGGTCACTGCTTCGACCTGATCATGTGTCACGTAGATCATTGTGACGCCCAAACGTTGTTGCAAAGACCGGATTTCTTCACGCATTTCGCCGCGCAGTTTGGCGTCCAGGTTGGACAGGGGTTCGTCCATCAAAAAGATGGATTTTTCAGCCACAATGGCACGTCCCAGCGCGACACGCTGTTGTTGGCCGCCAGATAGCTGGCTTGGTTTGCGATCAAGTAACGCGCGGAGGCCAAGCAGATCCGCCGCTGCGGTCAGTTTTACGTCACGCTCAGACCGGTTGATCCCGCGCACACGTAGCCCGAATATGATGTTTTCAGCCACGGAAAGGTGCGGGAACAGGGCATAGGATTGGAACACCATTGCAATGTCACGGGCAGCAGGTGCGGTACCTGTCACCTCCTCACCACCAATCTTGATGCCGCCCGAAGTCGGGGCCTCCAGACCAGAGATCAACCTCAGTGCTGTGGATTTGCCGCAGCCCGATGGTCCAAGCAGGGCTGTGAATTTCCCGGCTTCGATGTCCAATGTCACCCCGTCCAAAGCTGTGGTTTTGCCCCACGACTTTTGAATATCACGCAATGCGACGGACTTGCCGGACAAAGACGTCATGCCGCACCCACATCGTAGCTCATCACCCGATCTTTAACAATGTCTGCAAATGGGTCAACATACAAAGAGTGTGATTCCCGTATGGACAGGCTGTGCAACCATTTAATTATTTTGCCAATGCGCGCAGCAGGTAACGGCTGGCGGCACATGGCGCGGCGGAATTCCTTGATTGTGCCGCAGGCCCGTTCGATCCGGTTGCATTCCTTATAGAGGGCGCGCCAGGGGGTGCCCGAGCGCAGCACGAAGAAAATCCCGTTTGTCACCCGCCGGTCATTCAACCGGTGCGGTACCTTGTGTTTCCGAGGAAGAACCGAACGAAGGATCTCCCATTTTGCATCGCTCATATCGTGTTGTCTGCCGCTTATGCCCTGTTTTCCCTGCCTGATGTTTTCGATCACCATCGCAGATCCAGACAGCCATGCCAATATTTAGGGGTTTATAAAGACCATTTGACAGAATACAACATGATGCGTTTTTATTGAAAGACTGGCGCAACATAATGCGGTATGTCAAGTTCAATATATAATCCCCATATTTAAGTATACAGCCTAGATTATGGCTCCTCTCACCTTCGCTGATATCCATTCGCTGATGATCACTGCAACAAGAATGACGAGGAGGATGAGGCTGACCTGTGGCCATGCCAGTACGTTCAGTGAAGCTTGCAGCTGCAGTCCAATCCCGCCTGCACCGACAAGGCCCAGCACGGTGCTCTCGCGGATATTGATGTCCCAGCGAAATACGGTGATACCAGCAAAGGCGGGTAAAATCTGGGGGACGATACCATAGGTCATGACTTGCCAGGGTCTGGCCCCGACGGCGCGAATTGCCTCGACCTGACTTTCGTCGATTTCTTCAATCGCTTCATAAAGGAGTTTGGCGCAAAATCCGATTGATCGGATCGCGATCGCCAGCACACCAGCAAGGACACCCGGGCCAATAATTGCGATCAGAAGCAGCGCCCAGATCAGGGAGTTGATGGATCGGGAAGATACGATCACCAGCAAGGCTATCGGCCGGACAATCAGCACAGACGGTGTGGTATTGCGTGCGGCCAGAAACGCGACCGGGACGGCCAGGCAGATTGCGATAATCGTACCAAGAGTTGCAATATTCAGAGTGTCCCAGATCGGACCACCGAGCTGGGACACATATTCCCAGCGCGGAGGTGTCGCGCGTGTCCAGATATCCGCAGAAATGCGCGGCGCATCCCACACAAAGAACCAGGTCGTCGCCTCGGATATCCTCTCCCAGCAATAGACAAAGACCGCTGTTCCGGTCAGCCACATGGCCCAGTGGAACAAGGACTGCGTACGGGTTCGGCGTTGCCAGACCTTGCTCTCTCCCTTCTCGAATACCGGCATTACTGGACCTTTGCGCGGATCATTCCCGAGATATATTCGAGAGACATGACGATGACGATGATCAGGATCAGAATCGCGGCTGCAGTATCATATTCATAGCGATCGAAGGCCGTGTTCAAGGTTGCCCCGATGCCCCCGGCACCGACCAGACCCAAAATGGCGCTTTCGCGGAAATTGATATCCACCCGATACAGACTCAGACCAATCAATCGCGGCATGACCTGGGGCTGGACACCATAATTGATCCACTGCAGCCAGCTGGATCCGGAAGCTCTGATCGCTTCGGCCTGGACCCGATCCATGCTTTCGATATCTTCTGCCAGCAGTTTCGACAAAAAGCCTATTGTTGCGAAGCTCAATGTCAGAAAACCGGCGAGAGGGCCAAAACCAAAAATCGCAACCAACAGAATGGCGACAATGATCTCCTGCAGGGCCCGACTGATGGCGACAATTCCACGACAGACCAGATAGACTGGTAACGGAGCGATATTGCGTGCTGCACCGAGGCCGATCGGAATCGAAATGGCAATCCCGACCACAGATGCACCCACCGTCATGACAAGACTTTCCACCATGCCCGTCCAGATATCTGACGATCTTGATATGAAATCAGGGCTGGCAAATGCGAGGATGAATAAAAGGCCGCGGTCAAGACCCTCGTAGACACGCAGCCAGTTGACCTCGATCGTGGCGATTGCCAGAATCAGATAAATCACGAAGCCGATAGACAAAGATCTTCGTAGCCACGTGCGCCTGATCAATGGAGGTTTTTTCCAACGCTTCCCCAGTACGCTGTCAAGTTCACTGCTCATTCGTCGGCTGCCTCATCGGCACCGATCCGCTGAATCGTTCTCTCCCAATCCTCCTCTCCATAGATTATCGTCAGAACTTTAGGCGTGAGGGATTCAGGCGGACCATCGAATTCGATATTGCCGTGTCGCAGTCCGACAACCCGCTGAACGAACATCTGTGCCAGGGCTACGTCATGAATATTGATGATTGCTGCCAGCTGTCGTTCTGCGCAGAGTTCGCATATCAGTCGCATGATTTGGCGCGATGTCTTGGGGTCAAGAGACGCCGTCGGTTCATCGACCAGCAGCAGATCAGGGTCCTGGATGAGCGCCCGGCAGATACCCACCCGCTGGCGCTGGCCCCCGGAGAGTTCGTCAGCACGTTTGTCAGCCATTTCCAACAGACCGACGCGGTCAAGGAGTCTGAAGGCCGAATCCACATCGTCTTGTGGGTAGCGGCGCAGAAAACTGCGCCAGAATCCGACATAACCGAGCCTTCCGGAAAGTACGTTTTCCATCACGGTCAGCCGCTCGATCAGGGCATATTCCTGGAAAATCATGCCCATACGCCGTCGTTCTCGACGCAATCCGCCTGCGGAAAGACGAGTCAGATCCCGATTTTTCAACCAGACGTGCCCGCCAGTCGGTTCAACCAGTCGGTTTATGCATCGGATCAAGGTCGACTTGCCAGCTCCCGAGGGGCCGATGAGTGCCATCACCTGCCCCTCGGGAATGTTGAGATCAATCGCCGTTAGGGCCTGATCTCCCGTCTTGTAAGTCTTTGAGAGTTTTTCAAGACGTAACAACGAACCGTCCTGCCTTTGTGAGCCAGAGACGCTTTAACCTGCGCGGCGTGTCAATCCTACTGGCAAGCGTAACTGACGCCATTCGCCGCATCAATCTTGCGGATGACTTCCCAAAATTCCTGATAGGTCATTTCGAGAAACTGACCTTCGTTGGATTTGGAGAATTCTTCTTCCAGCGTCGTGCCTTCCCATTGAAAATTGAAAAAGGCGTTGCGAATTGATTCCTGGAGTTCAGGTTTCAAATTGTACACGACACCAAAGCCCGTGGTCGGGAAAGTTTGCGATTTGTAAAGCGAAATGACCTGCTCCGGCTCCACAACGTCACGGCTGATCATGCGGTGGAGAACCGAGTTGGCAATTGATGCGGCTGGATAATCCTTGTTGGCCACGCCGAGGATTGAGTTGTCATGCTTGCCCGAAAAAACCGGTTCAAAATCAACCTCGGCCACCATGTTGAAATCGCTTTTGAGGATGGCCGACGGGGCTTTGAAACCCGAATTCGAAGTCGGTGATGTAAAGGCAAGTTGTTTGCCCCGGATATCCTCGACCGCGTCGATTCCCGAATCCGGATGTGTCAGGATTTCCATTTCGTAGCCAAAACTTCCATCCTTGGATGCCATAATCGTGAAGGGACGGAATCCCGCACAGTTGACGGCCAGTGGATTTGAACCGGTGTTGAAACCGGCAATATGAAGACGGCCGGAACGCATGGCCTCGATCTGCGCGGCGTTTGACTGAACCGGGAAGAACACCACACTTTTTCCGGTTTCCGCCTCAAGATGTGTCAGAAAGTCCGACCAGGCGGTCGCATAGACCGCAGGATCTTCTACGGGCGTGTACGCAAAAATCAGCGGATCGGGATCAATGAGCATGCTCTCATCTGTGGGGATATCGGCGATCAGGTCTCCATCGGCATCACAGTAGCGTTCATCCAGATCGCCTCTCGGACAATCTTGTGCCGCAACTTGCATTCCGCTGATGCCAAGGCACATGGCCACCGTTGCAAACAGTTTCGCTTTAAACAGGTTCATGGCTGTTCCTTTCATTGTCTGGGCCACATCCACCTGGCCCGTCAAGCTTGTTCCCTTTCTCAGGGGGCAAATCAGGGAGTCCTCCACCAAAGACTGATGGAACCGGTTTGCTTGCGGTTCAGGTGGCAACTCTCCGCCGATCACGGGTAACGCAAATAAGAAGGAATCAAAAGTAAAAGGTATGTGACATGACGCAATCGCCACGACTGAGCGATGGCGCATTCTCGTGCTGCCTGGTGTGCGGTGACCGGTGTGCGTTGCCAGATGCTCAGCCGCGGTTTTCAGACGGGCATCAATGATGATGTGAAGGCGATGACAGGTTGACTGAAGGCTGGTAAAGGCGAGTTGCATGTGAACTGATAATTTTCCAGTCACTGGGCGGACAGATGTTTGAAAATCCATGATCGGTGCTGAATAGGGAGCCGATACGATGCATGACAACGAAATTTTTGTGCCGGAGGGATACCGCATTCTTGATGTGGAGGGTGTGCGTCAACTGATCACGGAGCTTCCAATTGCCGGTGCGCTGGGCGGCAGCAAGGACAGTTGGCGAATCGAGGAAGTTGGTGATGGAAATCTCAATCTTGTTTTCCTCGTGCGGGGGACGACTGGCGGTTTTGCCGTCAAACAAGCACTCCCCTATGTGCGGTTGGTTGGCGAGAGTTGGCCATTGCCGCTTTCTCGGGCTCATTTTGAACATTCGGCTCTGGTGCATCAGGCTGAGTTTGCCTCTGGACTCGTTCCATCCGTGCAGCATTATGACGCGACATTGTCGCTCATGATCATGGAGCTTCTCGAGCCTCATATCATCATGAGACACGGGATGATTGCGGGGACGATATATCCGCGTTTTGCTGATGATATCTCGAGCTTCATGGCGCGGACATTGTTCAACACGTCACCGTTTGCCATGTCAGGACATGAGTTCAAGTCTCTCGTGGCACATTTTGCGGGCAATAGCGCCATGTGCAAAATCACCGAGGATGTGATCTTTACCGAACCTTACATGCCGTGTGAGAACAATCGGTGGACGCGCCCATGGCTTGATGGTTGGGCAGAGACAATCCGTCAGGATGATGATCTCAAACGCGCGGTCACACGGCTGAAGCGCAAATTCATGGGATCAACGGAGGCGATGATTCATGGTGACCTGCATACCGGATCGGTGATGCTCACTGCGGAGGATACGCGCATCATTGATCCTGAATTTGCTTTCATGGGGCCGATGGGATTCGATGTCGGGGCTATCATCGCGAACCTGCTGTTGAACTATTTCAGCCAGATTGGCCATGAACGGAATATTGGCGAACGCAATGATTATCGCGAATGGATCCTGCTGACAGTCGAGAAAGTCTGGACGCTGTTTCGCAGCAGGTTTCTTGAATTGTGGCAAGAGAAAGGCAGTGGAGACGCCTATACTGCCCGGATCTTCGGCGATGATAATCATGCGGCGGCACTCAACCAGGAGCGAGAGGCATGGATGGATCATGTCTTTGTCAACATGATGGGATTTGCCGCTGCCAAAATGATCCGACGGATTGTCGGAATTGCACATAATATCGATCTCGAATCAATTGAGGATTCCAGAATTCGTGCGACCGCTGAGGCACGCGCGTTGCAGTTGGCGCGCGATCTCATGGTCAACAGCAATGCCTATCCGGACATTGCAGCGATCACGACAACAGCGCGGCGGGTCAATGAGACGATACCGGAACTGACCGGATAAGAAGGGATTGGACCGATGAAGATAAATGGCAAGTCAACCCGGACAATTTGGCTCGGAAATGATGGCCGGACCGTCGAAGTGATCGATCAGACACGACTTCCTTTCGAATTCGAGATTCTCCGACTGAGTGATGTCGAGGCGGCAGCGGATGCGATCGAGCGTATGGTCGTTCGGGGCGCACCACTCATCGGCGCGACCGCAGCTTATGGGCTTGCGCTCGCCATGGCGACGGACCCATCTTCGAAAAATCTTGAGTGGGCCTATGACCGACTGCTCAGGACTCGACCAACGGCGGTCAATCTGCGCTGGGCTTTGGATCGGTTAAGACCGCGTCTTCTGGAGGCCGAGTCCGAACAAAGGGAAGTCATCGCCTACCGGATGGCGGCTGAGATCTGCGATGAGGATGTCGAAATCAATGCGGCGATCGGGCGCAATGGACTTGATCTCATCGAGAAGGCAGCGGCCACCAAATCGCGCAAGGGGGACCCGGTCAATATTCTCACACATTGTAATGCAGGTTGGTTGGCGACTGTCGACTGGGGGACAGCAACGTCGCCAATTTACATGGCCCATGACAAGGGCATTCCGGTTCATGTCTGGGTGGACGAGACACGCCCGCGCAATCAGGGTGCATCACTCACCGCATATGAGCTCGGCCATCACGGGGTCACGCATACGGTGATTCCAGATAATACGGGTGGCCATTTGATGCAACATGGGCAGGTGGATCTGGTGATCACCGGCACGGACCGAACGGCTGCGTCAGGCGATGTCTGCAACAAGATTGGCACTTATTTGAAAGCGCTGGCAGCCAAGGATAATCATGTGCCATTTTACGTCGCTCTGCCGTCACCGACGATTGACTTTACCCTGTCGGATGGGCTCGCGGACATTCCGATAGAGCAGCGTTCAGGTGATGAAGTCGAGAAAATCACGGGTATCGCTGCAGACGGATCGGTGCAGACGGTGCATATTGTGTCGGAGGGATCCCCCGTGGCAAATTTTGCTTTTGATGTGACGCCAGCGCGTCTGGTGAGCGGGTTGATTACCGAAGCGGGTATTTGTGAAGCCTCGCACGCGGGCATTGCTGAATTGTTTCCTGATCGGGCGCGCCGCTCAAACTGACCAGACATTTTGTCCCGGTGCCGGAAGGCACCGTGATGTGTATGATCGATTGTCGTGCCGGGTTCAGGAGGCTTCGAACACAAGCTCCGGCACAACCACTTCCCATGAATCCCGCCTCAAAGTGTGATGGAAATCTTCATCCCCATATTCCTTCTTCCAACGCAGGATCGCAGCAATCTCCCCGCTGATGAACGTGGTCCCGGTCGGCGGTTCAAAGCTCCCTGCCATGCGACCGAGACTTCGACCTTTTCGATCCTTGATGTGCCAGGCCTCAACGGCCCGAAGCTGCATATCTGGACATCTGAAAGAACAGAACGTGGACACGTGACCGGTTGACATCCGTTTTCCACATGTTTTCGATGGGTCTTTTGGCCCGGGGGATAGACCCAGAAATCGGCGGACGATTATTGTTTGCTATTTTTGATTCCCATGCGTATGGGTAAAATCAGACACGGTTTAGTACCGGAATCCCGCCATGCGCTACGCCATTTGGAACAATAAAGGCGGAGTCGGAAAATTCTTTCTGACTTCCGTTTTCGCTTCTGAATTGGTACCTGGATGACACCTGACTTTTTGGATCGATCGATCTTCTCTCTCATTAACGAGAGAGCAAAGGCCCTCGAGGATAAACTCCAGTGCGATGTAATTTTCTATCATGGGCAAATTCATCCCGCCCTGTTTCGTACGTTTCGTGATTTCATTGAAGAGGTCAAAGCACGCAGTGGGCATGACAAAAATTGCATTTCTGTTGTTTTGAGGACCGCCGGAGGATCAGCAGAAACAACAGAACAGATGGTTCGTGTCTTGAGAAAGCACTATCAAACTGTGAACTTCATTGTTCCAGATGTTGCAATGTCGGCCGGGACCATCTTCTGCATGTCCGGCGATCGCATCTTCATGGATTATGCAAGCAGCTTGGGACCCATTGATCCGCAGGTTCAACTGCCAGATACTGGAGATCTTGTGCCCGCGCTCGGGTATATCGACAAGGTGGCTGAGATCGTGGCAAAGAAAAAGTTGTCCCCTGCCGATGTCGTCATGTTGAAGAGTATTGATTTGGCGAAACTTGCACTGTTTGAGCAGGGTCGCGACCTTTCAATCGATCTGCTGAAAGACTGGCTGGTCAACTACAAGTTCAAAGACTGGAAAGTGCATCGTACAACAAACCCGGGGACGCCCGTTACAGGTGATGAGCGTGCTGCGCGCGCCGCAGAGATCGCCATTGCGCTTTCGGACCATAAACGCTGGCGATCACATGGTAGGAACCTTGACCTCGAGAAATTGAAATCTCTCAGAATCGAGATCGACGACGACTCGGATAATACCGAATTGAGTGGTGCCATTCGCGGATACAATGATCCAATGACGGGGTACATTGATCGAAATAGAGTGGTGTTCTACCTCCACAACAGAAATGTTCAGGATTACTAAAAGGAGCCATTCATGTCAGTCACTGAAACAATCGCTCGCAAACTGACCAGGATATCCGGGGACCTTTCCGACTTTCTTGAAGACAGTGAGATGAGCAAGAAGGAAAAAGAGGCGATCAATGAGGCAGAGCGTCTTGCTGACCAATACTCAGACATCAAGCCAGACCAGTTGGTGATCTCGGGAAGACACTTGTTTCAGATTTAGGGTTAAACACGCAGGTTTTCCCTGTCGCTTTCACTGAACCGCCGAGTTTAGCCGAACTCGGTGGTTCGCTCATATTAGGGGCATCGTATAGTTTGTACGTTCAGTGACGCTAAGGGGGAACAGCGCGGGAACATGTCTACGGGTTGTGGCTTTGGAGCACGCGGTAGGCGGTTGATCGGTCGATTCCGACATAACGTGCGGCCTGGGTGATGGATGTGCCGCGTGTCACGAGGTCACGTGTCCAAGTTCTGTTCTTTCAGATGTCCATATATGCTGCTTCGGGCCGTTTAGGCCTGGCACTGGTCATGCGTGTGAACCAGATGGATCGCATCTCCAACCTTGGCTTCTGCGACGGCGCTCAATACGGGATGTTTGGGGCCTTGACGACCCGGAAATGACAGATCGACCATGCGCTCTTCGGCAGATTGGAAGTAGCGCCTCGGACCGGGGAGCGTTGAAAGGTCGGGAGTGACGGATCGGCTCACAATCGCCGGTGATTGCGCGGAAAGGAACGCGTGGTTGTCGGAACTCATCACAATGAGGTTTCGCCGCGCCCGGGTCATGGCCACATAGAAAAGTCGCCGTGGGGCGTCCTGATCCTCATTGCGAGAGGCGTGCCTCCAACCGCCATCCAGGATAACCACGTCATCGAATTCAAGACCCTTCGCGCGGTGTGCGGTCAGAAGCTTCAAACCGCGCTGCGCACTCCAAGATTCTCGAGACCATTCAGCCATCCATTCGATGACATCAGCTACGGGCATGCGGCGATCATTGGCTTTGCGCGCGCGGCATCAATTTGCATCTTTGGAGGATGCCTGCCGTCCGACCTGCCCCCACGTCGTCTTCAAACTTAATCCCCACATCGCCACCCCATACATAACCCGCGACGGTTTCGCCGCCCGAATGCCCTGTGCCGGACCAAAACCGTCGGCAAAACACCTGGAAAACCGAACGGGTTAGGAATGAGCGGGAATTGCTGTTGACAAGAAGAAAAGCAGCTCTGTCAGGTGCGCTGGCGCACTATTTTGTCTTGTGTTGCGGTTAAGACAGGAAATTTGGGCGCTGCCTGATCATTCCTCAACACGTTGCCATCCCCACATACCAGATTGTTGACACGCCCACAAATCCCCGCCTGCCCTCTGGGTATCAAGCCGCAATCTACCTGCCTCATATGATGCCCACAGCGGACATCTCACGTGCCGCTTTCGGGATCATGACCGCCGCCCCCGCCGAACGCCCGGCAACCTATCAGGATGTACTGGATACCCCGGCCCATAGGGTGGCAGAAGTGCGTGCGAGCCCCCTGCATATGCAGCCCCGCCCGGCATCTCACCATGCCTGGGCGCGTTCAGGCCTCGGGGCCCAAATCAGTCGCCATTCCACGCGGGGGATGGTGGGCCCGACGAGTGGTGGATCATCAATAAACCGGAACTGCATCTCGGCGCGGATATCGTGGGGCCTGATCGGCATCCCCGCCTGATTTCAACATGACATAATCCGGCCTTTGGCGGCTTGTCGCGCTTCCCTGTGGGCGGGTGTCGTGTGGTCGCTTACCGATCCGGTGCGAAGATCAGTTCGGGAACGACCACCTCCCATTTCTCGCATTTCATGGTGTCATGGTATTTCGGGTCCGCCAGCGCACGGCTCCAGTGCACCACGGCGAAGACCTCAGCGGCGCGGCAGCGCCGGCCCGGCGGCGCCCGCCAGGATCTGGCGAGACGTCCCACGATTCGGCCTGTGCGATCCCGCAACGTCCAACGCCTGTCCTGTCCGACCTGTGCCGTCAGGGGATCGCCAATCGACAGCGCGGCGATGGCGGCATGCACCGGATCTCTGTCCGGGCGGCGTCCGGCCCATCCCAGGTCGATGTCCCGCAGAGCGGGCCGGACATGACGGTATTCCACCGCCTCCGGGCATGGCGGCAGCCTGGCGGCGTCCCGCAGACAGATGGCGGGATGGCCAACAAGCTCACTCGGGAAGCTGCGGGACCCGTCGCGCTGAGCCAGCATCAGCGTCTGCCGGGCGCGGGTCATCGCCACATAGTATAACCGCCGCGGGGCCTCCGGATCCTCGTTGCGTCCCACGCGATCCCAGCCGCCGTCGAGCACGACCACATGATCGAATTCCAGCCCCTTGGCGCGATGGGCGGTGAGCAGCTGCAGTCCCTGCGGGCGGCGGCGGACGTCCCGTCCCCATTCCGCCAGCCACTCGACGACATGGTCCACCGGCGCATCGCCGCCGCCGGTTTCCAAGACATAGTCCTCAACCGCCTGGCGTAGCAGGTCGTGCCAGGGGTTGGCGGGCCGGGCATCAACCCATCGACGGAGAGCCACACCGTCGACAATCTTCGTTTCGCAACGCCGCAGCCAGTCAACGAACGTCCGGGTCTCCCGAAGCCGCCAGACATTCGGGATCTCCTCGTTCACCATCTGCACGCGCAAGCGGTCGGCCGCGTCATGCGCCGCGCAGAACGCCCGCACCGGAACCAGGAACTCCCATTCGCGCGCGATGACTGCACAGCGCGCCCAGTCCCAGTCCTCCGCAAGCCCCTCGAGTCGCAGCAACTCTCTCATGACGGTGCGTGCCTGATGGATCGGATCGCCTCCGGCCGGGAGGATTTGCACACGGCCGCGCGAGACCGGGTCATGCGACGTCCACGCCCCGCCGGGCGGATCCCGCTCGCGGGCCCGGTCAATATGGATGGGATGCGCCGCCTTCATCCTGTTGCCCGCTGGCGCGATGATCGCGTTGGCCGCCGCGATGATCTGGGCTGACGAGCGGTAGTTGGCGGTCAGATATTGGGGTTTGGACTCGTAATCCACTTCAAAACGCCGGATGAACTCGACCGATGCGCCGTTGAAGGCATAGATGTTCTGGTCGTCGTCTCCGACCGCGAACAGGGTGAGTCGGCCCGCTTCGTCCTCCAGCGTCCGGCCAGCCAGTGCCGCAATCAGTTCATACTGTTCAGGACCGACATCCTGGTACTCGTCCACGAGAATCCAACGAAAGCCCGCGAGCAGACGCGCGCGGCGGTCGTCCGCCTCCTCCGGCGACAGTTCCGCGCCCTGGAGCAGCGCGACGGCACGGGACATGACATCCCTGAACGCCTCGTCATCCGGGCGGTCTGCGCGCCCGGTGAAGCTCTCGCCCGCCAGGCGCATGGCCAGTGCGTGGCAGGTGAGCACCGTCACACCGCGTGCGTCATCGCCGATGATCTCCACGAGCCGACGACGGATATCGACCGCAGCATGGCGGTTGTAGGCCAGCGCAAGAATGCCCTGCGCGCGTTCCCGCCTGACGCGGATCAACCAGGCGATGCGGTGCACCAGGACACGCGTCTTGCCCGAACCGGGACCCGCGAGCACCAGCACGTTCGTCTGTTCCCGCTCGTCGGCCACGATGCGCTGCTGGACGGGATTCCCCAGGCTTTCGACGATGGCGCGCCAGGACGTCGGCGTCGTCTGTCGGCCGATCTCCCGATCCCGTCCCGGCAGCCACTGGGCGAGAAATGCCTCTTCCGGCAGCGCGAAATAATCCATCGCGAGGCGCAACGCATCGCCCATGGCGGCGAGGCCACGCTCGGCGAACTCGACCATGACGTGGATCTGCAAGACCTGGCCCTTGTAGTGCAGCTCAAGGGGCGCGAAGTCAGCCCTGGAGAACCCGCGCCGCCGGTCTCGCCCCGCAAGGCGGATCGTCATGGCCGGGCGAAACACCGCCAGCCCCTTGTTCAGGCGAATCACCTCCTGCTCGTGGAGCCAGAGCAGGGCCCGGTCCAGCAGCTTGGCCGGGTTTCGGACCCGGCTCTTCAGGATCAAATCGGACTTGATCGCCGCCAGGAGCTTGCCGAGCGTGGTCTCGGCAAGCAGATCGGTGCCGCGGCTGCCCGGTGGCAGGCCATCAAGCAGATGTTCCAGCAGCCGGGCAGCGGCATCCCGGCGGATCTCAGCCCATTTCTTCACATCGCTCCATTCGCGGTGCAGTGTGATCCGCGCGGTCTCCGCGTCGCGCTTGCGCACAGTGAGACTGCCTGCCGCACCGTCCTCCTCGCCGCGTCCGTCAAAGGCGATTGAGCGGACGATGCGAAACAGCCGTTCCGGCAACGGATCGGCCAGACCCCGATCCCGCAGCATCTGGGCGGCGATGCGCAGATGGAGGGACGAACTGTCTCCCTGTCCCATGTCGGGATCCATCTCCTGCATGTGAGCGATCAGTTCACTCTCCAGCGCCATCGCCTCCTCGAGGCGCGTGCGCGACGCGCGGGCCACGCCGGTGTGGACGAATGCGGTCAGTGCCGTGTCGTTGCTGGCGATCCCGAACCGTTCGAGGTCATAAAGTGCGCCGCGCAACCGTTCTGGACTGAGGCCGGAGATCGCCATCAGCTCGTCCGTGCTGATTCCGTCGTCCGCGGGTGCGCCGATCAACGCCTCTGCGATCAGCAGCAGCTGGGCGCGATACGCCGCCGTGACCTGTGCTTTCGCGAGACGTCGTGCTGCCTCTTCGTGCGAGCTGACCCGGAGAGAGGACGGAAACACCTGAACGACATTCTCCTCGCGGGCGAGGAGCCGGGATTCCTCCAGCCAGGCGATGGCCGTGCGCACCCGGGTGTCATCGGTTGCGGAATCCCGCGCGAACACCTTCTCGTCGTCCTCGCCAAGAATCTCGCCCGCCGTTGCCACGACATCGCCGCCGAAGCGCCGCTTCCGGTCGAGATTGCGCAGGGATCGCAGGATCCCGTGGATCTCCGCACGGGTGAGTCGCGAGCGCGCTGACATGCTGAACTGGCGCTCGACATCGTCCGTTGCGTAGAGAAGGACACAGCGCGCCGGATCGCGGTCGCGCCCCGCCCGCCCCGCCTCCTGCAGATAGTTTTCCAGCGACCCGGGAATGTCGGCGTGGATGACCAGCCGCACGTCCGGCTTGTCGATCCCCATGCCGAAAGCGTTGGTGGCTGCGATCACGCGCAACGCGCCAGCGATGAAGCGCCGCTGCACATCCTTTTTGGTCTCGGGCGGAAGTCCTGCGTGGAACCGGTCCGCCGCGACTCCCTTCAGCTGGAGAAACTCCGCGACGTCCTCGCTCTGCCCGCGCGTCGCGCAGTAGACGATGGCCCCACCCGGCCTGTCGCGCGGCAGGTGCGATTCCAGCACCTGAAGGATCGCCGGGAACTTCTCGCCGCCCGTGGTTGGGGTCACCTCGAAGGCAAGATTGGTACGCCCGGCCCCGCCGTCGAAAACGGCGAGTTCGATGCCGAGCTCGTCGCGGAAATGCCGGACGATGTCGTCCACGACGTCGGGCTTGGCGGTCGCCGTTAGGCACAGGATTGGCGGCACGTTCCCCTCACCCGCTTTCTCTCGGATGAAGCGTCCCACGTAGCGATAGTCGGGTCGGAAATCGTGCCCCCAGCGCGACAGGCAGTGCGCCTCGTCCACCACCCAGGCCCCGATCTCGCGCTGGTCCAGCGCCCGTCGCAGGGACCGCGCGCGCAGCTGTTCGGGTGCGATCAACAGGATGCCGACGTCGCCCAGCCGGATCCGGTCCAGGGCGTCGCTCCGCTCCGGCATCGACAACAACCCGTTGACGGTCACGCAGCCGCCGATCCCGCGCTGTTCCAGGCCGGCGACCTGATCGGCCATCAGCGCCACCAGGGGCGATATCACGACGGTCAGTGCCCCGGTCTTGTCGTAGCGGGACAGCGCAGGAACCTGGTAGCAGAGTGACTTGCCGGTTCCGGTCGGCAGGATTCCCAGCGCATGCCGCCCCGCCATCGCCGCCTCGACGATGGCCTGCTGCATGGGTCGGCCGTCATGCTCCGGTTCGGGACGAAAACCGTCAAAGCGGAACCAGCGTTTCAGCTCCCTCCTGGCGTCATGGAACTCCCGGCACCAGCCGCAACCCGGATCAGAGCAGGCGGTGTCCCGGAGGCGCCGCACCAGCCGGCCGGCGGTCGGAAATTGATGGCGCACCCAGGGCGGCATCACCGAGTTGCCGCCCGCCACCGACAGCCAGGCCAGGGCATAGGCCAGTGGCCAACCGCCGTGCCTGTCCGGATCCGCCAGGATTTCGTGGGACTGGGTCGCACAGGCAGCGGTCTCCAGCCGCCGCTCGATCGCCTGCCGGGCCGCGATCCGCGACGGACGGCGGGCGGATCGGACCGTCTGGAAGATCTCGTCGACAGCGCGGTCGACGCCCGTGGTCTCAGGCGTGCAGAGCCAGTGCCAGGCGGTGAGCAGGTCCGGGTGGGCCTTCGCCAGCGCCGCGCATTCGTCACCGAAGAGCTTCAACGCAATGCGGGAGTCCAGTTCAGGATCGTTCAACCGACCGCGCTTGAGCCCGCCATCCTGATAATGTTTGACGAGGCTGTGATAGGGATTGCGGGGGAACGCGAGGGGGCTGAGGCGCAGCGTGTCCACCGCCGGCAATCTCAAGAGACGGAGATCCGGTTTCGCCGCCGCCAGATGAGGCCGATCGAAGGCGATCAGGTTGTGCCCCAGGACGAACGCGGCCCCGTCCGCAAGATCATCAAGCCGCGCCAGCGCCGTGTCCAGATCGGCACCGGAATGCGTCAGGCTGCGGCCGGTATCCGCGCGGACCGCCCCCAAGGCCTGGATGCGCGCGTCCCGGCCCACTTCAAGGTCGAGAGAGATGCAGGCCGGACGAAAGGGGACATCCTCCCGCGCCACTATTGTGTTCATGTCATGCGCGGCTCCAGGTTCGTCAGGGGCTGGTCAAGAGACATGGACAGACCGCATGATCTTGCGCCAGTCTTTCCCGCAAAACGCATCATGCTGTATCCTGTCAACGAGTCTTTGTCAGCACCGTCACCTATGACGTGTGCCATGGTTTGCCCCTTTTTTGAAACAGAAAACCACAAGAGGAAATTGTTATGGGATGTCGAATTGGAATGGCCACACAGTTGCGGCGCACGTTCAGCAATTCAAAGACAACAAGATTGTCCCTGAAAACCCAAATTCAAGATGCTGGAAAGTGGTTTGACATATGCAGACGCCAATGCGTCAGAAATCAAAAAGCAGGCAGCCTGTGGTTCTCACTGCGCAGGCAGTCCTGGCAGTGGCCACAAACCCGGTCGGGTGTGGTCTGTTGACCGGATTGACTGGTGGTTTTCTGCAACGATCAAAGCAAAACGGTGGCTGATCTGTCGCTATTTTGCGGGTGGCTTGATATCAGAATTTTGGTAGTGCCTCAGATTGAAATTTGGCAGAATCGAGGGGGCAAAAGGTCACTCCCGGTCCCGCCACCCTTCCCGACGGTTATGCCGAAAAGGGAAGCATGGCGAGCTCAACGCCCATCACGAACTTTTTTCGGCCCTCCACCCCTCCGCGGAGGGGTGGAGGGCCGCGCCCGCACAAACCGCAGCCGGCTGGCTCCAAAAAGAGAGCCAAAAGGCCAGCTCAAAAGGTACAGGGGTGGTGGTTCTTTCCGGCCTCATCGTGGCAATCAAATATCAGGTCGGAAAGCCCAGAATACACCTATTGAGCTGTAGCGGTTATTCATTTGGCTTGTTGCAACAAGATGTTGGGCGTATGGACCTTGTATTGCGTCGCGGAATTGCTGCGCAACCTGTCCCACCATCAAGGTTCAATCATCCATGGGTGACTGTCGAACAGACATCATGGTTTTTCTTTAAGAATTATTGAAGACAGAAGATGTGGTGCAACGGCACTTGAGTGAATGTTTTGGATTTTCTGAAGGCAGTGTTTGCAACAGGAATCATCAAATTTTCCTGTTGACCTGTTTATGGCCCTATTTGGAGTTGAAGCCGCACAGAAAACGTGAGCCGTTATGAATTCTGTTCCAATATCGTTTTGCTGATCAGGGTGACGCGTGGAATTGCAAATGCTGACACTTTCGCAATCGTTCACTTTAACATAATGAGACCGACGCATATTTGACTGCTGGTGCAGGAATGAGATTCTCCCTTTCGTGGCTTGCCGATCATCTGGATACGCAGGCGGACATTCATACCATTGCTGAAACTCTGACCGATTGTGGATTGGAAGTCGAGGAGATTGTCGATCCATCCGTTGAATTCGGAAAGTTTTCGATTTGCCGCGTTATTGAAGCGACGCAACATCCGAATGCAGATCGGCTCAGGGTCTGTCGTGTTGAAACATGGCCCGACGGTGCCGACAAACCTTCCAGAGAGGTGCAGGTTGTCTGCGGTGCACCGAATGCACGGACCGGGATGATCGGCGTTTTTGCCCCGCCGGGAACAGTGATTCCGGGCACCGGGATGTTGCTCAAGAAGGGTGTAATCCGCGGTGAGGAAAGCGCCGGAATGCTATGTTCGGAGCGCGAGTTGAAAATCTCTGATGAACATGATGGTATCATTGACTTGCCGGAGAATGCGCCGCTCGGTCAGGCTTACATGGATTACGCCGAAATCAATGACGGCATGATTGAAATTGAGGTGACCCCCAACCGTGCTGACGCACTCGGCGTGAGAGGTATAGCCCGTGACCTTGCGGCCCGCGGACTGGGTCGACTGAAGCCGATTCCATCCATGAAGCCCATCATCGCCGGTGTTTCCTCTTCAATTTCGGTGACAATTGATGATGCAGCGCGGACGCGGGCCTGTCCGTTATTCTCTGGACGAGAAATTCGCGGTGTGAGGAACGGCGAGTCACCAGTCTGGCTGCGCAAGCGTCTCGAGACGATCGGCTTACGGCCGATCTCCGCGTTGGTCGATATCACCAACTTTATGACCTACGATCAGAACCGCCCACTGCATGTCTTCGATTCTGACAAGATCTCCGGCGGTTTGCGTATCCATTTGGCCAATGGAGGCGAATCTCTGACAACGCTCGATGAGACCGGGATTCAGTTTTCTAAGGGACAAATTGCTATTTCTGATGACAAGGGTCCGCTCAGTATTGCCGGAATCATGGGGGGTTTGTCGACAGGGTGCACCGAAGACACCGTGAATGTTTTTCTGGAGAGCGCTCTCTGGGATCCGATCTCGATTGCGACAACCGGGCGAAAACTGAAGATCAATTCAGATGCACGTTATCGTTTTGAAAGAGGCGTTGACCCGGAATTTACGTTACTTGGACTCGATGCTGCCACTCGAATGATCCTGGAGATTTGTGGAGGCGTGGCTTCTGATGTTGTTTTCGACGGCATGGTCCCTGAAACCAAGCGGCAGATTCGACTGTGTCATGAACGAGCAAGGCAAATTCTCGGGATGGATATCCCGCTCGATCGTCAGGAAAAGATCCTCAACGATTTGGGGTTTTCGGTTGATGATAACGGAGACTCGTGGCTTGTGACGTCGCCGAGCTGGCGGTCTGACATTCATGGTGAGGCTGATCTTGTCGAGGAGATCGGTCGAATTGCTTCGCTGACCCGCCTTGAAGCGGTGCCGCTTCCGCGCAAAATGCCCAGTGTCGCAAAGCAAATTTTGACGCCGACACAGAAGCGCGAACAAGTGTGTCGGCGATCCATGGCTTCGTTGGGCTACCACGAAAGTGTGACTTACTCATTTGTTGACAGAGATGCCGCTGCGTTATTTCTCAATGGCAGAGAGCCGGTTGAGATTGACAATCCAATTTCTGCGGATCTGACATCAATGCGCCCGGATCTCTTACCGGGATTACTGAAAGCAGCCTCTGCCAATCAATTGAGAGGTTTCAACGATCTTGCACTTTTCGAGGTTGGACAGGTGTTTCATGGATCGGATGTGGGTGATGAGACGGTTTGTGCGACCGGGTTGCTTGTCGGGAACCGATCGCCGCGGCAGCCGCATGGTGAGATGCGCCCGGTTGATGTTTTTGATGTCAAATCGGATGTGGAGGCTGTTCTTTCCACATTGCTATCGATGACCGGTTTGAAGTTTGCACGCGATGTTCCCGACTGGATGCACCCGGGACGTTCAGGCAGTATTTTTCTGCAGCCGGGGAAGCCAATAGCTGTCTTTGGGGAACTCAATCCAAAGTTGCTGCGAAAATTTGACATCAAGGGCGCTGTAGCTTCATTCTCGATTGACCTGGGCTCCCTCCCGCCGCGGCGGTCTCGCAGCAAGACGCGTCCTGCCTTCACGCCGGCATCTCTCCAGCATGTGGATCGCGATTTTGCTTTTGTGGTGAAAAAAGATGTTGAAGCTGGTGATGTCATAGCTGCTGTCAGAAAGACCACATCGCGCGACTTGATTGACGCAGTTCAGATTTTTGATGAATATTCGGGCGATGAGGCGGAGCAGCAACTCGGCGAGGGACTCAAGTCATTGGCGGTGACAGTTCGTTTACAGCCAAGAGATACGACGCTGAAAGACTCTGATCTTGAAGCCATCAGTGCCGATATCTGTGATCAGGTTGAACAAGCGGTTGGAGGTCGTTTGCGCGCATCAGCATGAGTTTCATATGTGCATTTGTGGTGTTTTCGTTCCGAACTGAAATGGTAATTGGGCATGGGCATAAGGGGTGGAAACCGGATCCATTTCAGCGAGGAAGACAGCGTCGCCCGTGGGCGCAGTGATCTTACGACAATCGGTATTCCTGACTGAACAGGCAAATGCGCTATCGCAGTTGTCGCGGACAGCGTTCAAGCTGTTGATCGCTGTTATCGAACAACGCGACGGCTATCTCTTGAATAGGTCGAGATATTCACGAAAAACAAAAAGTCGGTTGCGGCGTTGACCGGTGATCTCGGTGAGAACACCATGGGCTACCATGTCCATGATCAGGGCGTTGGCTGTATTTGTGGTCGTACCGATGAACTCTGCAGTCTTGTTCACGTTCACAACTGGATGGGAATAGAGGTACCGCATCAGGTTCTGGACGTGGTCTTGGCGTCGGGAGCCAAAGCGAGGAAGAGTGTCTTGTTCGATCCGCCCCTTGATCTCGAGAATGTTGCGGAAGATATCCGTCGCCGACCGAGCAGTTTCTGCGACGCCATGCAGGAAAAAGATCAGCCATTCACGCAAGTGATGTCCTTGACGAACAGCCATCAGTTGGTCCACATAGGCGGACCTGTTGCGTTCAAAATAATCGGACAGGTACAGTGCAGGCTTCACCAACAAACCTGTCGACGCAAGATAGAGTGAGATCATCAGACGTCCCAAGCGTCCGTTGCCGTCGAGAAACGGGTGGATAGTTTCGAACTGATAGTGTCCGATTGCAATGCGCACCAGCGGTGGCACATAGAGGTGGTCGGCATGGAGGAACGTTTCCAGGTCGCTCATCAGGTCCGGCACATGATCGTGGTGCGGTGGGATGAACACTGCTTGTTTGAAATTGACACCGATCCAATTCTGACTGGTTCGGAATTGGCCGGGTTGTTGGTGTTTACCGCGCACACCTGACATCAGAATCTTGTGAGTTTGACGCAACAAGCGGTTGGACAGCGGTAATTTGTCCAGCGCTTTAATCGCATACGAGATGGCCTTGATATAGTTCTGAACTTCGGCCCAGTCGTTACGCTTCTCCAAATTCAGATCACGGGCATCTTTGAACGCGTCTTCGATGTTGGTTTGTGTGCCCTCGATCCGGCTTGACTGCGTGGCTTCCTTTGCCACATACATGCGTACAAAGAAGTCAATATCGGGAATCAACAGGGCAAAGGCGTTCAACTCACCAAGCGCGCGATCGGCACGACTGAGTATCTCGATCAGTGCTGGATCGGCAATAATCCATTCGTGGCATATCTTTTTTGGCAGGAATGCCTTGTACTGATACCTGTCTTCTTCTGTGCCTGATTTGAAATCTGCAATATTCATATCTCAGGAAAGACCTGTTTTTCTCAGTATGAATATTCATATCTCAGGTTTACGCGGTGAAAACAATCATTATCTTAGGAAATACACCGATTTCTGAGATAGAGCATGTTGTTATGTCAAATTCGGTGCGTTCAAGCCTTGTGGCCATCGCTCCACCCGTGCTGCTTGCAATTTTTCGGCAACGGCAAGGCCATTAAATGGCGATTTCAATGCGCCTTTCGGCAGATTGCGCCATATTGGCATCAATTTCTGTCCCGACAAAACCACGTTCTTCCATGCGGGCGGCAACACCACTGGAACCAGAACCGGCAAAAGGATCAAACACAATCGCGCCTTTTGGCGAAAACAAGCGAATGAGATGTCGGAGCAAGTCAACGGGCTTGGTTGTCATATGCCCATGACGTTCACGCGGTTTCTTGACCGGGATGATTGTGCCAGGAAAACTTTCAGGTTCAATGACCGGTGAACGCGGGTCAATCAAACCAGTTTCCCATCGGTCCCAATTATCAACAAATGTTCCGTCACGCGGCGCTTGCGCCATGACGATCATTTCGCATTGGGGTTTTAATTGGGGACTTATAGTGATGGCTAGCCATTTTTTGCAGGTCATAGCGAACAATATAACTGGCGCTCTCTCGGACCCCAGGGCCGATCTCCTTTCTGGCGGTTGTATTTGCCCAGCGTCAATTGCAGATTCTCTACAGTATCGAGCCCACCCTTAGCTTTTGGTTTGATATGATCCACCTCGATGGCTGGGTTCAAACGGCGGTTCCAGGGCGGACCGACATACAAGGCAGGTAAAGGGGTGCCGCAGAGGCCATCACGACCCTTCTGCTTTTTGTAAAGATCGGGCATGTGCTTGCGGAGGGGTGTACTCGCTATGGCCCCCAAAGACCATTTACCGGCTGTGCGGTGCATTACATCCTTCCCCTTGGTGCCCACCTCCTTGGCCTCCTTAATCGCTTTCTTGCTGATGCGCACACTTGCAGCAACGCAGTTCGGACAGACTGCATCACTAATCTCATAGATCGTCCACGCACCACCACCAACAGCTATTATGGGTGCAACCAAAGGAGGAACAGCCTGCGCACTGGATCCAGGCAGACTGACAACAAAAACGGTCACAAAAACTGAAGCTAGCCGCATTAATCCATATCCTTTTTCTTGCTGACATTTTCACGGCACATAATCCGTCCACTCATTCCCGTCAGCCAACCGCTCGGCAACAAATTGCGCAAACGGCTTAGCTCCGCGCCGCCGATTGCAGTTCGGGCAAAGCAACTGTTTGTTCTCGGCATCATCAGACCCACCCCGAGCTTTCGCCCGGATATGATCAACATCGGGTCTTTCAGGGAGAACGGCCAAGCATCCAGGGCAAAATCCCCACTGTCTCAGTCGGTACGCGTCAATGATGCGCTTGTCGCCGCCCCAGTCGGGAATGTCACCGACTTCACGATCTCGCTGGTCAAATGCGCATTGTGTCAATTTCCATCCCATCCGGTTGTTGGATTGAACGCACTTATCCAGCAGACCATCCTTGACCAGACTACTTAGGACACCCCACACGATGGCATCATTGCCCTGCTTCTGGGCGTACCCACTTTCCCGAAAAATTCCGGCCCGCCTGCCAATCTCGGCACCGCCAACGCATTCCCCGCTCTTCTTGGCTTCATAAAGGATTTCCAAGACAGCAACGCGGAGATGGGCAACGCCTCGATGCCCATGACGCTGGGCAAGCGGCGGGATGGTCATTCGCAGTAATCGTTACGGCGGCACTGAAACTCGATATCCGTGAGTTGCCAGCCGCCTTTGTTCTTCGCCTGTACGCACTGTTCGACCTTGTTCTGGTCGGAAAGTTTGTTGAGTATCCCTTGGACAATAGCATCATTGATGATGTCGTGAGTTCCTTTCTCTCTGTAAATTCCTCCCCTTCTGCTGATTTCTGTGGCCCCTAGGCAGTGATCTGGGTGTCTAACCTCTAGCAGCACATCCAAGATCGTTCCTTCAAGGTGAAACTTACCGATTCGGGCAAGTTGCTTTGGTCGTATCATGTCGTTTCGTCTTCAATCCGGCGCTTAGCAAGCTGAATATAGTCAGGGTTGATGTCGATGCCG
Organism: Paracoccaceae bacterium; assembly: GCA_026709265.1. GTDB lineage: Bacteria > Pseudomonadota > Alphaproteobacteria > Rhodobacterales > Rhodobacteraceae > JAPOXR01. Next base: position 10,921 of record JAPOTI010000127.1, on the reverse strand, counting down.
ATACTGTGCCGCTTGGCTTTGCGGGCCGCAACGCAAGTCGTTCCCGATCCCAAGAAGGGATCAAGCACAATCTGACCCTGACAGGAAAACAGGCGGATCAGGTGTTCCATCAACCGGACAGGCTTGACGGTAAGATGGCCATTGTACTTGGCTTTGTCAGGCTTTTCCACGGTCATGACAGTAGACGGCGCACGGCCTGTCAGTGTCTGCTTGGAGTCGACCAAGCCTGTTTCGTGCTCAAGCCAATTGTTCAGAAATGTTCCTGTGCGGGGCTTCTGGGCGCACATGATCGCTTCAAACTGCGGCCGCAGCTGCGGGGTCTTACGTCCGTTCATATATTTGATCATGTCTTGCTTGTCGCACTCTTTCATGTCGGTTTGCTGTCGAATGAAATGATCCATCGAAAACGCCTTGAACTGGGCGCGCTTGGTGAAACGCCATGCGAATTGGTCACGGATTTCAAATCCGGCATCCTCGGCAGATACCGTCATGCGATGGACAAGGCGGGGGGCAGAGAACATGAGCAGGAAACCGCCGGGTTTCAACACTCGAAACAGGTGAGCGTTGATAGGGTCAAGAAACGCTTGCAACTGGCGACCTTGATTGGGGTCAAACTTCATGCCAACCGGCAAGCCGCCGATTGCTCCCGTACCACGCTTGCCGCCCATTCCCTTCTTCCATTCCGAGTTCAGGCCGTCCAGTCCGTACGGCGGATCAGTGACAACCAAGTGAATGCTGGTGTCATCCATATCTTCCAACACATCAAGGCAGTGGCCGGGATAGAGGCGCGTAGTGACCTTCAGACCATCAACGACAGATTTTGCTGCATGATCAGGGGTCATGCCTTCCGGCGGCGGGATTGCAATCCTCATGAGTGCGCCCCGTTGCTCAATCCATTGTCAGCGGTCAATTGCTTGTGGGTCAACGACTTGCCGATCATGCCAATCGCCACATCGATCATTTGATTAATCGTGTTGAACTTGCGCTGGTTGTGACGACCCATGAACTCATCAATATACCGCTGAAGACGCTTGGGACTCATCGTATGGTATGCCCCTTTGTGCGCCCTCTTTAGCATGAACCAGAACGACTCGATGACGTTGGTATGGGCCAGCTTGACGACATAATTCCCAACGGAATGATTGACGGGCTGATAGTCGTATTCATCCATGCCGCAACTTGATTGGTCTTGCGATCTTTGACCCCTACGACAATCGTTTTGTCCACTGTGCCACGCCCGGTCATTTGCTTGCGCTTTGAGTTCGGCATGTTCTTCTGTTTCCCGCCCATATAGGTCTCATCGACCTCAACGGTTTCCTCAAATGTGCCTTTCGGTTGCCAGAATCCTTCCCGAATACGCATTGCCATGAACCATGCCGAACTCTGGGATATCTTGAGTGCCCGATGCAGGCGCGTGCTGGACACGCCTTTGATGTTGGTAACAGACATGTAGATACCAATGGCCCATTTCCGCAAGGAAATTTTTGACCGAGCCATGACTGTATCAGTCCGCACGCTAAAGTGTTTTCGGCAGTCTTTGCAGCGATAGGGCATCGGCTTGCGATTTTTCTCTACGCGAGTTCGTTCCGATCCGCAGTGCGGGCAAATGCGACCATTGGACCAGCGATGCGATTCAAACCAAGCCTCGGCGGTTTTATCATCGGGAAACATGTCCATGCATTCCATGTCGCTCATACCGATGCGGTAGGACTTTCCAGGGGTAGCATGGGCCATTTCTGAATTCCTCGTCTAAGCTGAATCGGTTTTTCGCAAACCATAAGTGGCTAGTCAACACTATAATCACCCATTGTTAGCCTTGAGTGCCCTGTAGGATGAGTTTCTTGCCCTTCATAGCCGTAATGACAGTGGTGACCTGCATAAACGTCAAGCCTTTGCGGGGGGATTTTCACAAGCACTGCTTGCACCGGGGCAATTTTCAGCCCAGCCATTTCGGCAAATGGCCAATGTCATCAAGAACGGCATCGGCATGAGGTGATAGTTTTTCAATAGTCTCAACACCGGTCAGCACTGCAATCACCGTCATGCCGGCGCGGCGGCCTGATTCCATATCCACCAGGCTGTCGCCGACCATGATGCACCGTTTCGGTGTGATGCCAAACCTTGCACAGAAGGCCAGGAGCATTGCAGGATCCGGCTTTTCCCCATAGCCACTGTCTGAACCGGCAATGAAGTCAAATTGATCGTCGCAATCGGCAGAACGAAGATGCGCGATCGCAGATTCCCTATGGTCGTTGGTGGCGACCCCGATACGCGGAACACGCGTTCTCAGTTCTGCCAAGAGCGGTCTGAGTGGTGTCGCCTGACATTGCTGTTCGACTGCACTGATCGTGACCAATTTGCCGATGATATCGGAGCGAGTCAGTTCCGGAAAATGACGGCACAGGAGATCGATGGTAAAGTTTGGTGTGCCGGTCACAAACGGGCTGCCTTCGATAAACCGCTCAGTGTCAAGATCAAATCCAAGTTCCTGTGCGAGTTGGCGGCAAAGATGGTGATCGTGACCGGCAAATCGCTGCAGGACCCGAAACATCCAGTTGGCCCAGGTGTTCTGAAAACTGAAGAGGGTGCCGTCCTTGTCGAATAGCAGCCCATCAAATTTCCGATCTGCCATCAGGTCCAATGTGGTATGTCGCCACCCGGCAGAAAATGCCGTGCCTTTTGAGGTGCATCTGGAGGGAGAGCTGCTGATTCACAGAAGGCAAGCAGGCACTTCTCCGAAGCCAGAACATAATCGAGAACAGCGGCAAGAAACTCGGGATCATTCAACCGCGAACGAAGTGATTCCAAAGATTCTCCGGATGTCTGCATGAATTTGTGAAGTTCGTCCGCATCCGCGGCCATCCATTCCACCGCACGAATGGCGATGATTTCACCATTTTTCCGACCATCATCCATTGGTCATCAATCCCGAAAGCGTGAGAACCAACAGCAGGCCTCATTGCTCTGCTAGCGGATTTCATCATCGATTTCCAGTTTCGCATCCGGTCGATATACGAAGGACTGCAGAAAAACGGAGGGTTCTGTCATCAATACAGGAAGGATCCCATGCCGGGTCAAAAAATCATCCCAGGATAAATCATGGCACCGAGACCGCGCTTCGCCCGGCGGTCAAACCGTTCACTGAATCAACAAGGGCATGGCAGTCGATCCGAAAATGGCGTGACAAATCGCCGATGGTTCCGGTCTGTCCAAAATGTTCTACACCGTGAGAAATCGTCCGATGTCCGCAGACCCCACCAAGCCATGACAGCGTCGCGGGATGTCCATCGATGACGGTCACGATGGCCGTGTGAGCGGGAAGTTCGCCGAAGAGTGTTTCAATATGAGACCGCGCCGCAGGATTGCCGCGCGCCCGCTCACGTTGAGCTGCAGTCCAACCGGCCACCAGCCGGTCCGCGGAGGTGACCGCTAAAACGCCGATGTCACGACGAGTTTCACCAATCAGTCCGGCGGCTGCAATGGCTTCGTCGGCAACAGCCCCCTGATAAGCGATTACCACGTCACAGCCGGGCCCGGGTTTTCGAAACCAATATGCCCCATCAATGGATCCTTGTCGAAATTCCGTATCGACCCTTTTCCCGGGCTGCTCCAATGGTTTGGTCGTCAGGCGCAGATAAACCGACCCTCCGGTCTCGTCACGCAGCCAGGTGCGCTCATCGGGGTCGCCTTCGCCGCTGCGTTGCATATAGTCAAAAGCCCATTCCATGATAACCGCCAATTCATCAGCGAATGCTGGCTCAAAAGCGGCAAGACCGTCTTGCGCCATTCCGGTCAGGGTTGTCCCGATAGACTGATGCGCGCCGCCTTCCGGTGCCAGCATCACTCCCGAGGGCGTGCCGACCAGCAGGAAACGGGCATCTTGATAACAAGCATAATTGAGGGCATCGAGGCCGCGATGGACAAAAGGGTCATAGACGGTGCCAACCGGAATCAATCGCTTGCCGAATATCGAGTGAGACAAGCCTGCCGCTCCGAGGAGCAGCATCAGGTTCATCTCGGCAATTCCCAGTTCAATATGTTGGCCAGTCGGTGCAAAATTCCATTTGGCGGTGGATGGAATGCGATGTTCGATAAAGGCATCGTCCTGGCTCTGTCGTGCGAACAGTTTGCGGCGGTTGACCCAGCTCCCCAGTCCGGTCGTCCCTGTGACATCCGGTGAGGTCGTCAGGATCCGATCTGCCAGTTCGCTATCGCCGCGCGCCAGATTACCGAGAATCTTGCCAAAGGCAGCTTGTGTTGAAAGCGTATGTCCTGCATCGAGCGCCAACTCCGGCACAACCAGCTTGGTGTCAGAATAGCGCCGCTCCCCCTTGGCAAAAAATGGGACCTGTGCAAGAAACTCTCTCAACCCGTCCGGATTCTTGACAGTCGCGAACCTTTCCCATTCCTGTCCCTTGGGCACCTCCATTTTCTGTTGCCACTCTGCCATTTGTGCGGGCGTCATCAGGCCACCGTGATTGTCCTTATGGCCAGCGATAGGTGTCCCCCAACCCTTGATTGTGTAGGCAAGAAAACAGGTGGGGCGGGAATGTTTCACTGCAGCAAAGGCTGCCGCCAGAGTTTCAACGCAGTTGCCACCAAGATTCTCCATGAGACTGGCCAACTCACTGTCACTTCGACGATCAATGAGCTGCGATACCGCGCCTTGGTCACCCAGATCATCCATAAGCCGCTGCCGCCAGACGGCACCGCCCATATAGGTGAGTGCCGAATATTCCTGGTTGGGGCAGGCATCGATCCAGTTCCGGAGAGCTTTGCCGCCGGGTTCTTCGAAGGCGGCGCGCTGGCGGACACCATACTTGATTCGCACGATATCCCAGCCATAAGCATCGAAGATCTTCTCAATTCTCTCGTACAATCCCTCGCGAACTATTCCGTCGAGCGATTGGCGATTATAGTCGATGATCCACCAGGTGTTGCGCAGATCGTTCTTCCAGCCTTCCTGCAATGATTCACAGACATTACCTTCATCCAGTTCAGCGTCACCAACAAGAGCGACCATACGACCTGTCTGGATTCCCTGGCCCCATTTCTTGGCAATCACATAATCCTGAACCAAAGAGGCGAGAACTGTGATTCCGGCTCCCAGTCCGACTGATCCAGTTGAAAAATCGACATCACCAATATCCTTGGTGCGACTCGGATAACTCTGCACGCCGCCGAATCCCCGAAAATTTTCCATATTCTGTCGGGTCTGGTGGCCCATCAAATACTGCATCGCATGAAAAACCGGTGCGGCATGGGGTTTGACGGCCACACGGTCCGCCGGCTTTAAGACAGAAAAATAGAGTGCGGTCAGAATCGAGACCATTGATGCAGAAGACGCCTGATGACCGCCGACCTTGATCCCGTCGGCTACGGGGCGAAGATGATTGGCATTGTGAATCATCCAGTGTGAAAGCCAGAGAAGTCTTTGCTCAATGGTCTTGAGATGATCCGTGCGCGAACTGTTCATCTGTCTAGTGATTGCGAGATTCCGCTCGACCCTTGCTGTGGCTGTCGTCCGTTACACAAGCTATCTTACGAAGCCATATCAGACAATCGCACAATGCCTGATAAAACTGTACCGGATCAATGAACATCCCCTCGATTGATTATGCATCCCGGCGGCATTTGGGAAGGATTGTGACAGGCTGAACTCAATTTCTGCTCGGGTGAAATGACTGGAATTGATGTTATGACACCAGGTGTTGACAGGCAATGCAGGGAGGCAACACAATGCCCGGAGGTGAAACCGCGATAGAGGTCCGATGGTGACTCCTTCAGTGATTCGTGGCCAATCACCCGCATCGTGCGCAAACCGTGCGGCCAATATATGCGGCGTGATCCTTGCCGGTGGTTTATCAACTCGTATGCAAGGACAGGAAAAAACATTACTTGATCTCGGCGGCAAGCCGCTGATCAGCTTTGTAGTCGCGCGGCTTCAGCCCCAAGTGGCATATCTCGCCATCAACGCCAATGGTGATCCGACAAGATTTGCAGGATTGGGATTGCCCACCATCGCCGACAAATCGCCGCTCAATGCCGGCCCCCTGGCGGGGATTCTCGTCGCCATGAAGTGGGCCAAAGACAAAGGATATGAAGACGTTGTGACCGTTGCCGGCGATACGCCCTTTTTTCCTGAGGATCTGGTCAGAAGGCTCGGCGCAGAGATGAGACAGTCACGCAAGAAAGTGGTTGTGGCGGCCAGCAGAACAACCGGAAAAGGCCTGACGTGTCACCCTCCATTCGGATTATGGTCAGTCGATCTGATCGATGATCTCCACCAGGCGCTGTTGTCCGGCATGCGAACAGTCATTGCGTGGGTGGAGCGCCAGGAATTCACAACGGTTGTGTTCGATTCCGCCACCCACGATCCCTTTTTCAACATCAATGACCCCGATGATCTGGCCATGGCAAATATCCTGGTGAGGAACATGCAAAGATATGATTGAATTTCAGGTCTGTATGGACAAGATATCAGATAGGTTGAATATGTCGTGAGGCCGAGGACGAGTTGCTTGTGCTGCGCCATGACAGTCCTGACAAATACGCCCCCTGTGCACAGTCATTTTGGTGAGGGGTAAGGAAAATTCGGTCGGTCCACATTGTAATGTGTCGAGAGATAGTCAAGGATCTCGACACGCACATCGGTTTCGGGCTCCGGCATATCCTGTTCTTCGATCATCCAGTCGATCACTTCGTCCCAACCCTCACGGGTTAAACCCTGCTGAGCAACAAGCCGCTCGGAATGACAGCCGACACAGCTGTAATAGGTGTTTTCGACCCCGTTGGCGACTTTCAGGACACCAAACTCAGGGGGGTCATTTTCGGCCCCAGCAAAGCGCGGCACAATTCCGGCCCCGACGGCACAGACCAGCCAGGAAAGCATGAGAATGCGTAGCATCCGTGATCGGATACCAAAAGAAGTATCCATTTGACCTGGTGCTGATATTTTTGGCCGTCGGAGCGCAGAGATTTCGCTCCGATAATGCCTGATATGATCAGCTGACCCGGACGGCCACGCGATGCATGGTATTGTTCAGATAACCTTTGGGATTCCAGTCAATGGCAAAGGGTTGCATAACTCCTGCACTGTCTGTGGCCCGCGCCCAAATCTCATAGTAGCCCGCGCCAGGGAAACGGACATTGGAACGCCAATTCTGCCAGGCGCCTGAATTGACGGGTGCGTCGAGCGACGCTGCCTGCCATGTGGCACCGAAATCAATCGAGACATCCACGGCACTGACTGTGCGGTCGCCTGACCAGGCATGGCCGCGCACTTCCATGGACGTTCCGGAAGCACTGTCCGTTGCGGGGTTCGTAATCAGTGACTTGACGGGCATACGCTCGATGATGACGAAGTCTTCATTCTCGACCTTTTCGCCCGGCTCAACCGCGCGGTTTGGCACGCGATACGAGGATCCGGTCATTTTGGGCCCGTCATGGACGATGTCACGCAGATAAATCCGTGTCAGCCACTTCTGCGAGCATGAACCGGGCCATCCCGGCACCACAAGACGCAGTGGTGCGCCATTCATTGGATGAATGTCATTGCCATTCATGCCCCATGCGATCAGGACATCATCGGTCATGGCCTTGGCAATCGGGACACCGCGAGAGATCGGAAGTTTGTCGGGATCACCGGTCAGGTGAGCGTCGGCACCGACATGGGCCGTGTAGACGACACTGTTCTGGACTCCAACGGCATTGAGAACATCCTTGAGCCGTACACCTGTCCATTCAGCGCATGCCACGGCCCCGAGAGTCCACTGATTGCCCTTGGCAGGCGGATTAAAGAAAGATCGCCCGTTGCCACCACACTCGATCAGCAAAGCCATCGTGACGACGTCAAACTTCGACTGCAAGTCGGCAATGGTCATCGTCATCGGGTTGTTGACCAACCCGTCGACAGTCAATTCCCATGTCGCCGCATCGATATCGTCCGGCGGAATTCCATTGTTGCGGATGAAGTGACGGCTGGTCGGTGTAATGTCATCATCAAGAAGATGCGGGGGTGTTTCAGCATTGACCGGTCGATCATTGAGCAGTGTCAGACCATCCTTTCCGACCAATACGTCCGTTGACGCCATGGCAATGGGCAGGAATCCCTGTGGGAGATTGGCATGGAACGGAATATTGGCACCGACCAATGCCGACATTGTTGCCAGACCTGCTCCGCGCAGAAAGCCGCGGCGGTCTTCATTGGTTTCGCGACCAAAAAAATCGCGATCTGCCGTCGCTGGATCGGCAGCAAAAAACTCACTGATTGTCTTGTGATGTTTTGGATGATCTGAAGACATCTTCACTCCTCCCGTTTCATTTTCGGGGGAAATACCCGAAAGTTTGTAAACGCCATTTTCAGGCATATTCCCCATGTTGCCTTATTCCACCCTGAAATTCAACTGCCTTGACGGCCTTGACGCGATGCTTTGAACCGAACAATCGGCATCAGTTTGTCTTGAAGATTGACAAACGAATGTCGGCCACGACGCGTACGATTTTCTAACAGCCTGTGTAACCGGTTCCAAATCAGACCAGCAAAATCGGTGTCTCTTAGGCTACTTTGGGGTCGATTTGGATCTGTCATGCGCGTTTTTCTTGTTGTCGTGCCCACAGGGTTTTGGCTTATCCCATTCGGGTGGTTGAAAACCCTCCTTGCCTTCACCCAAATTAGGGAGGGCTCGTTTCAGTACTTGCCGGACTTCTTCGTAGTGCTCGAGATATTTCGCACGAAAATCACCGTCGACACAGCCTAGCTTTTCGGAAACAAGTCGCTGCGCAGGTGCATGTGTGCCAGCCACAAATTTTCCGGTCTTGAAGTGGAAAGGTTGGAAGATGAATTTTTCACATCCGGTGGCGCAAAGCCCATCTGCAAATTTTTCAGGATTCTGAACCAGCAGCAGCGGTGTCATTGTGATGCAGGTCTTGATGCCTTCGTCACATAGACGATGGACCGCCCGGAGCCTCTGTGAATTGCTGGGGCAGTAGGGTTCAAATGTCCGACGGATTTCCTCATCATCGGTTGTAACTGTGATACTGACCTGAACGTGACCGCCGTAGTCCTTGATCTGCTGGAAGTAATCGATATCCCGGACCACATCCGGGCTTCGGGTTTGCACAACAAGCTTCGGCTGACATTCGACCATCACATCCAATAGATCGCGTGTGATCTCGAGTTTGCGCTCAAGCGGTTGGTAGGGGTCTGTCACGCTACTCATGTAGATGGCTTTACCGTAAAGCTTGCCTTTTTCTTTTTTAAGGAGATTGGCGGCGTTCTCTTTGACCGTAACCCAGTTGCCCCAGTCGTGGACCTTGTGCCCTCGGGAGAAGAAGGCAGCATAACAATAGGTGCAGGCAAAGGAACAGCCAGCATATGGATTGAGGGTGTAGTCATAGGCCTCCATAAAGCCTGTAGCGCGGGTCAGGATGGCACGTGACTCGGCATACTCAACACTAGCCTGCCCCATGCGCTCTGGCCTGTCTGGTGACTCAACAGCGTCAAAAAGAGAGGGGCTTGGGCTGACGGAACTGCTTCCTCCCATATCATTCATTTTGTTGACCATCACCAAAGCCGTCAAACATATGGCTTCTTTGGCCAGCTTGGGACGTATCGATCCAGGAATTTATTCATTCTGTCAGTGAATTCAGTGCAGTCCAGCTTCTTTATTTTACTAAGCAAATCTTTTCTGGGTTGGGAAATTATCTTTGTATTGACTGTTCCGGGGCATTCAAGCTCAAGTCGTTCGCCCGAGGGATATTCCCTTCCAATTTCATCAACCAAATCTTTCTTATTGCTGTTTGTGGTCATTACAGCTGTTATTGGTCTGTGTCTTTCTTTGATTTCTTTAATCGCCTCCCGAATAACGCCTCTGTTACGACCATATATGGCATGCATGGCAATCAAGATAGTGGGTTCTGGCAATGGATCAATATTGGGTTTTTCCCCATAGAAATCAAATTCAAATGGCATGGGACTTTCCCAACTTGATATCCATTTATTCCAGAGTCTTTCTCCGGCTTGCTTCATTTTCTCGCTTTTGTCGATGTTATGAAAGTGGACCTTCCGGAATTTTTGTTGTGGGCAGCTGGAAACAAATTTTGCAAAGCCAATCTGTGTGGCTAAGGCCCCACATCCGAGATCAATTATATTGAGTGTCTCGCAGTTATTCGGGATTCTTATTGTCTTTAATAGGTGGTGAAAGATCTGCTCAGCCAGACGGACATGTCCAAACTGATACCAGGATATATAAAGTAGAGCCGTCAGAGTGTCGGAAATATCAGGCGCTTCAGATGCAATTTTCTCCAGCTGACGGAAAGCTCTGTCAATTTTTCCAACTTCATTGCATGACTTCAATCGGCTACTGATCCCTTCTTCGAATAGTTTGCAAATACAATTCTGTAATATTTTTTCGGCACTTGTTGGTGTTGGATAGGGAAATTCAGGTAGATCCGCTGTGGAAATGCGGTTTGAAAATTTCATTGCAATTCTTTCTGTTTGTGCCCGGTCTCATGAAGGGTGAGTGAAGTGGTCCCGATTCACCGAAAGTGAGACATAAGGCGACCTCCCTTATCTCAATCAGAATGCTCTTCCCCTCGACAACTCTACCGGACGAATCCAAATTTTTGCCACGCGTGTGATGGTTGAAACTTTCGTCTGTTCGCAGAGAATGGGCGGATACGGAAAAAGGGACTGTTAATTCTGGGTGGCTAAGGCCCGTTGACAATTGCCTTGCGTTTTGAGCGCTGGGCGTGTATTTTTGTCGGCATTGCACGTCGAAAAAGGCGGCACGAGCAGACGAGGCAGGTGACAAGATGAATGCAGATCGCACAGTTTTGACGGATGAGATGTGGGCGCGGGTGGCCCCGCTGTGTCCGGGCAAGGTGACTGACCCGGGGTGCACGGCGGCGGACAATCGTC
>JAPOTI010000002.1 GCA_026709265.1 Paracoccaceae bacterium | reverse complement strand
CCTGCCGTGTCGATGTCCTGCCCATTCGCCTGTCTCCTGTTGGCGCGGGCCGCGTAACCGCGGCGGCAGGATCATACCATGATTCGACAACGAATGGAATCTTTTGTTTTGCATCAACCACTAGCGCATGTCTACGAACAAACTATACGATACCCCTTGGATCCATGCGCCTGAACTTCTCATTTGACCCGCTTCTTTTTGCTGATCGACTGGTTCACGAAATAGCTGCGGGCGGGCTTCCCGCCGTCGATACAATCGAAAAGCTTCTTTCAGAGTGGTTGGAGGATGTCATTACCGGAGGCCTGAGGGATAGAATCGTCAAAGCCTATGGCGCGTCAATCAACCTGAGAATTTGCGACAAACAGGGTGAGAATCTGAGGTCGAGGCTGACGCGGCCCCTCTCCCCGCGGGGAGAGGGGAAAAATCTCTAGATGCCCCAACTGATGCCTGTGGCCATTCAGGCGAAACACCTCCATCAATAGGCCATTACACTGCCGACCTCTTTCCACAAAAAGTCAGTTTCAACCCTACGCAATTTCGAATTCTCACATTGATATTCCGGATTTGCCGATAAGAGATTCCGTAAATGCAGGGGTGTCATTCCGATTTTGCCGTGATACTATTCGCAACTGGCCAAGAGAGGCCGTGGAATTCTCCAAAAGGCAGCGTTGAAGATGTCAACAGCAACAACACTTTTGCAGCGACATACAGAAAATCAAGTTCGCACCGCCCTTTCTGACACCAGAATTGTCGCAATTGTGGGTCCCAGGCAGTCAGGAAAGACAACACTTGCCCGCAAAATTGCCGCTGAAAAGGGTATGCAATATCTCACACTTGATGACAGTCAGTTTCGCGAATTTGCAAATAGCGATCCGATAGGATTTGTACGAGATCTTCACTGCGCTGTCATCGATGAAATTCAGCGTGCGCCGGACCTTTTTCTCGAGCTCAAACGATTGGTGGATGAGAACAGCCGCCCTGGGCAGTTTCTTGTCACGGGTTCAGTTGACCTATTCAGGGCAATGGTCGCACCTGACTCATTGGCGGGGCGCGTGGAAACGATCAAACTGTATCCGTTTAGCCAAGCTGAAATCGAACGCAAGGAAATGAGCAGTTTTCTGAGCGATGCTTTCAAAGGCGATTTTTCGGCCCATGAAGAGATTGGATACAGTCATGATCTCATCGCACGAGTTGTCAAAGGCGGATTCCCGGAGGCGCTGGTACGCGCCAATCCGCGCCGCCGCCAAGCCTGGTTACAGGCTTATGCCGACTCGATGGCGAAACATGACGTTTCCACCATTGCGAATCTATTGGATTCGGCCAACCTGGCCAGGTTACTTGACTATGCTGCGGTGACTTGCGGGCAGACGGTCAATCTGTCTGCTTTCGCAACTTCGCTCGGTATTGATGGCAAAACGGTTGATCGCTGGCTGACACTGTTTGAACAACTGTTTGTGATCCGACGCGTGTCAGCATGGCATAAGAATGAAAAAAAACGTTTGATCAAGTCACCAAAGATGCATTTTATTGATAGCGGGCTCCTCGCCGCGATCCAGCATGTGCGTGAAGATGATATCCAAAAAGACCGCTCGAGGTTCGGACCGTTGCTTGAGACGTTCGTGTTTTCTGAATTGTCAAAGCTCATTGGCCACAGTGGGAGTTCAACCGAGATCAGCCATTTTCGTAACCGCGACAAGGTTGAGGTTGATTTTGTTCTGGAAAGAGAAGGGCAAGTGGTTGGCATCGAAGTCAAGGCGACGAGTGGCGTAAGGACAGACGATTTTCGTGGGTTGAGACTCTTGAAAGATGTTTCCGGCGACGACTTTGCAAGCGGAATTGTCTTGCATGATGGAAGACGCATCCAGCGCATCAGTGACAAGCTCTTTGCCATGCCCGTGAGCAAGCTCTGGAATTGAGCATTCAGTTATGGGTGGAAATTGTGCGCATCGAACCGACCTGATTTGTTGTGAGGATGTTCGGGCAAGGGTCCAACCCATCAACCAGAAATTCCAACAGACACAGAGCGGGGTCAAGGGTCTGGGCTTGACTGGAGATGTGTCTGTTCAATCTTTTGTGCATTCAGAGAAAAGACAGTTCTCTTGCAGCACAGAAACCGCCATTCCCGCTCATTGATTTTCTGCCGTGCAATCAGTGGGTGAGTTGTTGGCGACAATACGTGTTTCGCAAAATCTTCTGGCGTGTCTTCGGCGCGTCTTGGCCCTGCAAGGTGATTCGTTCAGGGTTGCCCGCAACAACGCACACGGTCGCGGCGTGTCAGGCCCCCACAGACAATGCGCCCTCTGCAGACGATGGATGTGATGATGTCCCGACGGCGCGGGGTGTATTGGAACATTCCAGACCCGGTCACTTCGCGTGGTCTCACCGTGATGGCGTGTCGGATGGCGGCTGTCGCACTGTGTCCGTTCAAGTCTCCCGCGCGGCGCGGCTCCAGCGCCACCAGACACTCAAAGCCTGTCCCTCTGTCGACACGACCGATTTTCTGTCGATCGCTGGGACACAGTCTGACAGTTCCCATCACGTCCACGGTGACCCGTGCGGCCGGACCAACCCCAGGAACAGCACGGAGACCGCTGATCACCCGCGCCTATCAATATCACACACTTAACTCTTGCCTCATTCTGTGCGAATCATGGGTGCATGCAGATGAGGATGTGCCAGATATCAGCTGAAGTGGCGGAATGGTTCGTGTCGGCTTGTGGTGCGGCGGTTCAGACGCAGCATGCCTTGGCGCGTGGGTTCTGCGAGATGACGGGATTGACGCAGATTGGTCGGGTCCTGACCCACCATCGCTTTCTGATTTGTCCGGGTGTGCGGGTGAAGAGGCTGGTGTCATCGGTGTTGCGGCAGGCGGCGGGTCGAGAGTTGAAGATTGTCGCCATCGCCGATGGGACCCAGGACAACTGGACCTGTCTGGAAAGTTTGACCCCGGACATCAGGGTGGTCGATGTCTGGCATGCCTGCCAATATCTCAAGGCCGCCGCCGATGCCGCTTATGGGACCGAGAGTGCCAAGAGCACGACGTGGTTCAATACATACAAGGTGATCCTGACAGACGATCCCCAGGGCGTGGCCAGGGCGTTCTCACTTTCCGTGCCCGGCTCAAATCAGGACGCTTTGACAGCGTCTGGGCCCAACTGACCCACAGACGGCGCCACAAGAACGCCCACCTCTCGGCCAACGACAATCGCACACCCTTCGCCAGGGCCGCCTGATTCGCCAGATGAAACCGATCAGGAATCAATCGTGGTCCAAACCCAGCCATATGGGAATCACTCCCGAATGGGCAACGATGCTGGAATCACCGGCAGGATGCTGATATTTTGAGGCTGTGCTCACTCATGCGGGAGGTGAAACTCGTGCATAATGCAATTCTGGACAAAAAAAGCGAGATCGTAGCGGCTTGCCGGAAACACCGCGCTGCGCGTCTTGAAGTGTTTGGGTCGGCTGCTAGGAGGGTGGATTTCGATCCGGAGACGAGTGACGCCGATTTTCTTGTTGAGTTCCTCCCGCCCCTTTTGCCAGGAGTTGCACGGCGTTACTTCGGGTTGGCATTTGACTTGGAATCCATACTGGGCCGCAAGGTCGATCTCCTCACTGAGGGTGGGATAAAGAATCACTATTTTCGCGCGGCGATCAACGAGTCACGGGAACTTGTCTATGAGTCGTGATGCCAAGTCTTTGCTGACCGATGTGGAAGAGTGTGTTAGAGCGATCAAGGAATCTACAGCAGGGCTGGAATTTGACGTCTACCTTGCCAACAGGGAAAACAGGATTCCATTGAGCGCAGACTCATTATTATTGGCGAGGCGTTGAACCAACTCGATTCCGTCGTACCCGATCTGGCAGTAAAGATCCCCGATTTGCGCAAGGCAATAGGTCTGCGCAATCAGTTGATCCATGTGTATCACGATGTCGAACAGATTATCGTCTGGGATACGGCAATCAATGACATTCCCAAACTGCACTTGACTGTGGGTCAACTGCTCTACGAACTGTCTTCCTCAAGGCCGTCTTAAGAGCACAAATTTTTCCCTCAACCTGCATCCAAACCCAACCTTATGGGAATCACTCCCGAATGGGCAACGATGCTGGAATCACCGGCGGGATGCTGATATTTTGAGGCTGTGCTCACTCATGCGGGAGGTGAAACTCGTGCATAATGCAATTCTGGACAAAAAAAGCGAGATCGTCTCGGCTTGCCGGAAACATCGGGCGTCCCGCCTTGAAGTTTTCGGTTCGGCTGCACGCGGCGAGGATTTCGATCCGGAGACGAGTGACGCTGATTTTCTTGTTGAGTTCCTCCCGCCGCTCTTTCCTGGAATCTCGGACCGCTTTTTCGGGCTGGCCGATGATCTGGAATCCATACTCGGACGCAAGGTCGATTTGATCTCAGAGCACCGCATCACAAACCGGTATTTTCAAGAATCGATCAACGAGTCACGGGAACTTGTCTATGAGTCGTGATGCCAAGTCTTTGCTGACCGATGTGGAAGAGTGTGCTGAAGCGATCAAGGAATCTACGGCGGGGCTGGAATTTGACGCCGACCTTGCCAACAGGGAAAAACAGGATTCCGTTGAACGCAGACTCATTATTATTGGTGAGGCACTAAACCAGCTCGATTCCGTCGCACCCGATCTGGCAGAAAAGACCCCCGATTTGCGCAAGGCGATAGGTCTGCGCAATCGGCTGACTCATGTGTACCATCAGATAGACCATGCCGCTATCTGGGATACGGCGGTCAAAGATATTCCTCAACTGAGTCGAATTATTGGCACATTGCTCTCCGAACTGTCTTCTCCACGTCCGTCCGAAGAGCATAAGTCCACCCCGTAACCTGCAGCCAAACCCAAACTAAGTTTGGACGACGATGATCTTCTCGGCTGGCAGAAACCACCCTGGATGACAGGATGACATGGAGAGTGGTTCTCGTCTGGTGGGCGCGTGAATTGTCTATCCATTGACAACGCGGGGT
>JAPOTI010000035.1 GCA_026709265.1 Paracoccaceae bacterium | reverse complement strand
TCCCGGCGGGGGTCACCGATTCGGCCGGGCAGACCGCCGTTGTGGGCGCCGGGCGCGTGTCGATGGCGCGCGCTGCCGCCCCCGTCCGGGTGAGGGTCTCCCGGCTGTCCTCCCGGCTGTCCAGGGATCCGCAGGCGGTGAGCGAGAGCACCAGCAGCAGTCCGGCGGCCGCCCGCGCACTCCAGCGGGTCACGGTCTGGCGGGGTGCGGGCCGGGTGCGGGGTCTCGGGGGTGGGCGATCATCCCTGCAGGCCCTGCCGTCTTGCGTGTGGCATCATCAATCTCTCCCGGGTGGGGGTGCGTGTGGCAGAGGGCGTCACGCCCGCACGGGGCCGTGGCACCTCAAGTCAAGGATAATGACCCTGTGCGGTGACGGCAAGACAGGGTGCTGTCCGGCGGCCCATTGACCGCATGGGGCCCCTTGTCGTGTGCGTTCCGATGATCAGCGGCGGACCCACCGCCAGGCCAATCATGCCCGCGACGGCGAGGCCGATCATGCCGGCCATCGCCAGGATCAGCCGGGTCTCCCGCGCGGCCATATCCGCCCGCAAACGATCTAGGGCCCCTCATTTTCTGCTTTCATGGTTTTCATACGTTCCTCCAATCGGGCAATCCGTTCGGACAGGGGGTGAGGAGTGGGATCTGTCATCCCCGCCCGTTTAACCCGTCTGTCGCCCCCGGTCAATCCGTTGTACCTGCTCACCACATATGAGACGCGGGCCCCTCATGGGTTGGCAGCGATTCGCAATGATTCGCGATCTTCATTTGGCGTCTGATCATCACGTGCGTCATGAGGTCTCCATCCGTTGTCCAGGTCGAGATGTGTGTCGGATGGGCGTGCGGCGCGGGTGGCGGTGGCGTTTGTGGTGGCCTTGGCGGATCCCCATTTTGAGTGCCGATCAATGGCGGTGACATGTTGGACTGTCCGACCTGGGCAGAGGGCGGCGGTGAGCGTGTCGACCTGGACCGCATCCGGTCTCCGGGTCCGCCGTTTCGTTTTGCTGTCATGCGTGACAGCACTGACCGGAGCGATCAGCTGGCGTGCGACCCTGTCCGCGATCATTTGCCCGACCGTGGCCGCCGAGATCTGATGTCCGTCCCGGTGCCCGATGGCCACGATCTTGCCGCGGCCCCAGGCGGGAAAGCCCTGGCGCAGGTCTGTGATCCGCTGCCGGATGGCCGTATGCGATGGCCCCTGACGACACCGGTGAGGCCGGCGCGACAGCCGTTCAGGGGACTGTTCCCAACGAGACAGGGTGGCACGGGGCCCATGGACCGCACGGGCGGCTTCTGTTGTTGTGAGCCCATCACGCATGGCCTGACGCCAGCGATGGACGATCTCCTGACGCATCCGGACAGCGGCATCGCCGGGTGATCACAGACAGAACCCATCCTGGCGTTTCTGATCACAGGACCAGGCCAGCCAAAAACTGGCATCGGGGGTCTCCGTCTCTGTCACATTGATCGTGACAAACCGATGGAGGACCCCACCTGATCCGGCAAGATATTTTCGGCGGTCCCGTCCCGGGTCCCCTCCGTTCGGGCTCCGCCCTCACATCGTGTCCCCGGGACGGGACCGCCGCCGCTCAGAATCTCACATGTGTTTGATCAGGTACACCGCTGGATGTATGTCGTGTGTCCGCCGCGCGGGGTGGCTCAGCTCCCGGGTCGCGGGTCGGGCGATTCCGGACAGTCGTTGGAGGAATCGGTGATCGACTCGCCGCCGATCGCGACTTCAACCTCACTGTCGCCGGTCACGCCGGTCACCCGTGTGTCATCATTCCCCAGATCTGCGGAATGATATACCGGGCTTGCCAAGCGTCCGAACTGATCAGAATCAGAAGAGGATACGGTGAAAAGGGGCGATCCGAAGACCGCCCCGCGTGTTAGTTGAGTGCGTTAGCTGCCGCCTTCGCCCGAACACATCAGAGTATTATTGTCCCAACTTCCGCCGTTTTGGATGCAAGCTCGCCGCGTTGAAACGCAGGCCGAGTAGCCTCCCGCATAGGGCTGCAAGCATCCGGTGAAGTAGCCCGTCGGATTGGCGGCGGGCGGATTCGGATCGGCGGGGGTGATGAACGAGGCCGAGGCTAACGGGGCTTTATGGTACCAAGAGTCGCTGTTGGCTACATACACTGCCACGCAATAGGATGTAGCCGGCCTTGCCCGGAGTGTCTGTTGCCATGACGTTAGAGAAAGAGTCCCGTGTATAGCGCGTCAATCTGGGTGAGAGGTGCGCGCCGCGATCAGGATGAATCCTTGCGGCGATCCTGAACATCGTGTTCAAGATCCGATCGGGTTCCGCTTCTGTGTGGCCCATGGCCGGAGCCCGTGCCCGCCGCGGGCGCGATGGTTGGCAGTCCTCAACCCCCGTGCGGCTGCAGTGGGCCGCGCGGGGGTCAGGCCGTCCGGGGTCGCAGACTGACGATCAGCGTGTGGCCGTGGTGGGCGATGGTGTCATCGGGGATGGGGACGGTCAAGGGAACTGTCTGATATTGACCCGCCGGAATGGTGACAGAGGGTCCGGTCTCGCGCCCGCCGGATCCGGTCAGCCCGCCGGCCGTCGTCCACGCGACCCCGCTCTAAAGGCCATTTGGTCCCGCTCAAACAACCACAAACCCCATAGTTTCCGCCAGTTCCCGCTCAAACAACCATGTCTCCGGGTGCCGCGCACATCACCACATCCGCCAGATTTCCGGGTTTCCCCGTCACCATCCATTCTGACACAATTGGTGGTTTATGGGGTCTCGAGCGGGTGGATTCACCCCAATCCACCACAAACCCCATAGTTTCCACCAATTTCACCCCCAATCCACCACTGCCGATTCCCCAACCTCCGGCCCACGTTGGGCGCCCCGTCAACGGTCATTCCGCCGTCCCGGGTGGCCCGGGCGATTTTCTGATTCCGCTGGTGCTGCACCAGTTGGGCTTTCAGGATGACGCGGGCAATCTCCTCATTCATCATCGGTCCTGAACTCTCCTGATTCGTTCGTCCATCAATCCTCTGGACGTTTGATCCTCTGGCTGCGGGACCTGTCATCCTGTCTGTGCGATCATCCTGGTCTGCGTCCTGTCCGAAGCCATCCCGGTCGTCCGTGCCGCACACAGATGTTGAACCGGATCATTTCCCTCATGCAACGAGGTAAAACTCGCTTTACCTCGTGGTGCGGTGGCCCACGAGACGCGCCAGGCGCGCCGCGTGTGCCGACCATGGGGTTGGCCGAGGTGTGGCATTCAGGATTCCGGGGTGGCGCGACGGGCGGATGCCAGCCACCGGGACTCGTCGAAATGGACATCATCCTCTTCGTCGGGCGGGAGCGGTTCCGGTTTGCGGGTGATCATCACCACATCCATCAGTTGGGAGAAATCATCCTCCAGACCCGCATCCCCCGTGTGGTCGTCCAGCCAGGTGGTGAGCGCCGCCAGCAGATCGCTTGGCGGCGCGTCCGCGGACGCGCGCAGATGGGCATGGAACACGGGCAGGACGACGGCGGGCGGGAAGCGATAATAGCGGGCGATGAGCGCGATTACTGCCGAGTCATCGGGGTGCAACCGACACGGGGCGACGCTCTCCGGGGATGTCTCCGCGGCGGTCTGGTGCGCCGGGGCGAACTCCCGCACCATGGCGGGCAGCTGCGCGCGCCAGACACCGTCGAGATAGGGGCGTTCCGCCACATAAGCCGTGACGAACCGGCTGAAGGCCGCCGGGGCGATGTCGGTGTGGGGAATCCCGGCCTGTTCCGCCGCCGCGGTGATCACCGATCCGGGGAGGGTTGCGGGCGGCTGGCTCTTCGGGCAGACCTGTGCGAAGGCGTCCGCCGCGATCGACGCATCATCGCGGAACCAGCCGGTGCCGTCGGTGAGTTCGGTGCGCTGGCCGATTCGCTGGCGCCAGCTCTGCCGTGCCGCGTCATCGAGCGAATCCCACCAGGCGGTGGTGACCGCGGTGATCCAGCTGTCCGCGGGCGGCGCGGCGTGCGTGGGATCCGCAGCCTCCTGCCCCGCCACCCAACTGTCCAGGAAGGCCAGGAACATCGCCTCCGGGTTGACCGGGCGGATCTGCTTTCTGGACATCCAGGCTTTCCAGTCGCGCTCCGCCGCGCCGAGATCGACCGACTTTCCATGGCGGCGGCGGGCTTCGGCGGCAACGCTGTCGGCGAGCCGGATCGCGGCGGGCGGGTGCACCGTCGGATCGCGGGCCAGGTAGGACCCGGCACGGCGGCGAAAGACCACCAGTTCCTGGCCGCGCCGCCCGGCGCAGGCGAAAATAGTCCGGATGCAGCGTCAGGATCTCGCTGTCATTCTGCACCGCGCGGAACAGCCAGTCCGACAGGGTGAACTCGCAATAGATCAACCGCCCGTCCGGTTGGTCATATTGACGCTTGATGTCGTATTCCTCAACGATGTGAAAACCTTTTGTGGTCTCGATCCCGCCGGTGCGGATATTGGTCTTGATCAGTGCGCCCGCGAGCCGCATGAGAGCATTATCAAGGCGCGCGTATTCTTTGCCCCCTTTGCTGCGCTGGCAGAACTCGATGACATCGGCGGTGTGGAAGCGGATCCGCGGCGACACCACCTCGCCCCGCTCCATGCGGCTGCGAAGATCGCTGATGGCGAAGATCAGCAGGTCCTTGTCCCAGATCGTGGGCCGACCACGGTTCCCCGGATGAATTTCAACTTTGGCACCACTGCCTAATGTGTATTCTCTAGAGCGGATATCAGGCTTTTTCGACAGGCTGAACAAGGGATGTTCAAGCTGCTGCTGGGTGTCCTTGATGCCGAGCGAGGAGATATCGAGCGAGAACAAACCCGGGCGATAACGGCGGGGTGTGAGGGCCGGCAGCGGCTTGTGTGGGGACACGATCACGACTCCAGAACGGGACGGTTGAATCACCCTACCAGATGCGAAGTGGTGTTTTAAGAACGCAAAAGGCTTTTTCTTCCAACCCTGCTTGGACAATCTGAACACATAATTCGGTTGTAACGCGGGAAGTCACGCATCTGTACGCATACGTGCACAGATGCGTGGACGGGGCAGTGCAGGTTGCACTGTCTGATCCTGCTGACGCGCGATCATCCACCCCAATCATTCGCCTGCAGACGGGCGCGGAGCAGCGAAGCACGTTTGCCGGCAGTATCGCCATCGGCCTCGATCACCATGTCCACCCCCGGGACCAGCGGCCAGAGGGGGCATTTATCGAGAGTGCTGACCGTCGCGAGACAGAGGGCATTGGCCCGATCCTGCAGCCAGAAGGCAGCGAGCGGCCTCTCGGCGATGATCACCACCGGCGGCGTGGCGCGGGTCGGTGTGGCGCGTGCGATCGGGTGCGATTTCATTTATCGGTCCTAAATGCAGTGCCCTGGGAATCCGGGTTCTTTCCCGCGGGCATTCATGGCGATGATGCAATCGCCACACGATCGGGGAGAGATGTTCATGGTGCGACCACCGGTAGATTACAGCGGATCTGATCTTTGTGCCAAGTCAGCGCGGGAAGTGGTTCGCCTGCTCAAGGCGGGTGATGTGTCACCACATGAAGTGTTGCAGGCGGCACTTGACAGAATCGCCGCGGTTAATGGGCCTGTTAACGCCACTGTCATTCAGTGTGCGGAGCGGGCTCAGGCGTCGATCGATCGACTCCCGGCGCATGCCCGTGAGTCCGAAGATCATCCGGGTTGGCTCGCCGGGTTGACGATCGGGATCAAGGATCTGATTGATGTGGCCGGTATTCCCAATACGTGTGGCAGTCCCGCGCTCAAGACCAACATCCCGCAAAAGAGCGACGCACTGATTGAACGACTTGAGAAACGCGGCGCTGTTATCGGTGGCAAGACCAACACACCCGAATTCGGCGCGGGGGCCAACACCTTCAACGAGGTCTTCGGGATCACGCGAAACCCCTATAATATTGCATGCAATGCCGGCGGTTCATCAGGTGGTTCTGCGGCGGCCCTGGCGACCGGGCAGTTCTGGCTGTGCCATGGATCAGATCTGGCAGGATCGCTACGAACACCGGCCTCGTTTTGCGCCGTTGTCGGCTTGCGCCCAAGCCCGGGTCGTGCTGGCGGCGGCCCCGTTGACTCTGCTTTTTCCCTCGAACCTGTTCAGGGGCCAATGGCACGCAATGTTGGTGATGTCGCGTTGTTTCTTGATTCAATGTGCGGATTTGATGTGCGTCATCCGATCAGCCTTCCTGAACCAACGGTCCCATTCCAGGCGATTCTGGAAACCGACCCCGGATCAATCAAGATCGCTTTCACCGAAGATCTTGGCGGTTTTGCGCCGGTGGAAAAGGAAATTCGTGACACGCTGAGAGGCGCAATACATAAGCTGCCGGATCGGCGTCTGGAGATCGTGGAATCCTATCCAGAACTGCAACGATTGAACGAAATCTATCTCACTCTGCGCGGTATTCACTATGGTGCGGTGACCGACAATCTCCCGGCAGCGGCGAAACGTCATTTCAAACGCACCCTGCGCGAGAATGTTGATTTTGGTCGCAATCTCGACGCCAGCCAGATTTATCAGGGATTGCGCGGCAAAACGCGGATCTATCATACGATGCGGCGCTTTTTTGAGGATTTTGATGTTCTGGCTATGCCCAATACCGGAATTGCGCCGGGACCGGTTGACATTGAATATCCCCGCGAGGTTGATGGCGTCAAGATGCATGATTATGTCGACTGGTTGCGGTTTTCGTTCCTCGCGACGGTTGCTGGCCTGCCATCACTGTCGCTTCCGGCAGGTTTTACAGGTGACGGCCTTCCAGTCGGTATTCAACTCATCGCCGGGCCACGAAATGAAGCAAGACTGCTCCGGGCTGCTCTTGAAATTGAAAGAAGGCTTGACCTGGGCAGCAGTCCGATTGATCCGATCATGGGATGATCAATTGATCATCCCACCTTCTGCGGAAATTTGCGACGACCAGGGGCCGCTGCCAGAAGTTCGCGCGTATATTGTTGTTGGGGATTGGCATAGACAGTCGCCGTGGATCCCCTCTCGACCAGCTGCCCATCCTGCATGACCATAATCCGGTCACAAATCTGTGCGGCGACGCGCAGGTCATGGGTGATGAACAGCATTGCCAACTGGAATTCCTGCCGCACATCATCAAGCAAGTCCAGAACCTGAGCCTGTACCGATACATCCAGGGCTGAGACGGCTTCGTCGGCAATGAGAATGCGCGGCTTCATCGCCAGTGCGCGCGCAATACAAATCCGTTGCCGTTGCCCGCCGGAGAATTGATGCGGAAAACGGCTGAGCGACTCGGCTGACAACCCGACGGTTTCCATGAGTTCGCGCGCCCGCTCCCAGGCTTCCACTGCAGCGACACCAAAATTCATTGGCCCTTCGACAATGGAATCGCCGACTGTCCGGCGGGGATTCAAAGACCGGTACGGATCCTGGAAGATAATCTGGATTTGATGGCGAAACCGCCGCAGTTCGCTTTGTCGCAGCGCGGCGATATCAATGGAGTCAATCAGAATTTCACCGGAAGTGGGGTCGATCAACCGCATGATACAGCGTGCCACGGTGGATTTGCCGGATCCGCTTTCACCAACGATGCCCAATGTTTCGCCGCGGCGCAATGTGAGCGAGATATCCTGGGCGGCATGCACGACACGACCCCGGCCGAACCAGCCACTCTTTCCATAGATCTTGTGAATTCGGTTCGCAGCCAGCGCTTCCTTGTCATTTGAATGGCGGCGTTCAGGCGGTGTCATGGACGGCACCGCATCAATCAGCAACCGGGTATAGGGATGTTTTGGTGCATTGAGCAGATGATCGACCTGTCCCTGTTCGACAATGCGGCCATTCTGCATGACAATGACGCGATCGGCGATCTCTGCAACGACACCAAAATCGTGCGTAATGAAGAGCACTCCCATACCACGCGACGACTGGAGCTGTTTGATGAGGGCAAGAATTTTTGCCTGGGTGGTGACATCAAGTGCCGTCGTCGGTTCATCGGCAATCAGCAACTTCGGCTCGAGGATGAGCGCCATGGCGATCATGATCCGCTGCCGCTGACCGCCGGAAAGCTGATGCGGATAGGAAATGGCGAGTGACTTGGGATCCGGCAGCTGAACATCGGCAAGCGCCTGTAGAACCCGCGCGTGGCGTTGTGTTGACGACAATCCAGTATGAATTTCCAGCGTCTCAGCGATCTGGTCACCAACGCGCATGACTGGATTGAGGGCAGTCATTGGTTCCTGGAAAATCATCGATACCCGTTCGCCGCGCAATTGGCGTAATGTCCGATCGTCGATCGTCAGCAGATCTTTATCCGCGAGGCGAATGGTTCCTGCCACCGGGTTGAGGGCACGGCGGTCGAGCAGTCCCATGACTGAGAATGCGGTGACTGACTTACCGGATCCGCTCTCACCCACGACGCAGACGATTTCGCAGGAATCGACGGTGAGTGAGACCTCCTCGATCGCGAATTCACGATCGCCCCCCGGCGGGAGGCTGACCGACAGATCCTGAATGTCGAGAATCGTGGTCACCGCATGGTTCTCGCAATGCGCGGATCAAGCGTATCGCGCAATCCATCGCCGATGAAATTGACTGCAAGGACGGCAAGTGCCAGGGCAAGACCTGGAAAAAAGATGATCCATGGCGTCAGTTGAAAGTAGGTGCGTCCCTCGGCCATGATATTTCCCCAGGACGGTATCTCCGGTGGAATGCCAGCACCAAGGAATCCGAGAATGGCCTCCAGAAGCATGGCTGAACCGCAAATGTAGGTCGCCTGAACGATCAGCGGAGCCACAGTATTCGGGAGAATATGCCGCCGCATGATCTGAAATGTCCGGGTTCCTGCCGCAATCGCCGCTTCGACATAGGGTTCCTCGCGTACCGTCAACACCACCGAACGGACAAGACGTACCACGCGTGGGATCTCGGGGATAACGATTGCCACAATGACGGTGGTGAGAGTGGCACCGGACAGTGCAATCATGGCGATGGCGAGCAGGATCGCCGGTATCGACATCAGACCATCCATCACCCGCATGATCACGGCATCCAGGGAGCGGATATAACCGGCGATCAGCCCCAATGTGAGACCGATCGTGACCGACAGGAAGGCGACGGCCAAACCAACAGTCAAGGACATCCTGCCACCATTGAGAACCCGGCTGAAGACGTCTCTGCCGAGCATATCAGTTCCGAAAAATCCCCCTGCACCGGGCGGCTTGAGACGATTCAACGGGTTGATTGAGACGGGATCTGTTGCGAATACGGGTCCAATCCCGGTCAGCAGGACGATCCCTGCCAGGGTCATTCCACCAAACAATACGCCAGGATGGGACAGGAATATGCGCAATGGGGCGGGGTCGCTGCGCGCCGCTGCTGCCTCACCGCTCAATATTTTATCCTCGGATCAAGCAGTGTGTAACATAGATCTATGATCAGATTGACGAAGATATAGACGAAACTGAAGAACAGGATGAGGCCCTGAATGATCGGGTAATCGCGTGCCAGAACGGCATCCAGGACGAGGCGACCCAGACCCGGAATGTTGAACACGCTTTCAGTGACAACAACGCCGCCGATCAGCAACGCAATGCCGATCCCGATGACGGTCACGATGGGAACTGCCGCATTGCGCAATGCATGGCGGAGAAGAATGCGCAGTTCTGACTGACCTTTCGCCCGCGCCGTGCGAATATAGTCCTCTTCCAGAACTTCTGTGACCGATGCCCGTGTCATGCGCGAAATCAACGCAATGAAGATGACGCTCAGGGTGAGTGTGGGTAAAGCAATATGGCTGAGAAACGGCCCGATTCCCTCGGTGAAGGGCGATTTGTATCCCTGTACCGGCAGCAATTTCAACTGCATCGAAAAGACATAGATCAGGATATAGCCAAGTACAAAAACCGGAATTGAAAACCCCCCGACTGAAAAGAGCATTGCGAGCCGGTCGATCGCGCTGCCTGACCGATAGGCGGCGATGGTACCCAGCGGAACTGCGACGAGAATGGAAAAGATGATGGTGGTCAGGGCGAGAAGTAATGTCGGTTCAAGCCTCTGCGCAATCAGGACGGTCACCGGTTTATTGGAAAAAATCGACGTCCCGAGATCACCTTGCAGGATATCACCAAGCCAGCGGAAAAACTGGATCAGCAGGGGATCGGTCAGACCGAGCTGCTGGCGAATCCGTTCAACATCCTCAGCAGTCGCATAATCTCCTGCAATGACGGCAGCAGGATCTCCCGGTGCCAAACGCAGGAGGATAAACACGAACAAGGCGACGATGCCCATGACCGGCACCGTCGACAGGATCCGAACGGCGATGTAGTTCAGCATGGATCAACAAAATGGCGCTGTGCCCGAAATGGGTTTCCGAGCACAGCTGCGTCAATCGAAGTCGAAATTACTCGATCGTGATGTTCCAGTAGAATTCCACCGGCGATTTTATCAATCCCTTGACCGAGTTTCGGTAAGCGACCGGTGTGAAGAATTGTCCAAGCTGGCCCGATGCAGCGATTGTCCAGAGACGCTCCTGAGCTCTGTGCGCCTGCGCAGCCTTTTCTTCTGTTGTCTCGGCGACAGCGAAGGCTTTGCGGGCTTCCTCAAGTTCAGGATCGGTTGGCCAACCAAACCAGCCGGCGTCAGGGTCACCCGAAAAGGCGATGGCCATCGGGTTCATGACATCTGCCCCGATCCACCAGGTGTGGAACATATTCCAACCACCTTCTGAGACCGGCTCGCGGCTCGCACGGCGCGATGTCAAGGTCGCCCAGTCCATTGCCTGCACTTCAACGGTAAACCCGGCATCTCTGAGTTTCTCGGCCGTGACCAGCGAGAATACCGAAAGGGCGGGGATGTCAGTCGGCTGCATAATCACCACGGGCGTGCCATCATATCCAGTTTTCGCCAGCGCCTCTTTTGCATCCTCGACAGATCCGGTCTTGATACCCTCGGAAGCGATTTCGCTCGCGAATGGTGTTCCACACGGATAGACAGAAAAGCAGGTCATCCAGAATTGTTCGTCGCCAAATGCAGCCGCGAGATAGTCGGGCTGATTCATCGCCAGGATTGCGGCCCGCCGCACGTCAACATCATCGAACGGCGGCAACAGATGGTTGAAACGGGCAAAGCCGATATTCCCGAGCGGATCGTTAACTTCGACAACCACATCCGGGTTGGTTTCAAGAATGGCCATCAGGTCATTGCTGGGTCGTTCAAAATAATCGACCTCGCCAGCCATGAGGGCATTGACAGCGGTCGTCTGATCCGGGAAATAAGTCCAGATCACCTTGTCAACGCCCGCAATCTTGCCGCCTGATGCGGCCGAAACGGGCTCGCTTCGTGGCACATAACCTTCAAACTTTGTGTAGACCACCTGCGATCCTGGAACCCACTCGTCTTCCTGGAACACAAACGGACCCGAACCCGTATAGTCGGTAATTTGTTCAAACGGATCAGTCGCCGCGACCTCTTTCGGCATGATGAAGGGGACATTGGAAGAAATCTTACCCAGCGCTTCCAGGACCAGCCCGAAAGGCGAAGCCAGCTTCAGAACAAAAGTTTGATCATCCTGTGCTTCCAGACTCGCCAGGTTACTGAACAGCTGTTGGCCCATACCATCGCGTTTCCCCCAGCGTTCCAGCGAGGCAATCACATCTTCGCTGGTCACCGGAGAACCGTCATGAAAGGTGAGACCGTCGCGCAGGGTAAAGGTCCATTCCATACCATCGTCGGAACTGCTGTAGCTGTCCACCATCTGCGGCTGCGGGGTGAAATTCTCATCCATGGAAAAGAGTGTGTCGTAAATCATGTAACCATGATTGCGCGAAATATAGGCGGTGGTCCAGATGGGATCCAGATTCTTCAGATCGGCATGCGGGATAACGCGTAAGACGGTTTCGGAAACCGCAATCGAACCGATTGTCGCAGTCGCCAGCGTCGCGATTATGGGTTTGAGTCTATTCATGAGTTTCATCATCAAGTCCCTCGAGTTGAAATGTGAGCGGCTGAGTCTCGCAGATTAATTTGACCAAGGACAACGGCTGCACTCTGACCGCGCCCGCTAGATGTTCTTTCCGACAATCTGCTCGTCTTTTGCAGCTTATTGGAAGCCGATTGGTGAAGCAACCAGATATTGTTTCTGGTTGTCGCAGTGGATGCTGGAATTCATCCGGCACATTATAGGGGCTTCTCGTAGTCTGGCGCAAAAGAAGCAGGCGGATGGAGCAGGTGAGAAATGGAGTCTGAACCACGCCGGCAAACGGAATGGACCGGGAAAGACACCGCTGGCTGCATCGCAGCGTATTCCAGCTTTCAGGCCGACCTTGCGAAATACGCAGTTTGCCAGAAGAGCGGTCTCTTGCTGCGTTCGGGTCGCCGCCCCGGAGGGTGTCGTGCGATGCCAAAGCCTGGCGATCATCCGACGCCTGCGGTCTGGAGACAGTCGCGAAGCCCCATCGCTTTCGCCGAGGACTCATGTCTATTTGAATTTATCATCCCGAAATATGATAAGTGTCCCCGACAAGTCATTCATATCAACCGGGCGGCGTGGGTTAATAGGTCACAATATGAACAGGATTGACGAGATGATCTCTCCCACGATTGCGGGCAATTGTGAGTGGATTTCGCCCAGAGCGACCTGCAGCCGGGCAGAAATCGTGTGCGGACGAGTCGGCATCGAATCGGGCATTGGCTGGCGCAGGTGCCTGTCAGAGCGTTACCGCGTTTCTATTTCCAGCAGCAAATCCACGGGGAACTGATGGCCGTTTTTCAGGCACGAAAAATTATTACCATGGATCCGAACTGCCCACAGGCAACACATGTTGCGGTGCGCGATGGGATTGTCCTCGCCGTCGGTGGCGCAGACTGCGGGCAGGCGTGGGGAGAGGATCAGATCGATGCCCGATTTGCCGATCACGTGATGCTGCCAGGCCTGATAGAGGCGCATGCACATGTTATGGCCGGGGGAATCTGGCGTCATCGCTATCTCGGTCATTTTGAACGCACAGACCCGGACGGCAGGGTCTGGCAGGGGATCACAGAAACTGACCGGATATTGGAGCAATTGCGCGAAGAATCGGATAATGACGCAGTCGGTCCGATCATCGGTTGGGGCTATGATCCACAATTCGTAAGAGGGCCGGAAATCAATCGACACATGCTCGATGGATTATCCACACGGCGGGCCGTGATCATACTGCATTCCAATTTCCATGTGTTGACAGCCAATCGTGTCGCGCTGGATGGTGCAGGAATCACGGAATCCAGCAATATTGAAGGCATATGCCGTGCTGACGACGGCACGCTCACCGGAGAACTGCAGGAATTCGCTGCAATGGAGCCGGTATTGGGCTTTGCCGGTCTGACTTTCTCGGACTTGTCCGATGAAGATTCAGTGCGCGCCTATGGCCGACTCGCCCGGATAAGTGGTGTGACCACAATTGCCGATCTCAATTCGGACCTGCTTGATACCGAAACCCGTATGCTTGAAAGAGTCACCGCAGATCCTGCGTTTCCGGTTCGCTATGCACCGATCATGGCGGCAACGAATATCGATCCAGAGGAAGCAGCTTCTCGAGCTGTTGCTCTCAGGCACCGCTCAACGCGCAAGCTGCATCTCGGCGCAGCAAAATTGTTTACCGACGGCGCCATTCAGGGACGAACTGCACAGCTCAAATCACCCGGTTATCTGACGGGTAAAGATTGCGGGATCTGGAATATGGATCCTGAGGATTTCCGCCGTTCTGTGCGTATTCTGCACCAGGCCGGGGTCAAGACACA
The DNA here is from genome assembly GCA_026709265.1 of Paracoccaceae bacterium. Taxonomy (GTDB): domain Bacteria; phylum Pseudomonadota; class Alphaproteobacteria; order Rhodobacterales; family Rhodobacteraceae; genus JAPOXR01. The sequence continues at coordinate 26,161 of JAPOTI010000035.1, read as the reverse complement.
TATCCATGCCAACGGCGATGCCGCGACTGAATTGTGTATTTCTGCTTATGAATCAGCGATCGCTGCCAGCCCCAATCCCGACCTGCGGCACACGATTGAACATGCTCAGTTGGCAGGGATTGATCAATTCAAACGGATGAAAGCACTCGGTTTGACGGTCAATTTATTTGCCAATCATGTCCACTATTTTGGCGATATTCACTGGAGCACGTCGCTCGGGCCGGATCGTGCGCGAAGAATGGATGCCTGTGCAGATGCCTGGCAGATTTTCGATGGTGACTTTGCAATTCATTCTGATGCGCCTGTCACACCTCTCAATCCACTCAGGACGGCATGGTGTGCAGTCAATCGTATCACCGCGGGTGGGCGGCAACTTGGAGAAACGCAGAAAATTTCCGTTGCGCAGGCATTACGCTGTATCACGCTCGGTGCCGCCCATGTCTTGCACATGGATGGCCTGATCGGATCTATCCAATGCGGCAAGTTTGCGGATTTCTGCATTCTTGAGAACGATCCGCTGGATGCCCACCCGGAAGAGTTTGCCGATATTCCTGTGAAAGCGACGGTGCTTGGCGGACAGGTGATGTCATGACCCGCGTCGCGGTTGCCGGATTCCAGCACGAAACCAATACATTCGCACCCATTCCAACGACACTGGCGGATTTTGAACGCGGCGGTGCCTGGCCAAAACTCTCCCGCAAGGAGGAATTGTGCGATCATTTGCGTGGACTCAACCTGCCGCTTGCGGGGTTTCTTGAACATTGCCGTGTCGAAACTGTGCCGATTCTGTGGACTGCCGCTGAGCCGGGTGGAATTGTTTGCGATGATGCATTCGACCGGATCAGTCGTGAAATCGTTGATGGAATCGTCGAGTCGGGATGTGACGCGGCATACCTGGACCTACATGGTGCCATGGTGACCCGACGTCACGATGATGCTGAGGCCGAACTTCTCAGTCGCATCCGCCAACGTATGGGGCACCAATTTCCAATCGCTGTGAGTCTGGATCTTCACGGCAATCTGAGTCGTCGATTTTTTGACCACGCCACCGTGGTGACAGTCTATCGGACCTATCCGCATGTTGATATCGCGGCGACGGGCGCGCGCGCTGCAGAACTTCTCGAACGTGCATTGGCTACACCCTTGGCCAAGAGTTTTCAGCAGCTCGATGTCCTGATCCCGATCACTGCGCAGTCGACTTTTCACAGCCCGGGGCGGGATATTTACTCCAGTCTTGAATCACAAAGGATCGTCTCTGCTGACATTTGCCTTGGATTTCCACCGGCCGATATTCCCTTCTGCGGCCCTTCGGTTTTTACCTACGATGATTCTCAGATTGCCGCAGATCGTGCCGCCGCAGAGATTGCACAATCGATCAGGGATGCGGAATCGCAGTTCGACTCGCGGCTTGTCAGCGCTGCGACCGCGGTCCAGATGGCTCTCGACGGCGATCCGGAAGCGACAACGGTGATTGCAGACCCACAGGATAATCCGGGCGCAGGCGCGACCAGTGATACCACGGGTCTTTTGCAGGAACTCCTGCATGCACGCGTTCCGGATGCGATATTGGGCATGCTGTATGATCCACAGGTTGCCAATGCCGCCCATCAAGCAGGTATTGGCGCCACTATTCATCTTGAGATTGGCGGAAAATTTTCCCAATTCTCCAAGACGGTGAAAGCGGAGGTCACAGTTGTTGCCCTGTCTGATGGGCAGTTTCAGTTTTCCGGCCCGATGTATGGTGGCGCACGCGCCAATCTCGGACCGATGGCGCAACTGCGATTGACGGGAACCGGAATCAGGCTGGTGGTTGGCAGTGTTCGTGCCCAGAATGCCGATCAGGAGATATTTCGTGCAGTGGGGATAGAGCCGAAGCAGCATCGTATCATTTGCGTAAAGAGTGCGGTGCATTTCCTCGCCGATTATCACCGGATCGCCGACAGAATAGTCTTCGCTGAATCCCCGGGTGCAAATCCCTGTCAGCTGGCAAAGATCGATTTCAAACGGTTGCGGCCGGGAATGCGGTTCATCTTGTGAAAATCTGTTGCAGGAGGGGCGACATCCTGTGGCTGCGAGGCGAGTCACAACCACATGGGGAAAGTCCTTCACGCAAGATGACTTTCCGCAGATCAATCGGCCATCGCGGGCAGTCAGGAGAATCATAGGGCAAGGGCAATGACAGAGAGTTTAACCAGTTTACGCGAAAACGCCCGCGCGCGTCAGGCTTTGTTGCCCGTGATTGCCGGGGCAGAATTCGCAACCGCTGCAGTTGGCATTCGCTATCATGATCGGCCGGATCTCATGTTGGCTCGTCTGGCTCCCGGAAGTCAGGTTGTTGGTTTTTTCACCCGATCGACAACACGGGCAGCCCCGGTGCTTGATTGCGAGGAAAAGTTCCTGGCATGGGAGGACAAATCAACCGAGGGGTTGGCGATTCTGGTCAATTCGGGCAATGCGAATGCTTTCACCGGGGAACCAGGCCTTCTGGTTGTTCGTCAACTGGCATCTTCGGTGGCCAAAAACCTGAAATTGTCGAGTGATCGGGTATTGACAGCCTCGACCGGTGTGATTGGTGAGAAATTGGAAACCAGCAGAATTCTGATGGCGCTTGATGCAATCAGTGACAGGCTTTCGCCGCATGGTCTTGGCCAGGCGGCGGACGCGATCATGACAACAGATACATATCCAAAATGCGCCTCGACCGAGGTTCCCCTAGGCGGCGGAAAAGTGAAAATCGCTGGAATTGCCAAGGGTTCAGGAATGATTCAACCTGACATGGCAACTTTGCTTGCCTTTGTTTTCACCGACGCAAAGATCAGCCGTGTGCAACTTCATGTGCTTTCTCAACAGGCGATGAAATCGAGCTTTAACGCCATTACCGTTGACGGCGACACATCGACCAACGACACACTGATCGTGGTAGCGACAGGCCAGGCCAATCATTCCACGCTACAGCCAGGTGAAGAGGATACCCGTGCGTTTGCCGATGGATTGAACCGGATCATGATATCGCTGGCCCAGCAAACGGTCGGTGATGGCGAAGGGGCCACCAAGTTGGTGCGGTGTCGGGTCAAGAATGCTGCCAGCGAAGATGAAGCCTGGCAAGCGGCGCGTTCAATCGCCAATTCACCGCTTGTGAAGACCGCAATCGCCGGGGAAGATCCCAACTGGGGTCGGATTGTCATGGCGGTTGGAAAATCCGGTGTCGCAATTGATCAGTCGCGCATGGAGATTTGGCTGGGATGTCACCGGGTTGCCGCCAACGGTATGGTCGCCTCTGACTATTCTGAAGAGATCGCTGCTGCCTATATGAAACGATCAGATATCGACATCACGGTATCACTCGGATCCGGCACGGACTGTGCCGAAGTGACCAGTTGCGACCTCACCCATGGTTATGTCGAGATCAACGCTGATTACCGATCATGACATCCGCTCACCTTCTGAACGTCTTTCCTTGATGCAAGGTGTCAAATGAAATTGTTGCTCGTCGCTGCGGTTGCGCTGATTGATCGTGACGGCCGCGTTCTTCTGGGCCAGCGGCCATCCGGTTCATTTATGGGTGACTTGTGGGAATATCCGGGCGGCAAGGTGGAACCGGGAGAGACTCCTGAAGCGGCGATTTTGCGTGAACTGCATGAAGAATTGTCAATTGAAACGCAGGGTAGTTGTCTGGCTCCACTCACATTTGCCAGTCACGGATATCCTGAATTTCATCTCCTCATGCCGCTTTTTGTCTGTCGAAAATGGGTGGGTACCCCGATGCGAAATGCCCACAAGGAACTGAGATGGGTGCGCCCACGCGACATCCCGTCATATGCAATGCCACCTGCTGATCGACATATCGGGCCGATCCTGCGCGACTGGATTGGGTAAGGCGCTGGCTGTAATCGTACCTTTGTCACGCAGGCATCGGAGGATCTGCGAAGTGCTGTCACCATTGACCAGACAGTTTGACCAAGGCGAGAAGCGGGATGCGTAATACCCGGGAGGAGATGTTCCCTCTCTGGTTCTTGGACCCTGACGTCCGGACGTTGGAGGCCTTCGCGCTTCGCAGGGGCTTGTGGCGATGACTTGCAACACTTGTTGGTGATGCTGCGGTATCGCCGCCGCCGCTTGATTCCACTTCCTTCCCTCTCAGTGCTCTCTGGATTGAAGTGATCTCAGAGCAAGGGCTTTGGCGTGTGGGAAGGTCTATGGCGCGTTACTCAGCGAGAGATCCGGGGTGACTCTGGCGGGCACTCATCTATCCATCCGGAGAGATTTTTTGCGATGACAGATTCCATCATCGCGATATGGCTGTCATCAGAATTCAGGCAGGGAATATAGGAAAAACACTCACCTCCGGCTTCAATAAATGCATCCTTGATTTCTTCCTGAATTTCTTCAAGTGTCTCAATACAGTCTGCGGAGAATCCGGGTGCCATGACGGCGATGCGCCGTCGCCCCTCGCGCGCCAGCGCGGCGACCGCGTCCACTGTGTATGGCTGAAGCCATTCCTCTGAACCGAACCGGGACTGGAATGATGTCACCAGCTTTTCATCGTCCCAACCCAGTCGTTCTTTCAGCAGTCGCGAGGTTTTCTGGCATTGGCAATGATAAGGGTCTCCCTCGATCAGATATCGTTTGGGCAGCCCGTGATAAGAAGCCACGACGGCATCGGGAGTAAAGTCCAGTTCTTGCAGATGTCGTTGTAAAGACTCGGCAAGGGCACCAATGTAATCGGGATTGTCATAATATGGTGCAACTGTACCCACTGCCGGTTGCCACTTCATCTTGGTGAGGGCCAGAAAGAATGCATCATTGGCACTTGCCGTCGTGGTGGCCGAATATTGCGGGTAAAGTGGAAAGTGCAGAATTTTACGACAACCCTCTTCTGCCATTTGGTGGAGCGCTGATTTCGTGGATGGATTGCCGTATCGCATGCCAAATCCGGTGATGACCTGCCCTCCATAGCGTTTTGCCATGATCTTGCTGAGCTTTTGATGTTGGTTGCGGGTAATATGCAGGAGCGGACTTTCGCCCGTGTCATGGTTCCAGATGGAGCGATAGGCAGCGCCCGATGTGAAGGGGCGTTTTGACAGGACAATCAATTGCAGGATCGGTTGCCACATCCAACGTGGATAGTCGATGACCCTTCGATCAGACAGAAACTCCGACAGATAGCGACGCATGGCCCAATAGGTAAAATTGTCGGGTGATCCAAGATTGGAAATCAGCACACCAATCTTGCCAATCTTGACCCGGGGGTGATCATCGGGGGCGTTGCGTAATTCCGCCCATTTGCCGTCGACCTCACAATCCATCAGGGGTCACCGATCATCCGATTCGAACATCTGTTCGACAGTGTTCAACGCATCGGAAAGCCGCCTGGTTGCTGAACCGGGGTGTAAAGGTTGCGGCTGACTCTCCGCAGGGGCCCATCCGGTCAGGAACATAAGATCAAAAGTTGCACGCAATTTTCCTTTGTTATCGGTAAACTGCTTTCTATAATTCTCTTCGGCAACAGCAAACAAGTTGCGATGGGACGGAACGCGCCGCCGGGAGTGCAAGGCATTGGACTCGCCCATGTGACGCAGGTCATGCATCAATGTCCAAATCGTAGGGTAGCTGACGGACAATGCAACCCGATCTGCAACTGGCAGGGCGAACCGGGCGCGTTGAAGCAGTGCACCGCAGTCACTCAAGCTGGTCATTGGGGCCACGCGTGGACTTGCGCCGCCCACAATTTCAACTTCTGCCTGCAACAGGCTTGTGCGCAATTCAATCAGTGTATCCTCTCCAAAAAACACGCAGAGCAGCAGTCCGTCCGGACGCAACACGCGGCGGCATTGAATCAGTTGACCAACCGGATCGTCTGACCAATGAAGTGCCATGGCATGAAGGACCAGATCGTATTCTTGTTGTCGGAAACGTATTGGTTCCTCATCGCAACAGATCTCCGCTTGCGGAAAAGCAGATTTCCAGAAGTCAGGGCAACCCGTGACGATTGCCACCCGGCCAAATTCACGCTGCACATCGGCCAGCCGCAGTCGAATGTCCTGAAGTGCCGCCTGATGCAGAAAGAGAGGGGTGTTTCGTTTGCGAAAAGCGCGTCGCCGGTGAAGTGCGAGTGCCGTCCTGTCAGTCAGGGGAGGTGCGGCGGTCATGCCCGGTCATCAGGTGCCAGGCCGCCTGCCATCAGAATCGCCTGCGTGATCATCAGGATTTGCGCGCAGCGGAGGCAAAGTTCACACTGGTATCGCGTGAAGAAAGCCGCCATTCTCCCTGCAGCGGGTTGAGAACAAATCCCTTGCAATCGACAGTTCGGAGGCCAGCTTGCGTGAACATTTTGGTGATTTCCTGAGGGGTGACGAATTGTCGCCAGTCATGGGTCCCTTTCGGCAGCCACCGCAAAACATATTCGGCACCAATGATTGCAAAGAGAAAACTCTTCGGATTGCGGTTGATTGTCGAACAGATCAGGACACCAGGGGATTTCAACAGTTCGGCACAGGTGAGGATGAATCCGGGTTGGTCCGGGACATGCTCGATGACTTCCATGCAAAGAACAATGTCGAATTTCTGGCCTTCGGTAACCATATCCTCGGCAGCCGCACAACGATATTCGATCGACAATCCGGATTGTTCGGCGTGTGACTGGGCGGCGGGAATGTTGCGCTCGGCAAGATCGATGCCCGTGACCTGTGCGCCGAGACGGGTCAGTGGTTCGCAAAGGAGTCCCCCGCCACAGCCAACATCTAGGACACTGAGTCCCGAGAAGGGCAGGCTGGATTCGAGATCGCGGTCGAACTCAGCTTCAATCTGAGAATTGATGAAGTCGAGACGGCATGGGTTCAACTGGTGAAGCGGGCGGAAACTGCCATTCGGATCCCACCATTGGTCAGCCAGCGCATTAAACCTGTCCATCTCTTCATTGCTAAAGTTGTGTGAATGAGACTGTGGCATTGAAGGCAAATGGGTCTCCAGTTTAGGATGGGTGCCGCGATGACTCAGCAGCTCCGAAATTAATGAATGAGCCTCACTTCCGAACGCAAGTCGGACGCGAACTCTATCCTCCAATCCGACCGTTTGACTCGCGGATGGTTTCGGCCGGTGGCGGCCATCATATATATGTGGAGCAATGCGGTGCGCCACAAGGTGTACCGGTTATATGTCTGCATGGAGGACCCGGTGGCGGGTGTAGCCCGACGATGCGCCGTTTCTTTGACCCAAAGGTCTATCGTATCATTCTGATGGACCAGCGCGGTTGCGGAAAATCGACGCCAACCGCTTGCGTAGCCGAAAATACCACCGGAGATCTGATCGCAGATATTGAGCGGATCAGGAAACTCCTGGGAATTGAAAAATGGATCCTGTTCGGTGGTTCGTGGGGAGCGGCTCTCGCTCTTCTTTACGCCCAGGAATATCCTCAGAATGTTGTTCATCTCGTCCTGCGCGGTGTGTTTTTGATGACCCGTCGTGAGCTTAACTGGTTCTATGGCGGCGGTGCAGGAAAATTCTGGCCGGAACATTGGCAGCGATTTTCAGGGATCATTCCTGCTCACGAACGCGGTGACCTGATAGAAGCCTACCACAAACGTTTGTTCAGTGGTGATCTCGCGCAGGAGATTGCATTTGCGCGGTGTTGGCATGAATGGGAATTGCGTCTGTGCAAACTCAATCCTGTTTCGCAAATGGGAGAGGTCTGCAGCAGCTATGCACGCACCGTGGCGCGACTGGAGAACCATTACTTCATGAATGCCGGGTTTCTCCGGCATGACAACCAGATTCTTGATGATATGCCGAAAATCGCATCCATTCCCGGCAACATCGTGCATGGCAGATATGATGTGGTCTGCCCGCCTGAATCGGCCTGGATGCTCGCTGATTCATGGCCGAACTGCAAGTTGGAAATTGTTGCTGCCGGCCACGCATTGTCGGAGCCCGTGATTCAAGAAAGGCTGGTCTCAATCATGAATGAGCTGCACAGTTCAGGATTGTGAACAGTGAAGCTTGAAGATTCCAATAGTGAAACCGTAGGCCGCCCGGCCTGATCTTACGAAACGGTGGGCAACCGTTTTCCACAGGACATTTTGCCTCCAACAACAAATGCCTTCCTTGGTTATTGTTTTCATGATTCGGAGTCATATGAGACGCTACCGACAATCTGCATCGCCATACAGATGCTGAAGGCCCCGCAAAATCGCCGGAATATTGTCCCGCGATCTGGGGTCCAACTGGATACCCTCTCCCCACGCTGACGGCATTCTCTGGACGTCGCGCACCCTGTCCTCACCACAATCAGCCAAAATGACCCTGAATTAACCCAAAACGACGTGTGCCAGACAATTTTTCAAACGGATAATTGAATGAATTATCCAATAATATCAAAAATTTAAAAGATTCTTTTTTGGGCTTTTTGGGAGACAGAATTTGACTTGACGGGATTTGTGCCAACCCTATAGCTTGGCGACTGTCACCACACGAATCACGGCTCGGCCCTATGCCGGGCCGCCTGCTTTGCAGGAATCTTCTCATAGCCGTGATGATTGTTGTGGTGACCGGCCCGGCACCTGGCCGGGTTGGTCACCAGCTATGAGAGAAACATGATCCCGGCATTCGTCCTAACTCTACCTGATTGTCACCAACGCCAATCAAGAATTTCAGCATCGCTCAAACGCTTTGATCTTCCGTTCGAGTTTGTCAACGGAGTGGATGGGCGAAACGGTTTGCCTCCAGAATACGAGAGTCAGATCGATCGCGTGGCAACTCGAAAAGCAGGCCGCATTCTATCTGATGCCGAGTTTGCCTGTTCCTTGTCGCACATTGAGATTTACCGCCGGATTGTTGCGGAGAACATCGAATACGCCTTGATGCTGGCAGACGATCACCAGCCATTACCAGAACTGATGGAATATTTGTCTGGCGGAGTTCTATCGGGATGCTGAGTTGACACAGCTGCGATACGCAAAAGCCTATGTGCGCAGGGGGAGCGCAAAGCCCTTGTTCGGCAAATACACATCCTACTTGCGGGCACCCAAGATGAATATCACGGGTTCCTGTGGTTGCGTCGTGTCATACAATGCCGCAAAACACTTCATCGAAAACGCACTGCCGATTACCAAAGAAGCCGATTGGCCAGACTGTATTGAAACGCTGGTCGCCCAACGTCAATGCCGTGTTGTCAACCCTTCGCTGATCCGACACCAAGAGGGTAACGAAGGATCGCTGATCGACAAGGCTGGAAGGGCGCGAAACAAGGAGTTTCGTCGGCTGTTCGGCGTTTACGTGCCACCGCTCAGAAAGATGGCCTATGCCTACGATCGTGCCTGGAGAAAGCCGTTTTGCAAGCGTCTGCGAGCATGATCGGAAAAAAGATCATTTACCTGATCGAACACATCTGAGATTTTGAGATGGGAGTGCGGGCTGGCTGGAACGAAAGTTCTCAATGATCGAGTTTCATTGTTCCAGATAATCCTTGTTGCTTCGGCGTTCCAATAAAGCTTGTTTCCAAACTGAATCTCAAGCTAATACGCTTTTCCTTCTTCAATAGATCGTCAATTCGGTTGGTTACAAACAGCTGGACTGCCCTAATATTTGGGTTGATTTGAACCCTTGGCTCACTTCCATCAACGAAATTCTGCCACATAAAGCACCCGCCTGTGGAATCATCCAACTGGACACGTCAATCCTCCGCGAACACAGATGTCACGAAAATGGACAGGGGAGGGGTTCTGGTCACCGCATAGCTGCGACTGACGAGATGCCAGAAAAGCTGAAGAAGAAAAAATTGTCACACGGAAATCAGCCTCGATAACCAAGTAAATCATTCTCAAAACAGCCCTCGCAGACATATCGACAGGCTTGACATCAGCTATCTAGCCATATATCTAGCCAGTATGACATGGAGCCTTCAGGATGCCAAGAACAGGTTTAGTGCTGTGGTGAGCGCAGCACTGTCAGGGCGACCGCAAGAGGTCACGCGTCGTGGCAGGCCCGCCGTTGTTGTCATTTCGTGCGAGGAATATCATCGATTGCTGGAGCAGGCAGGGAGCACCCGTGGCCGCTTCACTGATCACCTGATGGATTTCCCCAGCGAAGTGGCAGAGAGGGCCGCATCCGAACCGCGTGACGTCACCTTTTGATGTATCTGCTGGATACAAACGTCATCTCCGCAGGACGACGGCCCAAACGCAGAATGGAGCTTGCCGAATGGCTCTATGCGCAAGCGGATACCGACCTGTTTATCAGTGTCATTTCGCTGGGCGAAATCGCGCGCGGCATTCGCCTGCAGGAAGCCCGGAACGCAGCCTTCGCCGCAACCTTGACCGCTTGGCTCACGCGCACTGAAACGCTCTTTACCGACCGCATCTTGCCATTCGGTGCAGCCGAGGCACGGATCTGGGGGCATTTGTCGGCCGATCTCGGCCATCCCGGCGCTGACCTGATGATTGCCGCGACGGCGCTGACACATCACATGACAGTGGTCACCGGCAATGTTTCGGATTTCCGGCCCACAGGCGTCGATCTCCTCAACCCTTTCAAAACCTGACTTTGCTCTCTTATGCCCGACCTTCGTTCAGTCGTTGTGCCGCTTAACCCTGGGCACAAGACAATCTGCCACGGCGTCAAACGAATTCTGAGTCTGGTTGTCACCCAGAACCGATCACAACCGGCAACGAAACGCACCGTGCAGAAATTTGCCCTGCGCTGTTTTTCTGTTCAACAATGGACTTGAGGCTGTTTCGCAAATTGACAGGGTGCGGCTTGTCGCGCAATCTCAATTGAGGAACCCGGCTCGAAAGACCTATCTGTGTAAATTGGCAATGCGCATGTCGCTCATATATTGCAGTCTTGACTGTCTGATGCCGTGAGAAAAAGGAATACGACCGGGATGTTGAAAACCGGATGGCAACGCGGCCAACGGAGATTTGGGAAAGGTGTGCGGCGGCCAGAACTGGCAGTTGCGGCGCAACGGGTCGCCCGAAACATGACCGCCCGCCAGGTTGTTGATATCATGGACAAGTCCGCCGGTTGGGTCTCAGCCAGGTTTACTTTTGATCATCGCACAGATGATCTTGCCAAATGTGATGCCGCGGCGCGCCGGGTTCGGTGCTATCTTGGAGCCGCGGGGGCTTTTGGCGGGGCGGCGACTGGAATTGGTGGATTGGCGGCGGCCCCGGCTGACATGGTTTCGAGTCTGCTCATCACAGCCGCAACTGCCCATGCAACAGCTGCTGCTTATGGTTTTACTGAGAATACCCCGCGTGATCGGTTAATCCGTCTGCATGCTGTTGACCTGGCTCTGGCAAGGGCAGGTCAGAGCCAATTCAAGAAGGCGGCAACGACCCAAACGATATTGAGTCGAGTCAAGTTGTCGGATGACAATATGGCATCGACCATGTTCAACCAGGCGATGCAAGCGATTCTCCCAGGAATGATCGACAATCTGATCAGTGGCGTGGTGACGCGTAGTGGCGGGAAAGTCGTTCCGGTGGTGAGCGCGGCCACTGGCGGAATCTTGGGTTATCAGCTGCAGGATCGGGTTTGGAAAGCGGCGGCATTTACCTATCGTCAACGCTGGTTGATTGAACGAAGAGTGATCGCAGCACCTGCAGACAGGCAGCGTGTGAAGATGGTCAAATCCGGTGCGTTGCCAGGAGCCAGGTGACAGACTATTGGAAATTGCAGGACAGGTGAGGGAAATCAATATGCCGGTTCAATGTGTTGTTGATGGAAAAAATGTCATCGGCGAATGCTGCTTTCAGGATCCACGAGATGGATCTGTCCTGTGGACAGACATTGAAAGCTGCAAGATCTATCGAATAGCAGGGGGCCAAGTGACCGAATATGTGCTGCCTGGCAGAGCGGGTTTTGTGCTTCCCCTGCGGGATACCGGATTCGTTGTTGGTTTCTCGAAACAGGTCACGACGACCGATTCCGAATTCCAGAATTTCCGGCGCATTGCGGATATTGAACCTGAATTGGGGTGCACGCGCATCAATGATGCGGCAGTTGACCCGTTTGGCGGCGTGGTCTTTGGGACATACGACGAAACGCCTCATCCAGAGAAAGGTTTTATTGGCAGTGTTTATCGGCTGTCTTCGAACGGAGAGTTTCGCCGGTTGTTTGGCGATGTGGCGGTCAGTAACGGAATGGATTTTTCGCCCGATGGATCGGTTATGTATTTTGCTGACTCAAAAGAAGGGACAATCCGACGATTCCATGTGGGCGACCATGATTTCTCAGATTTTCGTGAACTCGAACCGCTCGCTGCACCCACGGCTGCTCCTGGAAAACCCGATGGAGGGTGCGTCGACTCGCAGGGAAATTACTGGAGCGCACGAGTCTGGGGCCATTGTGCAGTCCGCTTTTCTCCGCAAGGTGACGTCAACGCAAAAATCGACCTGCCGATCAAGGGCCCAACCTGCGTTGCGCTTGGAGGATCGGATCTCAAGACACTCTATATTACATCGTTGCGGACCAATCACTCGGCGGAGGATCTGGCGTCCATGCCGATGTCAGGGGGGCTGTTCGCAGCACCGGTTGATATTCCAGGGATCACACAACGTCAGTGCAGCCTGCCCGGTTGATGCAATATCCGGATGGCTCAGAGATCCATGTAAATATGCGCTTCCTTCGCCGCGCCAGGATGGGTGACAGCGCCCTGACGTGTCGACCCGACCAACTGTGCGTATTTCCATAAGGCTCCTGATGCATAAATCGTGTCTTGTGGTCCTTGCCAGTCGGCCTTTCGATCGTTGAGCTCACTGTCGCTGAGTGCCACTGAAATCTCACCCTTGCGCGCGTCAATGGTAACCAGGTCACCATCCTTCAGGAGCGCAATCGGGCCTCCATGTGCAGCTTCGGGCCCGACATGACCCACGCAAAATCCACGGGTTGCACCTGAGAATCGTCCGTCCGTGATCAACGCCACCTTCTTGCCCATCCCTTGTCCCGAGATGGCCGCCGTCGTCGACAGCATTTCCCGCATCCCGGGACCGCCAGCAGGACCTTCATTGCGAATGACGATCACCTCACCCTCATGATAAGTCCGGTTCTTCACCGCTTCAAAGGCATCTTCTTCACATTCAAATACACGTGCAGGCCCGGTGAACACGATCTGGTCCTCGTCCATGCCGGCGATTTTGACGATGGCTCCATCCGGGGCAAGATTGCCCTGCAGACCGACAACACCTCCCGTCGGTGACAGTGGCTGCGACGCAGGGTATATCACGCGACCGTCGGCATCGCGCTCGACCTGGTCAAGCTCCTCGCCCAATGTCCGCCCGGTTGCCGTGAGGCATTTTTCGTGAATCATCCCGATCTTGCGCAACTCTTTCATCACCACCGGAACCCCGCCAACTTCGTAGAGATCCTTGGCGACAAATTGGCCGCCAGGCTTGAGGTCGACGAAGTAAGGTGTGTCACGGAAAATCTCGCAGACATCGAGCAGGTCAAAATCGATTCCGGCTTCATGTGCAATCGCCGGCAAGTGCAATCCCGCATTGGTTGAGCCCCCGGTGCAGGCGACGACACGCGCGGCATTCTCAAGGGCTTCGCGTGTCACCAGATCCCGCGCCCGAATATTCTTCTCAAGAAGATTCATCACCGCTGCGCCGGATGCCTCGCAGTAACTGTCACGACTTTCATAGGGTGCGGGTGCTCCCGAAGAGTTGGGAAGAGCAATGCCCAGGGCTTCGGAAACACAGGCCATGGTATTGGCAGTAAATTGTCCGCCACAGGCACCCGCTGAAGGACAGGCCACTCTCTCGAGGATCTCCAGTTCCTTGTCGGACAGATTGCCCGCTTGATGCGAACCAACGGCCTCAAATACATCCTGCACCGTGACATCACGACCGTCGAGGCGACCCGGCAGGATCGAACCGCCATAGACAAAAACCGCCGGGGCATTGAGACGCACCATCGCCATCATCATGCCAGGCAGCGATTTGTCACAGCCGGCAAGCCCAACAAGCGCATCGTAACAATGGCCACGCATCGTCAATTCGACACTGTCGGCGATCGCTTCGCGCGACGCCAGCGACGATTTCATGCCCTCATGCCCCATGGCAATTCCGTCAGTCACCGTGATCGTCGTGAATTCTCGCGGTGTCCCCTGTGCGGCCTTGACCCCGAGTTTGACCGCCTGCGCCTGGCGATTGAGCGCGATATTGCAGGGCGCAGCCTCGTTCCAACAGGTTGCAACACCGACAAAGGGCTGGGCGATTTCCTCCTCGGTCAGTCCCATTGCGTAATAGTATGATCGATGCGGTGCGCGGGCGGGGCCATGGCTGACGTGACGGCTTGGCAGCGATAACTTGTCCTGGCGAATGGTTTTCATGATCGGGTCTCAATGTGACGATGGGTTCGATGACGGCAACTACCATATGCCGACCTTGATGCGTAGGCCAAACGTTTAGACTTCGCGGGAGACTGCGAACTTTCGCAAGGGCCATCATGAAATCTTATTCGGCCCAGACTCGATCCCTGAATAATGTCATCGCGTTTTCAGCTTCATCGGACATAATTCCGTCCACGCCAAGATCCAGCAATCTGCCCATTTCCCGTGTGTCATTGATCGTCCAGACATGAATGGGCAATGAACGCGTCTTTGCTGCTCTGATGAACTGCCGGTCAACAACCCTGACATGCAATCGCCGTGGGGGGACCTGAACGCAATCAGCTTTGTGTGGCCCCGTTGGCAGTCCAAAACGCGAAAGCCAGAGACGGGTCACTTCGCTTGGGGTTGTCGATGTACACAGCCGATCACCTGCTTCACGGCGCATGAATTCCAGCCGCGAGGCGGAGAAAGAGGCAACGCATACACGATCCCAGACATTGATTTCCCGCAAGAGCTGCAACAGTGGAGCCACGACGCTGTCCTGCTTGGGGTCAATATTGATGCGCGCATTCGGAAAGGCATCCAGCAATTCGACAAGCAGCGGGATGGGCTCGTTCTGTGATACGCGGAGTCTTCGTAACTCCGCCAGGGTCAGGTCCTCGACTCGCCCATCCATCCCGGTCATTCGCTCGAGTGTGTCATCATGAAACACTGCGACCTGCCCATCTTTCGTCGCGTGCACATCGGTCTCCAGGTAAGCGAAGCCAAGTTGAACAGCAGCATCAAAGGCAGACATCGTGTTTTCCGGATATTTTGCCGAATAACCGCGATGGGCGATAGGAACGGCGGCAGGCCATCGCGAATGCTTCAAATATGGATGCATGTCAGGCAACTCCACTGACCGATGATGGTTGTCAGCAAATGCCGTGCCAAGTCAAGTTACAATTGATTGAATGGGGCGGTGAATGTTAAAGGGCACGACAATCGTGCAGGCGGAATCGGGTGATGAACTGGATAACGAATTTTGTCAGGCCCAAGATCAAGTCGATGCTTTGGTCTCCCGATTCATCCACACCGGATGAGTTGTGGACGAAATGCGATGAATGCGGTGCGATCATTTACCATCGGGAATTGAAGCTGAGCCAGAATGTCTGTCCCAGTTGCGACCACCATATGCGTATTTCCCCCAGGGAGAGATTCGGCCAGTTGTTTGACAGTGGCGCATGGGTGGAGGTTGAAGTGCCCGCCCCGGTTGCAGACCCGCTCAAGTTTCGTGACCAGAAACGTTACATTGACCGCCTGCGGATCGCGCAAAAGAAAACCGGCGAGAAAGAAACGATGCTGGTTGCCGAGGGTGATATCCTGAAGACCCGCTTCGTGGTGGCGGCGCACGATTTTGCCTTCATGGGGGGATCAATGGGAATGTATGTCGGCAACGCCATTATTGCCGCCTGTGCACGTGCCGTTGAATTGTCGGTTCCATTCGTATTGTTCGCGGCATCTGGTGGTGCGCGGATGCAGGAGGGCATTTTCAGCCTGATGCAGATGCCACGCGTGACTGTTGCCTTACAGTCGCTGAAACAGTCGAACCCACCATTGCCCTATATTGTGGTATTGACGCATCCCACGACAGGAGGCGTGACGGCTTCTTATGCCATGCTCGGGGATGTTCATCTCGCTGAACCGAAGGCACTCATCGGATTTGCCGGACCGCGGGTTATCGAAGATACGACAAAGGAAAAGCTGCCGGAGGGGTTCCAGCGTTCCGAACATCTGCTCGAACATGGAATGGTGGACCGCGTAACTCATCGGCGGAAGCTCCGCGATGAAATCGTCGATATTGCATTGCTTTTGATGAATCGAGACCGCGCGGTTCGGGGTGAAATCACCAGCGGTGCTTCTTGACGAACTGACAAATGACCGCGACGCATTCTTCGGCGATTCTGGATCGCCTCAAGTCGCTCTATCCCAAGAGCATTGATCTGACACTGAACCGACCGCTTCGGTTGCTCAAGCAACTTGGCAATCCCGATCAGCAGTTACCGCCTGTCATTCATTTTGCGGGCACCAACGGCAAAGGTTCGACGCTGGCCATGGTCCGCGCGGGTCTGGAGGCCGAGGGCAAAATTGTCCATGCCTATATTTCACCGCATCTGACGAAGTTTCACGAACGAATTCGGTTATCCGGTCAACTGATTGCAGAATCGGAACTCGTGAAAGTCCTGCAGGAATCCGAAGAGATCAATGGTCAACAACCGATTTCGCTATTTGAAATTACCACCTGCGCTGCCATGCTGGCATTTTCCCGTATCCCCGCTGATTTCCTGTTGCTCGAAGTCGGACTTGGTGGCCGACTTGATGCGACCAATGTCATTACGCATCCTCATTTGACCTCGATTTCTCCGATTTCTCCTGATCACCAGGAATTTCTTGGAAACGATGTCGCAGCAATTGCCCGGGAAAAGGCGGGTATCCTCAAGTCGGGAGTTCCATGCGTTGTCAGCCGCCAGCCAAGGGCGGCGATGCAGGTGATCCGAGACGTTGCACGAGATGTGGGCGCTCCCCTGCTTGTGCGCGGAGAGGAATGGGATGTCGATATTCATGAGGGCGTATTGAGTCATCGTTTCAATGGTGAGGCGATTGACTTGCCACTTCCCGCGCTCGTCGGGCCGCATCAGATCGGCAATGCCGGTGCGGCTCTCGCCCTGCTCAGGCATATTGGCGTGCGATCAACTTCATTATCAAGCGCCCTGACTGATGCTGACTGGCCGGCGAGAATGCAGCGTCTCAAATCCGGGCCGCTGGTTGCGGCGGCGGCAGATTCAGAGCTTTGGCTTGATGGGGGGCACAACAAGGCCGCGGGACAGGCGGCCGCACAGGCTCTTCAGGAAATGAAAGGAAACAAGAATGGCATCGTTTGCGGTATGCTGAACAGCAAGGGTATTGGTGGGTATCTTTCGGCTATGCGGAGTGTCGCCGAACGACTCTACGGCATCGCCATACCCGGAGAGGCGGCTTCATTGTCAGCGCCCTATGTGGCCGAGACCGCCCAGGGTCTTGGATTCAAGGCTGAAACTGCTGAAACTGCTGAACAGGCTGTGAGCAGATGCGCCACAGAAATGCCCGGGTCGCGCATTCTTATTTGTGGCTCGCTCTATCTGGCAGGAAACATCCTCCGCGAGAACGGTTGAGAGCCAGGCTAACGTTTCAGATCGCGTTTTCGATCCATCTCTTGAGGTCGGATTTGGACCTCACTCCTGTCATTTCGGCGATCAGCTCTCCATTGCGAAAGATAAACAAAGCTGGAATACCACGCACACCAAACCGGGACGGGGCTTCCTGATTGGAATCAACGTCAACCTTCGCGATGGTGATGCGGCCAGCCAACTCTTCGGAAAGCTCTTCGAGCGATGGTGCGAGTTGGCGGCAGGGCCCGCACCATGCCGCCGTGAAGTCCACGAGAACCGGGATATCGCCCGTGATTCCCTGATCAAAGTTCTCGTCGGTCAATTCTACAATAGACATGTTGCTGATCCAATTCTCAATCACATGTGAAATCTAGTCTCGTCATCTGACTGCGTCAAGGTTGTCTCCTTGACCGGGAATGATTCCCATATAACTGGGTTTTGACCACGGTTGATTTTTTATGGAGCGCATCAAACGAACCGGCATCCATATCCGGGACCTCTCCCTCCTGGCCCGGCAAAACCTCATGATCCGGCCCACACATATGTCAGCCAGAACGACATCGACGTATTGTGCGTTCTCGCCACTGATCGCAGCTTTTCCATCCCACACACACCAACCGCGATGATCATCCCACACTTCGTCACACTGACCGGAGACCTCGCCCCCTGTATCTTTTAGGCTGGCCTTTTGGTTCTCTTTTTGGGGTGACCGGCTGAGGATGGCCGGAAACGGTTCGTGACGGGCACTGTTCTCGCCATGCTTCCCTTTTCGGCATAACCGCCGGAACGGGTGGCGGGACCGGGAGCGACAGAAATCAGGAGAACAGGGCGCCCTTTGTGATTCAGTTGGTTGCGATTGTCATGTCAGCACGCGGAGTGCCGTCTCGGGCGCTTTGTCGAGCACCCGCAACAGGGCGCGTGCCGCACCTGTTGGGCAGTGTTTGCCTTGTTCCCAATTTCGGATTGTCTCATGCGGCACGGCGATGCGTCGCGCGAACTCGATCTGACTGAAGCCCATCCTGTGTCGAATCCGGCGTGTATAACGTGCCATATCCTGCATCGCCGTCGCTTCATCTTCCTGCTCCTGCAAGGCAATTTCTGCTTCCGTGGTCGCATCCACCATTGCCGTGTTGATCTGCCCCTTGGGAAAGGTGGATGGATCGTCGGGATCAATCCTGATGCGCGTTGTGTTCATATGCCACAGCCTCCTTCGGGTTGGCCCTGCGGGCTGAAATGATGCGAATGGTCGGTCCCGTATTGTATAAACGACGACAGAGACGCGCCCATCGACCATGCCGGTCAACCGATAGCGGTCCTCGCCATAGTCCCACCGCGTGTCCGGGTCGATCATCCGCAACGGATCGAGGAAGGCGCGAAGGATATAGGCAAAGTCGAAGCCGCGTTGCGCCAGACAAGCATCGCTCTTGGCATCATCCCACGCGAATTCCATCGTGAGGCCATTGGCCTATATCTGTCAAGTCGCCTCGCATCCAAGGGAGCGTTTCCCATAGGGCTGGGTTTGGACCATGGTTGATTCCTGTTCAGTTGCTTCCGGCGAATCATCAAGCAACCTTGGCGAGAGGCGTGCGATTGTCGTTGGCCCAGAGATGGGAATGGGCATGGCACCGTCTGGTCGTCAGTTGGGTCCAGACGCTGTCAAAGCTTCTCACAAAATATGCGCGATTGCCACGTCAACGTGAAAAGACTGTGTTGGCACAAACCGTTGAGGCTTTCTCGACATGGCATCAAATTGCGAAACAACTCAATATTCCGAAATCTTTGCAGGACCATGTGTTGCGGACGTTGCGCCTGAACTGGACTTAACGGATGGTTCGCCAGTCAAGATGACACTTCTAGATCAACCTGCAATTCGACGGATGAGGCGAGGTATTTTGGCAGACAGGGAATTAAATTCTGGGGCTTCCTCAATTATGATTGATCAGTTGATGAATTGGCCGTTGTGGCGGTCTATGCGCAAGCCGACTGCAACAGAATTCCTGAGTTATCTACAGGACATTGTGCGCCCAACAACAACTGCCGCCTCTTTTGTCTTCATTCCTGATTCGGAGATATATGAGGGGATGGAGCGTGTCATACGAAGTTCCTACGATGTGAGGAGTGTTTCCGATGCGCGTATGCCTTCGGGTGTACCGGCATCACCAATCTTGCCGGGATACAGGACCCCTGCCAGCCTGCCGTCTGAAATCAATCGGTTCCAGATCTGATTGAACGAAAATACCCGTTTGCCGACCGACGACAGGCAGCGCGTGTCAATAATTTGTGCGCCAGTATACACGCAGCCACTTTCACCCTTTTCGCAGCGGCGAATACGGTTATCTTCAGACCACATAAAATCTCCATGACCCGTATGACCAATTGCCGACTCGGGTGCAGAGAGCAGAAGTAATGCATCCATCTGTGTCGGATTCCAGAATGCCTTCAGCTGCAGGAGCGGATTGGCGCCTCGAAAGACTGTGTCGGAATTTAATGTGAAAACCGCGCCTTCGCCCAAAATATCAGCAGCATTGAGCAGCCCCCCGCCAGTGTCGAGAATATCTGGGAATTCATGGACCAGAGTGAGACCCGGGCGGTCTTTGAGTTGTGCTCTCAGCTGATCAGCAAGATAATGCAGATTAACGGCACAGTGTTCCACACCCGCAGTTTTAACGATCTCCAGGGCATGGTCGATTAATGGCTGGCCCGCAACTTCGATCAAGGGTTTGGGCCGATCCTTCACCAGATCGCCGAGTCGTGTACCAAAACCGGCCGCGAAAACCATGGCAGCGTGAGGTTTCATTGGCAGGCGGTACGGAGAGCAGTCAAGGTCAGATGCGTGACCGCCGGAAGCTCTTTCTTCACGAATTTTGACAGATCTGCCAATTTGGGATGGGCAAGATCGTGCTGCAGATGTTGCCAGACGCGGGGCAATAGATCCAAATAGCTGGATTTGCCATCAAGAACTGCGAGACGGGCGAAGGTTCCAATAATCCGTAGGTTTCTCTGACTGCCACAGACGGCGAGTGCAAAATCCAGCTCGTCCTTGTTGTTTCCGGTTATGTCGCAATAAGCCCGCAAACAGGTTTCCCGAAGACTCTGAGAAAGGTCTCGCCGTGCATCCTCGAGAAGTGAAACCAGATCATAGGCCGGATGACAGAGTGATGCATCCTGAATATCCAACAAACCGACTTTTTGAACCCCCTCGCGTTCGGGTAGCCATATGAGATTTTCAGCATGAAAGTCACGGTGGGTAAAGACCATTTGCGGCGGCAGTTCAGCAATCAGTTGCTTCATCACGTTGGTAAATTGTGACATGATTTCCGGTTGCAATTCACTGCCAGATGCAACGCGCCGGTACCATTCGAAGGCAAGGGCAGCGAGTTGCACCTGATCGTCAACTGTATAGGGCTGAAATGGTCCAGGATCCTGTATCTTTCGGATCTGAGCCAGAAGATTGATGGCTGCAAGATAGATCTCCGCTTCGGCATCGGGGTTTCTCTCGACAACGCGCGCAAACAGGGCATCACCAAGATCCTCGAGCAGAATAAATCCGGCCCGCAGATCGGTCGCAAGAATTTTCGGTGCACTGAATCCCTGCCTGCGCAGGTAGTCGGTCGCTGCAAGAAACGGTTGCTGTGAACCGCAGACGGAGGGCTGCGCATCCATGAGTATCGCAGTATCACCGCCTGAGCGGATCAAACGTTCGTAGCGTCTTGGTGACGCATCGCCAGCGATCCGACGGCGGCGCGCAGACTGCCAGCCTACGGATTCAAGCAGGTTCCTGAGGGCTTCGTTTCTCATTGCAGCAGTGCACCACCAAAAAACGCAGTACGGATCTCTTCCCGACCAGGGTCAATCTTGACGAGCCGCGACTCCGGTTTATCATTGATATGCTGAAAATGAATCCGTGTCGCGCAAGCCGGGGCGCGAGTCCCCAACAATTCAGGCCATTCGATCAAGCAGATATCTGCCTCAAAGGCCTCATCAAAGCCAAGTTCGTTCAGTTCTGATGTGTCTTTCAATCGGTAAAGGTCGGCATGCCAAATTCTGACCTGACCAGCATGGTAGGTTTGCACGATCGTGTAGGTCGGAGATGGAATTTCCGCGCCGGGGTCGAAAGGCTCAAGAAGTTTCTGGATCAGCGCTCGGGCGAATACCGATTTACCGGTTCCGATCAAGCCTGACAGGAGAAACACGTCACCGGGTTCGGCGCAGCCCGCGAATCCTTTTGCTAATAATTCGGTGTCGACTTGCGTCGAACACGTGATGCCATGTGAATACACAGACTCAACCGGGTCGCGCAATCTATCGATACTCACGATTGGTCAATGCCACGGAAGATAGCCGTTGAATCATGAACAGGATGACAGAAGCAACATGACGGATATTCCTGAACATACGTGATTGCTGCATCGTGAACCGATCATATTTGAAAAAAGAGCAAACTAAGTGTCGGTAACGGCTGCGTCAATTAGATGCGCCAGATTTTGGTTGTTGGGGCATGACGCAAGAGGGTTTTGCTGGGCATCGTACCACGTCTTTTGCACAGTTTCGGCGTTGTTGCCGTGCGCCGGGGAGATTGTTTAGACCGACTTTCAGCCTGTTGAAGCCGGTGAAGCCAGGGACTATGTTTTGCCAAATATAGTTGGCGAAGCGCCATTCCAAATCAGGTCAGGCAAGACAGAAGTGACACGATTTTATGCGATTTTGGCATCCTCCGTAATAGTGATCGTCATTGGCGTTACTCTCGGACTCGAGCTTTTCTGGCGCAAAGATACAGGGGATTGCACAGGCGGTCAGGTTGCAGGCGGTGCGGTGGGAGGTTCCTTTGAACTTCAAGGCGGCAACGGCCAAACGGTCACGGATCGAGATATCATCGATCGGCCGACACTGGTCTATTTTGGTTATACCTTTTGCCCGGATGTCTGTCCGTTCGACGTGGCACGCAACGCAGTCGCAGTTGATCTGTTGAGCGAGCGCGGTATCGAGGTGCGGCCGGTCTTCATCAGCGTTGATCCAGAACGCGACACCCCGGATGTCGTTTCTGAGTTCGCTGAGGCTTACCATCCCGATATGATTGGTCTGACCGGAACGCAGGAACAGGTCAAAGCGGTTTCAAAAGCCTATCGAGTTTATTTCAAGCTCCGCAATGGGGGCGGGGATAGTCACTATCTCGTTGACCACTCGACATTTACCTATCTGATGTTTCCAGGAAACGTATTTGCTGATTTCTTTCGCCGCGACGTTGTGCCTGAGGATATGGCGTCACGTGTTGCCTGTTTCGTTGAATCTGCGTGATTGGCGGATTTGAGACAGGCAAGCGATTGGAATCTCTCAACGAAAGCTTCCCGCGCCTCTTCGGCCGGGAGAGGCTGGATGCGGATCGCGGCAATCGATTGATCTTTCGGGCGACGAAACAGGCGGTTTGCTTCCTGGATATCAAATCCAGCGAGTTGCGTGGCCTCAAGCCAGGCTGATGCGCGATCAGCTGACTTGATGCCCCGCTGAATTCTTGTGGGCAGTTCCGCTGGCAGACCGAATCGCAAATGAACCGCGTCTGCAAGGCGGGCCTCAAGGATTTCATATTCGCCGCCAAGTGCGTGTTTGACCGGGGAGATGATGTCGCCGATGACATATTCTGCGGCATCGTGAAGCAGCGCGGCAAGTTTCCAGCGTGGGTCACTGCCGGGGTGTTTTGCACGAAAAATCCGTTCAACAAGCAGAGAATGTTCGGCGACTGAGTAGGGATGGTTGCCGCTGGTTTGACCGTTCCAACGCGCTACAAAAGCGAGGCCGCGCGCAATATCATCAATCTCGATATCAGTCGGGGCGGGATCGAACAGATCCAGCTGTCTGCCGGATAACATGCGCTGCCAGGCGCGGGGTTTCTTCATGGATGAGTCGCCAAGACTGAATAATTCAATGAGTGGCCTCCAAATATTGAGTCGCACCATATGCTGCCGATGTCGCCGTCCGCACAAAGCCAATTCTCTGGAATCTGGTATCGTGAGTCTGGTATGGTGCTGGTGACAGGCAGGTATGTTAAGGGCCTCATTGTGCAGTAATCAAGATGGTCACCATGGTAAACGATTATATCGTCAAGGATATCAAGCTTGCGGATTTTGGCCGCAAGGAAATCGCAATCGCTGAAACAGAGATGCCCGGCCTGCTGGCCGTGCGGAAAGAATTCGCCAATTCCAAACCCCTGAAGGGTGCAAGAATTGCCGGATCCCTGCATATGACGATCCAGACGGCAGTGTTGATTGAGACTCTTGTTGCGCTGGGTGCATCAGTACGGTGGGCATCCTGTAATGTCTTTTCGACCCAGGATCACGCGGCGGCGGCCATTGCCGACCAGAAGCTTCCGGTCTTTGCTTTCAAGGGCGAATCACTCGATGAATACTGGGATTATGCCGATCGTATTTTTCAATTCCCGGAGGGCGGGGCCAATATGATCCTCGATGATGGTGGCGATGCGACGCTTTATGTCATTCTGGGCGCGCGGGTTGAAGCCGGCGAAGATCACCTGATTGCTGATCCCAAGTCCGAGGAAGAGGAAGCCTTATTTGCCCAACTCACCCGCCGCATGCAGGAGAATCCTGGTTGGTTCACGCGGCAGCGTGATCAGATCCGCGGTGTGACCGAAGAGACGACAACAGGTGTCAATCGCCTGTACCAGTTGAAGGAACAGGGTAAGCTGCCTTTTCCGGCCATCAATGTCAACGACAGTGTCACCAAGTCAAAATTCGACAACAAATATGGCTGCCGTGAAAGTCTGGTTGATGGCATACGCCGCGCAACAGATACCATGGTTGCCGGTAAGGTTGCTGTCATCTGTGGTTATGGTGATGTTGGCAAGGGTTCTGCTGCTTCACTCCGCGGCGCAGGCGCGCGTGTCCTGGTCACTGAAGTGGATCCGATTTGCGCCCTTCAGGCGGCAATGGACGGGTTTGCAGTTGTCACTCTGGAAGATGCCGCGCCGATCGCTGATATTTTTATCACGGCAACCGGCAACCGGGATGTGATTTGCATCGATCATGTCCGTGCCATGAAGGATATGGCCATTATCGGGAATATTGGCCATTTCGATAATGAAATTCAGGTTTCTGCCCTACGCAACCATAAATGGACCCGCGTGAAAGATCAGGTTGACCTTATTGAAATGCCATCCGGTCGGCGGGTTATCCTGCTCTCAGAAGGTCGGTTATTGAATCTCGGCAATGCAACAGGACATCCGAGTTTTGTGATGTCGGCGAGTTTTACCAATCAGGTGTTGGCACAGATCGAGCTTTGGACGCGCCCGGAACATTATGACAATGCGGTCTATACGCTTCCCAAGAATCTGGATGAGAAAGTCGCGCGTCTGCATCTCGGTCGTTTAGGTGTGCACCTGACAGAGATGAGTGATGAGCAGGCGACCTATATCGGGGTACAACGAGATGGTCCCTTCAAGGCAGATCATTACCGCTATTGAGTGTTGGCAAGCGCCCCGGCGCGGCGGTCCCCGAACTGATCATGGATGGGGTAACGGCATTGACTTAGGGCTCACTTTAAACTGGAAGTGGGGGTCTAGAAAAAATTTCGTGCAATGAAGTCTGAACACCCTGCCTGGTTACCTCCAACGCTAGAAATTTATACTGTCGATCAAGGAAATCGAGAGTGATACGTTCATCCGCTAGATCAACAAGCCATCGGCATCGCTCCTGCACTAAGTTATCGTTGTTGTTCAGACCTAAAATGTTGATTGTCACATTCACTGCAACGCGCATGTCCCTAGACAACTCTTGCCCCGGCTTAATGAGGTAGCTCGGCAAGTCCAAAGTAAACCAGCCCTTTTGGATGGTGAATGGGTCCAGAACTTCGTCAGTGTCTCCCTTTCGAGTGTTTATTGTTTGCCTTGCCAATCGATAGTTGCTCCACTCGTAGGCCAATTGAGGATATTTCGATTTTGGTCTAAAATGATCCACTGATCCCTTTGCTACCAATTTCATTGTTGTGTAGGCACATGCACTATCGTAAACCTCGCGTAGATTCTCCAGTGCCTCTTTCCAGTAATTGTGCCTTCGGAATTCAGCAGACGTCGGGTTAGGATTTTGTTTCAAGAACCTTTGCCCTCTTTGCCGGACCTGTATATCAAATTCCAGGTATTCTGGTCTTGGTTGCACTGGTATCATATTTTGTCGCCATGCTTCCGAGCGAAGTAAATCCACCGTGACCAAAACTGGTCGTCGGGTGCCAATGTGTTCTTTAGCCGGACAGTAACTTCCTTGACGGCATTAAGTCGGGGATTTTCCGACAATTGCAACGCTTTTGCATCTTCAATCACCTTCTCCGCCGTTTTTGACCGTGCATGCGGCAGACCAAAGACTGGAGAGGTCAGCCATGAGGATATGTCACCATAGCGATAATATTCCAGTTCAGCCAACTGGACATCCCCATCATTCAAGAAAAGATGCACCAACACATCCGAGAGTTCCGAGAAATCATCCTCCACTGAAGCTAAGGCCCGTTGACAATTGCCTTGCGTTTTGAGCGCTGGGCGTGTATTTTTGTCGGCATTGCACGTCGAAAAAGGCGGCACGAGCAGACGAGGCAGGTGACAAGATGAATGCAGATCGCACAGTTTTGACGGATGAGATGTGGGCGCGGG
>JAPOTI010000100.1 GCA_026709265.1 Paracoccaceae bacterium | reverse complement strand
CCCGCGCCTGCGGGCGGCCCGGCATCAGGACGGAATCATGGGGGTGAGCAGTTACTTCTTTTGCTTCGGCTTCTGCCCGGGTCTTGGTGGCGAGCGTTTCAGCATCGCTTTTCGCCTGCAGATCACAGAGTTCCAACTCTTTCATGAGGCGTGCCTGCGCGGTGTCGTGCTCGCGTTGGGCGACAGCGAGTTCTTTCTTGGCCTGGACGTCCTCTGTCGCTAGCACGATCTGGATACGTGCAGATTCTTCCGCAGCTTTTGTCTTGAATTCTTCTGTCCTCAGCTTTGTCAGATGGGCTTCATTCTCGATTTTTGCCTCTTCGAGATTGCGAATTGCCGTCATTTCTGAACGACGAAGCTCCTGGTCAGTGGCAACTTGTGCGGCCTTGATCCTCTGCGCCGTCTCAATACGGGCGCGTTCGGTCTCGAGATCGGCATCGGACTGTGCCTTGGCTGTCTTCGCACGAGTCTCGGCTTCAAGCCGATCAATGGCTTCCTGACTGGCAATCGAGGCTTCCTTTTCAGAGCGTTCGATTTCCAGCTGCCTTTGATGTTTGGCGAGACCGCTTTCGCGTATCGCAATCTCGGTCTCGGTTTCGATCCGAACCCGTTCACGTCGCTGTTTGGATATCAATTCTGCATGGCGACGCATCCCTTGCGCATCAAACGCATTCCGCTCGTCAAATTGAGATAGGTCGCTTTGGTCAATGCGGATAATGGATGCCGATATGAGGTTGAGCCCCAGTCTCTTGACCTGGTTTTCAACCGCGTTCTGGATATCTTCGGTCAGATCGGAGCGGGCGCTGTGCAAATCTGCCAGTTGTTTCTTTGCGGCCGCGTTTTGCATGGCTGCTACAAGGGATCCGCGAACGATATCTTCAATTCCTTCGCCACCGCGTTCCACACGTTTGCCAAGCGATTGTGCTGCAGCTGCAACGCCGTCTTGAGATGGCAGGACCTGAAAATCAAACTCCATCTCAATGTCGACACGAAGCTGATCAGCCGTCAGAAGGGCGTCTTTTTCGGTGCGGGTCACATCAATGGAGATGGCACTCATATTGACACGCTGGATTTGATGAATGATCGGGAAGGCGAGGCAGCCGCCACTCAGGATGACGCGTTGACCACCAAAACCGGTGCGGACCAACGCAGAATTTAATGCCGCCTTGGCATAAAATCTTTGTAGAACCCAAATGCTGATAAGCAGCAGGACGATAGCGACGATGGAAAAAACGATCCAACCCACAGGCGATCTCCCGACCTTTGCTGAATTTCTTGAGTTGCTTGGCGTCGTCAAAAATTCAGCAAAAGATGGAGGAAATCATTTTCCATTTCAAGTATTTTATTTTCCGATTGAAATAAAAATAGCTATGTAACTGTTTTTTATAAATTTTTAAAGATATCAAAAAGCACGCCATTGGCCTTGGCCAGGTAAACGGGTCGCATGTTTGCAAGTTTTCCATCCGACTTCTCGCGCCGGATACTGCGGTAGGTCACCTGTGGAGACAGGAGGCTGTTTTGCTGCCTCCAGTCATCTTGATGATGCATGAGCAACCCTGCGAGAAACTGAACACCTTCGTAAGTGGACTGTCCCAGCGCATTCAAGACCGGGGCATTCTCACCGTGGATTCCGTAATATTTTTCCTTGAAGATGTTGTTTGCGTTTGTCTCTACCGACCCGAAATAGGAGGCGGCGGAATAGAGTTCGATCAGGTTGTCAGCGCCAGATGCCAAGAGGCCATTTTCCTCAATTGCACAGGAAAATCGCAGCATTTTTTCATGGAGCTGGGTCGCGCCAAACGTGCGGTTAAAGTGAACAGCATCCTGTCCTACGAGTGAGATCAGGACAGCTTCTGCACCGCTGGTCTCCAGCTCAGAGATGACAGAACACATATCCAATATACCAAAGG
This sequence comes from Paracoccaceae bacterium, assembly GCA_026709265.1. GTDB lineage: Bacteria > Pseudomonadota > Alphaproteobacteria > Rhodobacterales > Rhodobacteraceae > JAPOXR01. The sequence continues at coordinate 38,150 of JAPOTI010000100.1, read as the reverse complement.
GCAGATAGCGTTCCAACGCAACGTTCGATCCGAGATCCTTCAATTTGCGTTTGGCATAATTGTTCGAAGCCCGTGGCCAGACATAGTCATTACCGATCAGTGCCCAGCGTTTGATCTTCCTCTCGTCATGAAAATATTGGAGTGCTGGCCCGAGTTGATGCTCTGGCGTGTCCCCAATGGCGAAGATCCCCCGGGTTCTTTCCCCACCTTCATAAAGCGGGGTATAGACATAAGGTACACGCTGCTTGACGATCTTGCGCAAGTTCTGGCGAACGGCACTGATATGCATGCCAACGATTGCGTCGATGGCGTTGGTCCCGATGAGAGAGTTGATGACAGCTTCGACGGGTGTCGGTGCTTCAAGCGCCGAATCGATGATGATCAGCTCGACAGGTCGTCCGCCAATGCCGTCGCCATTATTGAGTTCTGTCACGGCGAGCTGGGCACTTGAAATGCAGGAGGGAGCCCAGATTCCGGCTGATCCGCACATGGGAATGAGCAAACCAATCCGGAAGGCTGCTCCGCGCCTGGCAAGTCGATCGCCCTCCAGGTCTTTTAACTCGCTGAGCGGGAATATAGACATCGCTGACTGTGTTTTTCTGGCCTGATTGTACGAGACCCCGCGCATAATTTTGAATTGTCGTTGAAATTAGTTTCCAAGTCAAATAATATGATTGTTAATCGAACGGATAAATTTCGACATGAAGAGCAGTTTCCCGGTCCAGTCCTATATTTCCTATTCGCTCGCGACCGCCCACAGAAGAGTCCACACGTCTTTGACACACCGCTTGAAGCAGTTCGGCGTGCAGGTTGAAGCCTGGCGCGTCATGGAGATCCTTGAGAATGGTGACAATCTCACGATGGGCGATCTCGCTGAACTGGTCCTGATGAATCCATCCACGCTCACGAAATTGGTGGATCGCATGGTCGCTGACGGGCTTGTTCACCGTCGGATTGCAACATCCGACCACCGCAAGATCAATCTCGACATCACGGCACTTGGCCGCAAACGCATTGGACAGGTGCGGGCCGAAGCACGACAGGAAGAAGTGCAGATTGCCGGGAAGATCGGACAGGATCGTGCCGAACTCCTCAAAAGCCTACTCGCTGAATTGGGCAGTGCTGAGCCGCAATAAACCCCTCTGTCAAATGTGATCAAACCGCTTTCAACTTCCGCCGGGGATCTTCTGCGATGAAGACGGTTGCCCGCCTCGTGCCACGCCACAGCCATAGGCTATCGCCGTGACCGGAATGACAAGACCACCAGTTTGTGACCGGACTTTCGATCAGACCCGCATCAGGGCTCTCTTACTCTCTGCGATGACTGATCCAGCCTGTCAGACTGATTCCGGCAAACAGGATGGCGGCGGTGCTGACAATGGACGGTCCGGCGGGGGTGTCAAAGAGATAGGATAAGCGCAAACCGCCAACTGCGGCAACTGAACCAATCAGTGCGGCGATGACGGCCATGGATTCAGGTGTTCGCGCGAGGTAGCGTGCGGTGGCGGCGGGAATGATCAGCATCGCAGCAATCAGGAGAACACCGACGACCTGTATAGAGACAGCAACGGTGGTCGCCAGCGCCAATGTCACAATCAATTGTTCGCGCCGTGGATGATGTCCACTGGCATATGCCAATTCCTCATTAAGCGTTGCTGCGAGTAAAGGTGACCAGCGCCACGCCATCAACCCGACTACGAATGCCGCGCCGCCCCAGATGACCAGCAGGTCGCTGTGCGAAACCGCGAGGATATCGCCGATGAGATAGGCAATCAAATCAATGCGGATACCAGACAGGAATGAAACCGCGACAAGCCCAAAGGCGAGTGCGGAATGGGCCAGAACGCCGAGAAGCGTGTCCATGGCATAGCCACGCCCGCTCAACACGATGACCATCACGGCCATCAGCAGTGTGAGAGCCAACACCCCTGGAAAGATCGATATCTGCAGTGCCAGTGACATCGCAATACCCAGCATCGCTGCATGTGCGGTTGCATCCCCGAAATAGGCCATGCGACGCCAAACGACGAAACAGCCCAAAGGTGCCGACGCGATGGCAACGCCAACGCCTGCCAATGCGGCACGAATCATGAAATCGTCGAGCATGATTCATCATCTTGATGGTCGTGGAGGTGGTCATGGTCGTGTCGGTAGAGTGCCAACGCGCCCTTGGTATGGCTTCCAAACAGGGCACGATATTCTGGCGCGGAGGCGACGCGTGCAGGTGTTCCCTCACAGCAGACATGCGTGTTGAGACAGACCACCCGGTCTGATGCACTCATGACGACATGCAGTTCGTGACTGACCATCAATATAGCGCACCCGGTGTCCAGGCGAACCCTGTCGATCAGCTGGTAAAATGTTGCTGAGCCGGGCTGGTCGAGCCCCTGGGCGGCTTCATCCAGAAGAAGTATATCCGGTTGATTCGCGAGGGCCCGTGCCAGCAACACGCGCTGGAACTGCCCGCCGGAAAGCTGTGACAATTGCCGTGTCAACAGGTTTGGGGCAGAGACCCTGCGGAGAGCTGAAACGCAATCACCGCGACTGCCCCGATCTGTCAGCCGAATAAAACGCTCGACGGTCATGGGCAGTGTACGATCGATATGCAAACGTTGGGGCACATGGCCAATAACCAGCCCCGGCTTGCGTGTGATCGTCCCGGTATCGGGCCGTATCGCGCCGATGATGGCCCTGAGCAGGCTCGTTTTTCCGGATCCGTTCGGCCCGACGATGGTAACGATTTCACCGGGGCTGACACATAGACTGACATTTTTCAGTGCAAGATGGTGACCGTATCGAACACTGATATTGTCGACAGCAATCAGTTTCATATTCTCAGCTGTTCAACGCAGGTCATGCATATTCCTTCGGCTTCCACGGTCGAATGCTCAATCTGAAATCCCTTCGCCTCCGCAGCTGATCCGAGCACATGGTTGAGTGAGAATGAATGCGCTTCGGTCACGGAGTCGCAGAGTCGGCAGATCATGAATGCCGGGGCATGTTTTTCACCAGGGCAAATACAGGCAACAAAGGCGTTCAAACGTTCAATCTTGTGGGCAAAACCGTGTCGCGTCAGAAAACCAAGCGAGCGATAGGCCACAGGCGGCTGGGACCCAAACCCCGTCTCACTCAACCGTTCAAGAATCTCATACGCCCCAATTGCCTTTTTTTCTTGCAGCAATAGCTCGAGGACCTTTCGGCGTACAGGTGTGAATCGAAGGCCTTTTTCCCTGCATCGCGATTCGGCGGTCGCCAATGCCTGCTGAATTGTATTGTCGCAACTCCACTTCGGGGAATCCGCTATGTCCCCGGATCTGTTGCTTCGATGTGATCGCTTGCTGGTCATGGCCGTTCTTCTTGTCAAGTTCACAATGTTATACTATAACATAGACATGTTCACTCTCCAGAAGGAAACACGATGTCGCAAAGGTCTTTATCACTGTCTGTTGCCGCTGTTCTTGTCGGTGGCATTGCAACCGCAGATTCGCCCCAAGTCGCAGTTGATATCTCACCGGTGCATTCACTTGTTGCACAAGTGATGGAGGGTATCGGTACCCCTGATCTGATTATCCAGCCTGGCGCATCACCGCATCACTATAACTTGCGGCCGTCCGAAGCCACGGCTTTGCAAAACGCCGATCTCGTCGTTTGGATGGGCGAAGATCTGGCCCCCTGGTTGGCAGATGCAGTGGCGACACTTGCGGCAGAGGCGCAGGTTATCGAACTTCTCGAAGCCGACGACACCATCCTGCTCGAGTTTCGGGAAAGTGCTTTGTTTGAGGCGCATGATCATGATGCCCACGAAGATGGACATGACGAACATGGTCATGATGATCATGCGGGTCACGGCCACGATGACAAGCATAAAGACCATGGGAATGGACATAAGGATGCGCATGCGGCGACGGATGACGGGCATGATCACGACGCTCATGGCAAGGAGCATGACGACCACGACGATCATAAGGGTCATGAACATGGAGAACACGAGAGCCACGGTCATGATGCCCACGAAGATGGACATGACGAACATGGTCATGATGATCATGCGGGTCACGGTCACGAAGATCACGCGCATGGTCAATACGACCCGCATGCCTGGCTCTCGCCGGACAATGCACGGTATTGGCTGAACCTGATCGCCGGGCAGTTGTCAGCGCTGGATCCTGAGAATGCTGGAACCTACTTCGCGAACGCTGCCGCGGCGCGTGCGGAACTGGATATGCTGGCGGATGAAATCAATCAGATCCTCGGACCGGCACGCGGCGGAAAATTCGTCGTGTTCCATGATGCTTATCAGTATTTTGAAGCCGCATTCAATTTCCCGGCTTCGGGTGCGATTTCGTTGGGTGATGCGTCTCAACCGAGTGCCGCGCGGGTCGCCGAAATTCAGGAACGGGTACGTGATGAGTCCATTCGCTGTGTTCTATCTGAGCCACAATACAATCCGCGACTCGTTGCGACGGTCCTTGAAGGGACACCGGCCAATACGGGAGTCATTGATCCACTTGGAGCAGAACTGAAGCCCGGTCCAGACCTTTATGCGCAGTTGATACGCGATATTGCAACGGCACTCGTCGGGTGTTTGTGACCTCAGGATAGACGATCACAAAATAGTTGAACACGAATACTGCACGTCGCTGCGCATGAGCGGGGGCGTGCAAATGACCACCTGAGAGTCGATGAAACGAAGAAACCAGGGAATCCCGTGAGAAGGGCGAAGTGACCGGGATCATCAGATCCGTGATTATTCGTTGTGGGTCTCTTCGCCTTCAACAAACCATGCGGTTGAATATCCTCGAAGGGTCAGTGCGATTTGGCCGGAATTGACATGAGCTTCGATGTCTGAAATCAGATTCATCAACGACGCATCATCCTGAAATCCGAGATCCCGGCATTTTGTCTGCAGTGTCACCGACTGGGCCGAGACATTGATGATTGCCCAGACCCGGTCACCGCCACCCGCACGGACAAGACTGACGACACGATCGTCCAGTGGCACGATCCGCTGCATTGAGTTGGGGCAGAATGCGGGTCGCTGCCGGCGCGCCGCCAACAGGTTGCGATGGCCTTCAAATACCAGTGAGCGCAAGCTTTCCGGTTCAGCGAGCGCGCGCGTAATCGCGTGAAGATCCAGTTTTGCGCGGTTGATGGAGCGATTGCGTCCTGTTCGCTGAAGCCCGTCATAGTCATTCTGTGTTCCCAGAAGACTGTGAATGTAGATTCCGGGCATTCCGACCACTGACAGCAGAATCGTCTCCGCAGCGAGGAATTTTGCGGCGCGTGTCTTGTCATCATCACCGGGCGCGGCCACGGCATCAAGATAGGAAATATTGAGCTCATAAGGCGCTGTCTCGCCACCCGGCAAATCCCTGGCAGAAACCTTGCCTCCATTTTCTTCGACACGCCGCGCCATCTTTGCCACTTCTTCCCGGCTCAGAATATTCTCGACCGGGCGAACACCGATTCCATCATGAGATGACAGGAAGTTGAAATAAGTGGTTTGGGGTGAAGTCGGCGGCAATGAATCGAGCCACTCTGACAATTGGTGCCCACTACCAGTCTGGAGAGAATGCAGTGTGAGGGGCGGCAGTGGAAACTGGTAGACCATATGGGCTTCGTTGGTCCCGCTGCCAAAATAGCTGATATTCTCCTGATGCGGGACATTGGTTTCGGTGATCAGCATCACTCCCGGAGTTGCGGCATCAATAACCAGCCGCATCACTTGAATGACGGCATGTGTCTCCGGAAGATGAATGCAGCCGGTTCCAAGCTCTTTCCACAGATATCCAATCGCATCGAGGCGAATGAAACGCGCACCTTTCGATGCGTAAAAGAGCAGCAGGCCAAGAATATCGATCAGGACATCCGGATGGGAATAATTGAGGTCGATCTGGTCTTCGCTGAACGTTGTCCAGACATGTTGTGCACCCTGCTTTGTCTCAATCCTGGTTAACAGCGGTGAGGTGCGTGGGCGGACAACGGCACCATAGTCAATCGTCGGGTCGCAGACATGGAAGTAATTCCTGTATTTGGGGTCGCCCTCAATAAAGCGTTGAAACCACAGGCTTTGACTTGACACATGGTTGATGACCGCATCCAGCATGAGACCAAATTTTTTGGCGAGTCTTTCCACGTCAGTCCACCCGCCGAGTGATGGATCGATGGTCCGGTAATCGCTGACTGAGAATCCGTCGTCTGATGTCCATGCAAAACAGGGCAGAATATGAACGTCGCTGATCAGGTCTGGGGCATATTGACTGAGAAACGAGTCCAGCACTTCGAGGGGCGCGCGGCCGTCATCTTCGGTGATTGAGTTGCCATACGTGATGAGGACAACATCGGTTTCGTCGACCCATTCGCTGCGATTGGTGCGCGCCTCGCTTCTGGTCTTTTCAATCAAAGCCTCGATGCGTGGCAGAATGTTGTCGGCAATCGCGGAGCCGTAAATCGAGATGAGCAGCGAACGCAGCTGAATCTGTGTTTCTTGTGAAACTGTATCTTCGATATCTTGACGTGCCATTCCAATCTCCCGACGTTGCACGAGGAATATAATGGAGTCTCCGCGCACCGGAAAGACAACCCGATGGCTCTGTCGCCGATCCCGAAGAACCGAACGACCCGGCTTCACTTCGCATCGCATTCACATTTGATATACTGACCCGGACAGCTGATGTCTGCGGGAGAGTTCGACGTGGAGAAACACTTTGATCTGTTGCAGACGATGTTTGCATCTGCAGTCGCGGCGGCTGACCCGATGAAACGCGTGCCCGCCTTTCTGCCCGAAGGGTCACAAAGACAGCTGACTGTTGTGGGTGCGGGTAAAGCTTCGGCACGGATGGCTAAAGCTGTGGAAACCGCCTGGCAAGGGCCGTTGACAGGACTGGTCGTGACACGTTACGGTCACGCGGAAGAATGTCGGCATATTGAGATTGTTGAAGCGGCACATCCCGTGCCGGACAAAGCGGGGTTCGAAGCCACGCGGCGAATCTTGCAGATTGTCACCGATCTTGGGCCGGATGATCATTGTCTTGCCCTGATATCTGGTGGTGGCTCTGCATTGCTGACGGCCCCGGTACCGGGCGTTTCATTTGCGGAAAAATGCGCGGTCAACGAGGCTTTGCTGGCCAGCGGGGCCTCAATTGGCGAGATGAATTGCGTGCGCAAACATCTCTCCTGCATCAAGGGTGGAAGGCTATCTGCCTGCGCGGCTCCGGCGGCGGTCACCAGCCTGTTGATATCCGACGTACCGGGGGACGATCCTGCCGTTATTGCATCGGGTCCAACAGTCGTGGATTCCACAACTCTCGCTGAGGCAAGGGACATTCTTGAGCGATACAAGATTGCTGTTCCGGTATCAGTCCGAAGGGTGCTTCGGGATAACGTTCATGAGACACCGAAACCTGGTGATCGACGCCTGGCATCGGGGGTTACTCATATCATTGCAGCGCCGCAACAGTCTTTGGAGGCAGCGGCATCAGAGGCGCGGGCAAAGGGTGTAACGCCGTTGATCCTTGGCGACTCACTCGAAGGTGAAGCGCGTGAAATGGGCCAGGTGATGGCCGGAATCGCGCGGCAAGTGCGTCGTCACGGACAGCCCGTCAGCACTCCCTGTGTCCTTATTTCGGGTGGTGAGACCACGGTCACGGTCAGAGGAGATGGGCGCAGCGGACGCAATGGTGAGTTTCTTCTGGCACTTGTGCATGCACTCGACGGAGCAGAAGGAATTTACGCAATTGCCGCCGATACCGACGGAATTGACGGCATGAGCGACGCTGCTGGCGCCATGGCCGGGCCGGACAGTCTGCGACGCGCTGAAGCGCGCGGATTGTCCGCTCTGAATTATCTCGAGCGCAATGATGCCCACAGCTTTTTTGCCGCACTCAACGATCAGGTGATCACAGGTCCGACCCTGACCAATGTCAACGACTTTCGTGCAGTGCTGATCATTTGATCAGTCACAAGACGCAATCAACCGTCACCAAAGATGTTGTCCCTGGGACGCCCAGATGGGATGAGCCTTGATTTCCAAGGGCTGCAATTCATGTGAATCTGTCGACGGGTCTGAACAGGGAACTGATCTGCAACCGCCGGTCCTTGAGCCATGGCACGGCGAATTCGGTTTCGTCGTCGGCCGCGCTACGGAGGAACGGGTTGTCGGCCCGGCGGTCGACCCGGATACCGGGATTGTCTTCTGGTTGGTCAGCAGGAGAGTCGACCGCATATGGCCGAGGCCACGCAGGCTGCGCCGCTGTCAATCGATGACCAGAGTGTTTCTTCGCATATGTCTCCAGTGACGAAGAGATTTCATTCTGGAAAACGTGGCCCGACTGGGCAGATGACCCAGCGAAGTGCTGAAGTGGGTCGGTCACGAGGTATCTGATCTGTGAAGAAAAACGTACAAAAATGAATAACGCTGAGGAACTTCCAGAAAAGTGACTTGACCACAAATATGAGCGCTTGTTGGGGCTCCCCGGCTTTGACACCCTGTGATTTATGTGGGTGCCGGTAATCCCACAGCTTTTCTCAGCGCATCATTCATCCGGCCCTGCCAGCCCGGACCTTCTGATTTGAATGCCTCCAGCACGTCCGGGTCCAGCCGTATCGTTGTTGACACCTTCGTCACCTTTGTTTTTGGTTTGCCCCGTCGCACCGGGATGGCTTCGATCACATTGGCCCACTCATCCGTGGACAGGTCAGGGATTTCATCCGGGTCCGTCCAATCGGGGACGATACCTTCTTTTTTCGCGCTCATTGGCCTTCCTCATGCTGATGATGCGTGGTGCAGCCCCACGCAAAGTCCAGGCGAGAATGATCATTCGGCTTCGGAGATATCCAATGGTCAGAAACCGGTCCTCGCCATAATCGAAACGCATATCAGGGAACGTGATATGTACCCCTTCAAAGATCTCAGCGGCATCAGCCATGTCCAGACCACGGTTTTCAAGGGTCGTGTGTCGCTTGGCCGGGTCATATTCGATCTTCATTTTTATTATGACAATATATAGGGGTGATTTGCAATCCCACGTTCCAGTTTGACGCGCAACATCCTTGTGCGGGTGATGCTGGGTCTTGGGACCACGATGATACGGACGTTGCGCTTGAGCGGGGCGATATTCATGGCTTGATGGATTGCCGGCTTGCCAAACACATCGGATGTTGCCGTTGTGTGGATACGATATTGTTTTCGCCGATAGATCGATCGATGACGGCAAGTCGTGACATCCATTGAAGCGTTTTCTGGAGACGTATCGGCGATGGATCCCATGTGGCATGGGTGTCAATTCCGGAATGGGTGCATTCACTGTCTCTTGCCCTGTTGCGCACGTGCGTCGACAGGAGTAACGAGACGTTCCGGTACAACAGCCTTCACTTTTCTCTGCGGTTCAACATGATCGCCGGGCCGGGGCAACCTCTCAGGATGGGCAAATTCTCTCATGGCACTTATCGAATATATCCGTGGTCGAGAAATTCTCGATAGCCGCGGCAATCCCACGGTCGAAGTTGATGTGCGGCTCGATGATGGTTCTCATGGCCGGGCGGCGGTGCCATCGGGAGCTTCGACGGGCACATACGAGGCCCTGGAGATGCGCGATGGAGATGCCAATCGCTACGGCGGTAAGGGCGTGTGCAAAGCAGTCAACATGGTCAACACTGAAATTCACCAGGAGCTGCAGGGTACCGATGCCACGATGCAGGAAGTGATTGATGCGCAGTTGATCGCGATGGACGGGACCCCCAACAAGGGTCGGTTGGGTGCCAATGCAATCCTCGGCGTGTCGCTGGCCGTGGCAAAGGCGGCGGCATCCAGTACCGGGCAACCGCTCTATCGTTATATCGGCGGGACTTCGGCGCGGACACTTCCAGTCCCCATGATGAATATCATCAATGGCGGGATGCACGCTGACAACAGGCTGGATTTCCAGGAATTCATGATCGTGCCGTGTGGTGCCGGCAGTCTCGCTGATGCCGTGCGCATGGGAGCGGAAGTGTTCCACATTCTCAAGGCCGAACTGACGCAATCGGGAATGGCCACCGGCATCGGTGACGAAGGTGGGTTCGCTCCGGATATCCAATCAACGCGACATGCTCTTGATTTGATTCTGCAGGCCATCACCAAGGCCGGCTACAAGCCACAGTCAGACATCCAGTTGGCGCTGGATTGCGCCGCCTCGGAGTATCATCAGAATGGTGTTTATGAACTCAAGGGAGAAGGGCTTTCACTGTCACCAGAAGAACATATGTCCTTTCTGCGGCAACTGGCTCAGGACTACCCGATTTATTCGATTGAAGATGGGATGGCCGAAGATGACTTCGCTGGCTGGGAAGCGCTCACTGACGCGTTGGGCCAGACCGTCCAACTGGTTGGGGATGATTTGTTCGTCACCAATGTTGAACGAATCAAGCAAGGAATTGAACGGGGATGGGGCAATGCCCTGTTGGTCAAGTTCAACCAGATCGGGACCCTGTCCGAGACATTGGCGGCGATTGAAACGGCCCGCCAGGCCGGTTTCGGTATCGTGATCAGCCATCGCTCCGGAGAAACAGAAGATACGACCATTGCCGATCTCGCGGTCGCGACCAATAGCGGTCAAATCAAGACCGGTTCGCTGGCCCGGTCAGATCGGGTGGCCAAATACAATCAACTGATGCGTATTGAAGCCGAGCTGGGCAGCGGGGCCCTCTATGGTCGGAGCGACAGGCCTGACACACATGCGGGGCAAGGTTCGTGAACCGCTTGCCGTCAGGGTGACTCGATAGACGAAGTCAATTCATGTCGGTTGATTCACAGCATGCGGCTTCATTGGAAATGGCCTGAGGCAATGAGAGAGAGTCCCCTGAATATGCGGTGGTCCACAGCATGGGAATGTCGACAGATGGGTTGTGCACAGGGTCCGATCAGGGGTTGAGGCAACGCACTTATGGATATCGCAGCTGACAAACAGGCGAACAGTCATCTCGACAATGATGTGATCGTGTTGCGTGATACGATTTCTCATCATCTGAAGTCGGCGCTGGGCAAGGATCCGGCGCATGCCACCTTGACGGACTGGCGTATGGCCCTGTCGTTTGCATTGCGTGATCGGGTCGTGGATTCCTGGTTTGCGGCAACCCGCCGGACCTATGCCGTCAAGGCCAAACGAGTCTATTATTTGTCAATGGAGTTTCTCATCGGACGACTGACCGAGGATGCAGCGATCAATCTTGGACTCGAGGACAGAGCCGAGCAGGCCATGCGCATGCTGGGGCAGGATTACGCCGAGATCGTTGCGGACGAGCCGGACGCAGCCCTCGGCAATGGCGGTCTTGGACGGCTTGCGGCGTGTTTCCTTGACAGTCTGTCCACCCTTGCCATTCCCGCCTATGGTTATGGGATTCGCTATGAACACGGTCTTTTTGAACAGACGTTTGAGCATGGTATTCAGGTCGAAACTGCGGAGACGTGGCTGGTGCAGCGTCATCCATGGGAATTTGCAAGGCCGGAAGTCGTTTATCCCATTGCTTTCGGCGGTCATCTTGCAACCCGGGATGACAAAAGGGTCTGGGTGCCGGATGAAACTGTCATCGCCACGGCTTATGATACGCCGGTCATCGGTTGGGCCGGCAAATGGGCCAATACGCTCCGGTTGTGGGCGGCAAGACCCACGAAGATTTTTGATTTAGACAGCTTCAATCGCGGGGATTATCTTGCGGCCAATGCACCCGAGAGTCTGGCCAGAACCCTGACGCGGGTTTTGTACCCCGATGACACCACCGACATCGGGAAGGAATTGCGGCTCAAGCAGGAGTATTTTTTTACATCCGCGTCTCTCCAGGATTTGCTGCGTCGCTTATTGTCAGAAGATCTTGCCTTGCGCGATCTGGCCGCGCATGTGGCGATTCAACTCAACGATACGCACCCGGCCATTGCCGGCGCAGAATTGGTCCGCTTGCTCTCCGACACATATGCAATGGCCATACCTGATGCCATTGAGATTGCGCGTGATTGTTTGCATTTTACCAACCATACACTCCTGCCAGAGGCATTGGAATGCTGGCCGGAGACGCTGTTTGCCCGCGTGTTGCCGCGGCATCATGAGATCATCGGCATCATCGACAGAATGCACCTGCAAGCGGGTGGCGGAGTTCCCATCATCAAGGATGGCGAGGTGCGTATGGGGGCTCTCGCATTCGTGATGGCGCGCCGCATCAACGGCGTGTCCAGACTCCATACCGAACTGGTCAAGGAGACAGTTTTCGCCCATCTGCACACAGCCTATCCAGGGCGAGTCATCAACCAGACCAATGGCATCACGCCACGCCGCTGGTTACATTCCTGCAACCGCCCCTTGCGCCAACTCATCAACGAGACCATCGGCGGCGACTGGCCCACCACGCTCGAACGACTGTCAGAACTGCGGGAATTTACCAGCGACCCGGCTTTTCTTGATCGCTTTGCCGCCGCGAAAAACCAGAACAAACAGCGCGTCGTCAACTGGCTGCATGAACGCGATGGCATCCTGGTCAGTCCCGACGCGATGTTTGATGTCCAGATCAAACGTATCCACGAATATAAGCGCCAGTTCATGAATCTTCTCGAGACGATTGCTTTTTGGAATGAGATCAAGGATGCACCGACCCGACGCTGGACACCGCGGGTGAAGTTCTTTGCCGGCAAGGCCGCGCCGAGTTATGTTCTCGCAAAGATGATCATTCGTTTGATCAACGATGTGGCCATGACAATCAACCATGATCACGAAACCAGGGATTTTTTGCAGCTGGTCTTTCCCCCTGACTATAACGTATCCATGGCTGAAATCCTGATTCCTGCCGCTGATCTTTCCGAACAGATTTCCACAGCCGGCAAAGAGGCATCGGGAACCGGCAATATGAAACTGGCGCTCAATGGCAGCCCCACGATTGGAACACTTGATGGTGCCAATGTTGAAATTCGGGAACATGTGGGGGCTGAGAACTTTTTTCTTTTCGGCTTGACGGCTGAGGAAGTCCGTGAACGCCAGCGACTGGCTGGATTTGCGCAGAAGGCAGTCAGTGCGAGTCCGCGTTTGCAGCGGGTCCTTGGGCAGATTTCTGCGGGCGTCTTCAGCGGTGGTGACCGGGAGCGCTATGCGGGGCTTGTGAACCATGTCATGGCGCATGATCCATTTATGGTGACATGTGACTTTGACAGCTATTTTGCAGCGCAACGGCGCGTGGATTCAGCTTTTGAGGATACGCATGGCTGGCGACGGATGGCGGCGATGAACACAGCCGGTATGGGCTGGTTTTCCGCGGATCGTACCGTGCGCGGTTACGCGCAGGAGATCTGGAATATCACGCCACTGGCGTGAGGGGTGTCAGCAGTGATGGAGTCCCGGGTCATCGATATGCGACGTGGCAGAAAGGAGATCGGACCGATTGTCGAAAGCTCTGCCCCGTCGATGTGTCGACCATGGCTTTTGACAGGAGATGGACCCGCCGGCGTCGATGTGACGTCAAGTGTGTCGGGAACGGGTATCCAAGAGGGCTGAGCGATGATGAGTGCCGAGGATGCAGCTCTCGTATCTGCGGGAACGCATCCCGATCCGTTCTCTGTTCTGGGCCTGCATCGCCGAGACGGATACCAGACCGTGACAGTCTTTATGCCCGGCGCGACCCGGGTCGAGATATTGGATTCCCAGGACGGAAACTGCATCACTGAACTGAATCCTTTCGACGGGTATGGGGATATTTTTTCTGCTCGAGTGGGACAAGGCAGGAAGCCCTTTGCCTACCGCTTGCGCGTGACCAAGACCAACTCTCAGTTCATCATCGAGGATCCCTATAGATTTGGTCCGGTCCTGGGAGATCTTGATGAGCATCTGATCTCAGAGGGGGCACATTTGAATCTGTGGAAGGTTCTGGGTGCGCATGTCATGACATGCGACAAGGTTGCGGGAACACATTTTGCCGTATGGGCACCGAATGCACGGCGGGTTTCGGTGGTGGGTGCCTTCAACGAATGGGATGGCCGGCGCCATGTGATGCGCCGACGCGGGGCGAGTGGTGTCTGGGAGATTTTTGCGCCGGGAATCGGAGAAGGCGATATCTACAAGTTTGAGTTGATCAGCGCCACGGGAGACCTGTTGCCTCTCAAATCGGATCCCCTTGGCTTCGGTGCGGAGCATCCTCCCGCGACGGCGTCAGTGGTACGGCGGCTGGACGGTTATGACTGGCAGGATGCGTCATGGATGGAGAGTCGGCGGCAGCGACACAGCAAGGATCAGCCGATTTCGATTTACGAGGTTCATCTCGGATCGTGGCGCCGGGTGCCGGAGGACGGCAACCGGCCATTGTCCTATCTCGATCATGCCACGCAGCTTGTGACTTATGCGCAGCAGATGGGGTTTACCCATATCGAATTGATGCCTATCTCGGAGTTTCCATTCGATGGATCCTGGGGCTATCAGCCGATCGGACTGTTTGCACCCACAGTGCGTTTTGGGAATGTGACAGAATTCCGTCAGTTGGTTGATGCCTGCCATGCGGCCGAACTGGGACTCATACTGGATTGGGTGCCAGGGCATTTTCCGACAGACCCCCATGGACTGGCTCGTTTTGACGGAACACCCATCTATGAACATGCTGATCCACGCGAGGGATTTCATCCGGACTGGAATACGTTTGTCTATAATTTGGGCCGCCTTGAGGTTGCCAATTTTCTGGCTGCCAATGCACAATACTGGCTGGCAGAACATCATGTCGATGGATTGCGCGTCGATGCTGTAGCCTCGATGCTATATCGCGACTATTCCCGTCAACCGGGTGGGTGGATTCCAAACAAGGACGGCGGGCGGGAGAATCTTGAAGCGATCGCATTCCTGCGCCGCGTGAATTCACTTGTCTATGGGAATGTCCCCGGCATCATGACGATGGCTGAGGAATCGACAGCCTTTCCACAGGTTTGCGGAATGGCTGATCAGGGAGGTCTCGGATTCGGTTTCAAGTGGAATATGGGTTGGATGAACGACACGCTCATCTACTTCAGCCAGGATCCGGTGTATCGAAAATACTCACATGACAAGATCACTTTTGGACTGAGTTACGCCTTTTCCGAGAATTTTATTTTGCCCATCAGTCATGACGAGGTGGTTCATGGCAAAAATTCGATGCTGCGGAAGATGCCTGGTGACCACGCCACCCGGTTTGCCAACCTGCGCGCCTATTACGCATTCATGTGGGGCCATCCGGGCAAGAAACTGCTCTTCATGGGATGTGAATTCGCACAGGAAAACGAGTGGACACACAATGGTTCGCTGGATTGGCATCTGCTCGGCAACAATCTTCATCATGGGATGCAACGTCTGGTTCGCGACTTGAACCGCCTCTACCGGACGCAGCCGAGCCTCTATCAACGTGATTGTGATCCGCGCGGCTTTGCCTGGGTCGAGGCTGAGAGTGCTGACGACTCGGTCTTCGCCTGGATTCGCTGGGGTGAAAGCGGAACGGTGCCGATTCTGGTTGTTTGCAATTTGACACCGGTCGAACGGCAGCGACATATCGGCGTTCCTGTTTCCGGTTGCTGGGATGAATTATTGAATACCGATGCATCGATTTACGGCGGTGGCAATCGCGGCAATCAGGGTGCTGTCCAGAGTGATACGATTGCCGCATCGGGTTATCCGCACGCCCTCAATCTGACGTTGCCGCCGCTTTCAGTCTTGTATTTTGGATTGCGCAACCGTGCCTGAAACACCACCGACAGGGAGAATAGGAAGATGACTCAGCAAGTCCGCAGATTAGCCCGGGAGTCCATGGCTTTTGTCCTTGCCGGCGGGCGCGGCAGCCGATTGCACGAGATGACCGACCGGCGGGCCAAACCTGCAGTCTATTTTGGCGGGAAGAGTCGTATCATCGACTTTCCGCTGTCGAATGCGGTGAATTCAGGTATCCGGCGTATCTGTGTCGCGACTCAATATAAGGCCCATTCCCTGATCCGCCATTTGCAACGCGGATGGAGTTTCTTTCGTGCCGAACGCAACGAATCGCTCGATATCCTGCCGGCTTCGCAACAGCTGAATGAAGAACTCTGGTATAAGGGGACGGCCGATGCCGTTTTGCAAAATACCGATATCATCAGGGATTATACGCCAAAATATGTGATCATTCTGGCTGGCGATCACATCTACAAACAGGATTACGCAATCATGATTGCCCATCATGTCGACAGCGGCGCTGATGTGACTGTGGGTTGCATGGAGGTGGCGCGGCGCGATGCGTCAGAATTCGGGGTTCTGGATGTCGATCACAATGATCGTATTCTCGGCTTTATGGAAAAGCCGGCGGATCCACCGCCCATGCCCGGTCGGCCATCGGCGTCACTGGCAAGCATGGGGATTTACGTTTTCGAAACAGCATATCTGCTGTCACTGCTCCAGGAGATGTCAACATTTCCCGACTACGGCAATGATTTTGGCGGCGATGTGATTCCCTATATTGTCAAACATGGAAAAGCCGTTGCCCATCCTTTTGCACGATCATGTATTCGAGCGTCTTCTGAGAAACATGCTTACTGGCGTGATGTCGGGACGATTGATTCCTATTGGCAGGCCAATATTGATCTCACTGACTTCAGTCCCCTGCTGGACCTCTATGATCAAAGCTGGCCCATCTGGACCTATTCTGAATTGACGCCGCCGGCGAAGTTTATTCACAACGAGGATGGGCGGCGGGGTCAAGCGATCTCATCGATGGTCTCGGGCGGATGCATCATTTCCGGCTCCAGCCTGAAAAGATGCCTGTTATTCACCGGTGTGAAGACCCATTCCTACTCGCAACTCGATTCAGTCGTGGCATTGCCCTATGTGGAAATCAATCGCAACGCACGGCTGAAAAACACGGTCATTGACCGCGGTGTGGTGATTCCCGGGGGGTTGGTGGTGGGTGAAGAACCCGAACTCGATGCACAGCGGTTCCGTCTGAGTGACAGTGGCGTCTGTTTAATCACGCAACCCATGATTGACCGACTGGCACTTTGACGTGGAACTTCTCTTTGTGGCTTCTGAATGTGCGCCGCTGGTCAAGACCGGTGGTTTGGCCGATGTCATCGGTTCTTTGCCCAAGGCACTGGCCAAAACGGGTGTACGGGTTCGGGTGCTGCTTCCAGAATATCCGGACATCAGCAATCTGACGGGTTCCAGAGAACCTGCGCTCAGGTTCGAGAACCTGTTCGGCGGACCCGCTGCCATCCACGCCATTCACGTGCATGATATGAACCTTCTGGTGTTGTCTGCGCCGCATCTTTACCGGCGAGAGGGCAATATCTATCTGGGGCCTGACGGGCAGGACTGGCCGGATAACCATACGCGTTTCGCGGCCCTGAGTTATGCCGGTGCCGAGATTGCCCAATCTGGGATCGCCGGATGGAAACCTGACATTGTCAATCTGCATGACTGGCAAACGGGTCTGTTGCCCGCCTATCTGGCACAGTCCGCGACGTCGGTTCCACCCACAATCATGACTATTCACAATATCGCGTATCAAGGGCTTTTTGATTCTGGCCAACTGGCAAATTTGCAGTTGCGAAGTGAGATTTTTACGGCATCCGGTGCCGAGTTCTACGGCAAAATCGGATTCCTGAAGGCCGGGATCGCATTTGCCGACACAGTGACCACGGTCAGTCCGCGCTATGCCAAGGAGTTGCTCAACCCTGAATTTGGCATGGGTCTTGATGGATTGTTGCGGGCGCGGCAAGATGACCTTGTCGGTATTGTCAACGGGATTGATCTGGATACGTGGAATCCTGAAACCGATCCGCATCTTGTCGCCAACTATTCGGTGCGTGCCCTCAAGGGGCGGCAGCTCAACAAGCAGGCCATCATTGCGCGGTTCGGATTGCGCCCCGGAACAGGCCCATTATTTGCGGTGGTCAGTCGACTCACACAGCAAAAGGGGCTTGACCTGCTGCTTGATTGTATCCCTGCACTGGTGGCACAGGATGCCCGACTTGCTCTGCTTGGTTCGGGGGATGCCGACCTGGAAAACGGGTTCGCACGCGCGTCTCGCCGCTATCCCGACTCCGTGGGCGTGATGATCGGCTATGATGAGCCGCTCTCGCATCTCTTGCAGGGCGGATGCGATGCGGTCATCGTTCCCTCGCGTTTTGAACCCTGTGGGCTGACCCAGCTCTACGGATTGCGCTACGGCACACTGCCGGTGGTCGCGCAAACAGGGGGTCTTGCTGATACCGTGATTGATGCCAATGAGGCGGCCCTCGCAGCCAATTGCGCCACCGGCTTTCAGTTCGCACCCGTCACTGCGGATGCGTTGAATCAAACCCTTGTTCGGGTCTGCAAACTCTATCAGAACCGGCAAATCTGGGCGCGTATGATCCGCCGTGCGATGCGGCATCCGGTGGGATGGGATCAGTCGGCGACCGCGTATCACAAGATCTATTCTGATTTGATCAGCAGATCATGAAGAGGTTGGCGATCACCTCCGGGCGGTTTGACCGGCTGGGTGCCCATCATGACGGGGGCGGGGTGAATTTTGCGGTCTTTTCCGAGAATGCCACCAGGATTGAACTCTGCCTGTTTTCTGATGATGGCAGCGAGGAGATATCCCGCATGCCGCTCCCCGAGCGCACGGGACCGGTGTGGCATGGCTATGTTGAGGGATTGGAGATTGGTACGCTCTATGGCTATCGCGTTGACGGTCCCTATACGCCGGAGGCCGGGCATCGATTCAATTCCAACAAACTGTTGATTGATCCCTATACCCGAGAATTCTTTGGCCAATGGAAAAATCACCCTGACATATTGGGCTATGATCTGGCGTCGCCGCAGCTGGATCTGTCATTCAGTCCGGCTGATTCAGCCCCCCATGTCCCCAAATCAGTGGTTTCTGATCCGGACCTTTTTTCAGGCGGGAGATGCGGGTTGCACCGCCGCGGCGCGCGTGATCTGATTTATGAGGCGCATGTCAAAGGACTGACCCGTCAGCATCCGGATGTTCCTGACCGATTGCGGGGCACCTATGAGGGCCTGACTTGTGACTCCATCATTGATCATCTTCACGCACTGGGGGTTCAGGCCATCGAACTCATGCCCGTGCATGCCTTCGTCGATGATTCTTTCCTGCTCGACCGCGGGCTGAAGAATTACTGGGGATATAATTCGATCGGTTTTTTTGCGCCCGAACCCCGTTATTTCGGGCCCGCAGGCCTGATCGGATTCCGCCGCATGGTCGAACGTTTTCATGAAGCGGATATCGAAGTCATCCTTGATGTTGTTTACAATCATACCGCCGAGGGCGATCATCGCGGCCCGACTCTGTCCTTTCGCGGATTTGACAATGCATGCTACTATCGCTTGCTGTCCGGGCAGAAACGTTACTATGTCGTTGATACAGGCTGTGGCAATACCCTGAATGTTTCCCATCCATTCGTGCTGCGTATGGTCCTCGATTCTTTGCGATTTTGGGTTGACACAATGGGAGTCGACGGCTTTCGTTTCGATCTTGCGACCACACTGGGCCGTGAGGATCATGGTTTTGACCCGAATGGCGGATTTTTCGATGCGTTGCGGCAGGACCCGGTTCTGGCGCGGGTGCGCATGATTGCTGAACCCTGGGATATCGGTCCCGGGGGCTATCAGCTCGGCGCTTTTCCGACGGAGTTTTCGGAATGGAACGACCGTTACCGTGACACCGTCCGCCGCTATTGGCGTGGTGACGAACACAGCACACAGGAATTGGGTGCGCGGCTTCTCGGTTCAGCAGACATGTTTGATCACAAGGGGCGGCGAAGCTGGGTTTCCGTGAATTTTGTCGCCGCGCATGACGGGTTCACATTGGCTGACACGACATCCTATGCGCATAAGCATAACAATGCCAACCAGGAAGCCAATCACGACGGCCATAACGCCAATTTCAGCGACAATTGCGGCATCGAGGGCGTGATCGAAGACACCCGGATTATTGCCATCCGCAAACGTCGGATACGCAATCTGCTGGCAACTCTCTTTCTTTCACAGGGGACACCGATGTTGCTGGCCGGTGATGAGTTGGGCAATTCCCAGTTTGGCAATAACAATGCCTATTGCCAGGATAATGAAACCAGCTGGATCGACTGGAAAGAGATGGATTCCGAACTGCTTGATTTTGTCAGTCAACTGGCCGCATTCCGACGGGCGCATCCCGCAGTACGTCAAAGCCGTTTTCTGCATGGACACAGACATCCGGAAAACAGCCAGAAGGATGTCGAATGGACGGATCTGAGCGGCCGTCCGCTGCAATGGCGTGATCCTGGCTTGTCCAATTTTTGCCTGACAGTGAGATATACAGGAGCCGATGAGGAGTCGGACGAAGTGTTCATTGCTTTCAATCGCTCTGCGATGCGCCAAGAGGTGACATTGCCTCTGCTCACCGGTCCTGGCTCCTGGCGGCGATGTCTTGACACCGATCAGACCGGGACAATCGCCGGCGATCATGCTGAATCGCGTCTGGCACCGATTGCCGGAGATTCGGTGGTCGCTTTTGTTGTGGAGGGGGAGCACAACTCGGAATGAATGCCGATGCAGATCTGGCGGAACTGGCTGCGGCCTACGGGATTCTTCTCAGTTATCGTGATCTGCAGGATCAGGAGCAGGTTGCATCGCCCGACACGTTACGTGCTCTGCTCGCTGCGAATTTTGTCCCCGCATCGACCCCGGCCGAGTTGCGTGAGAGTCTCCGTGCCGTGCGGGCAGAAAAAACGGCGCGGCGGTTTCCTCGGGAGGTCATCATCCCGAGTGACCAGGAAGCCCGTGTGGCATCGGGTGACATTGACAACTGGCAATTGCGGAATGAGGACACCGCATCTCCGCAAGAATTGGCCGCGGCAAAGGGCGATGCCGTACTGCCGTCTCTCAGGGCGGGAATCTATTCCCTCAATCTGCGTTTTCAGGGCAAAACCGAGATGGTGCGGGTGATTGCGTCACCGGCGCGTGCACCGTCACTTTTTGAGCAATCCGGGCACGAACGGATATGGGGAGTCAATCTTGCACTTTACGGACTCCATTCGGAGCGTAACTCCGGGTTGGGGGATTATTCAGATCTGAGGGACATTGCCATTGTTGCCGGCGGAGAAGGAGCGGGTTTTGTGGGAATCAACCCGATCCATGCCATGGGAATTTCCAGCGACGAGATCAGCCCCTATGCGCCATCGCATCGCGGATTCTTCAACACTGACCATATCGCCGCTGACTCCATCCCCGGATTGGAAAACTCCCCTTCTGCCCGCAGAATACGAGAGTCCGTCACGAATCATCTGGTTGCTCTCCGGCAATCGAAACACGTCGATTACACGCTGCACAGGTTGACGCACCGGCACGTGACAGAGCAACTGTATGATCTGTTCCGTGTGGAAGCGCCCGAATCCATGCAGCAAGACTTCACCCGATTCTGCCATGAGTGTCATGACACGCAGCTCGCGCGGTTTGTCGCGTTCGAAACCTTGTCCGGCCAATATGGTGCGGATTGGCGAAACTGGCCGTCCCATTTCCGGTACGGGGATCCCGGGATCAGGTATCATCAGTGGTTGCAATGGGTTGCGACGCGGCAGCTGGAGTCGGCACAGAGAGGCGCAAAAGACAGCGGCATGGCATTGGGATTGTATCATGACATCGCTGTCGGCGCACGACGCGATGGTGCGGAGAGCTGGTGCGAACGCGAGTCGGTCGCTCGTCATGTGTCGGTGGGTGCGCCGCCCGACCATCTCAATCCCAACGGGCAGAACTGGAACCTTGCCGCCTATTCGCCGCACCGTCTCAACGATGCCGGTTATCGTCCCTTTCGCGATATACTGGCTCAGGTGATGAAAGTCGCGGGAATGGTGCGCATTGATCATATCATGGGATTGCAGCGCAGTTTCTGGATACCGGACGACGGCAGTCCTGGGGGCTTTGTCCGTCAGAATTACGAGAGTTTGATCGCTGTGTTGAAGATCGAAGCGGTACGGCAGGGAACGGTCGTGATCGGGGAAGATCTGGGACTTGCACCGCCTGGATTTCGCCAATCCATTCGTCAACATGGAATCTATGGCCTCTCGGTCCTGCAGTATGAAATCCGACAGCGTGAGAAATCCAGAAAGTCACGGCATGGGTCACGTTCAGTTGCGCGGCAGGAACTGGCCTGCTTTGCGACGCATGACACGCCGACGGTTCGTGGCTTCAAACATGGTATCGATATTGACTGGTGGCATCGACTGGGATGGATTGATGGTGATGGATATGTCGCGGCGCACAAGTTGCGGCGGTGCGACATCAGGGCCGTGAAGGCGAAACATCCCGGGATCGGATTCAGCAAGGCTGTCCAGACCTCGCTTGCGGTGTCACCCGCGTCTATGGTGGGTGTGCAACTGGATGATATTTGCCAACACAGGCAGGCGCAGAATTTACCCGGCACGACCGATGAACATCCCAACTGGCGGCGTCGCTATCGCATCAGTGTCAGCGAACTTGCGCGCCACAAGCACTTCTTGTCTGTTGCCAAAAGCATGCGCGGCCGACGGTCTGCAAAACTGTGCGCCACAAAATAGGAAAATTCCCCGTGGATATTCAATTTGTCGAGACTGAACCTTTTGAAGGGCAGGTTCCGGGGACCTCCGGGCTTCGTAAAAAGACGCGGATTTTTCAGCAGCCGTCTTATCTGGAGAATTATGTACAGGCGATCTTCAATACCATTGACGGTGTCCAGGGTGGCACCTTTGTCATTGGGGGCGACGGGCGTTTTTTCAATGATGTGGCCATCGGCACAATTATCAGAATGGCAGTTGCCAATCGTGTCGGAAAGCTGATTGTCGGGCGTTCCGGTTTGCTCTCGACGCCAGCTGCCGCGCATATGATCCGCAAATCCGGAGCAATCGGCGGGTTTATTCTGTCGGCGAGCCATAATCCGGCCGGTATCGATGGAGATTTCGGGATCAAGTTCAATATTGCCAGTGGGGGTCCTGCCCCCGAAAGCATGACCACCGGATTTGCCGAGGCCGCTTCCCGAATCAGCCGGTATGCGACGGCTGATGTCCCCAATATTGACCTGAACCACACCGACAGCAGTCAGGATATTGGAGACACATCCCTGACCATTGTCGACCCGGTTGATGATTATCTTGCATTGATGGAAGAGCTTTTTGATTTTGCGGCGTTGCGTCGGCTTTTCTCCGTTGGCTTTACATTGAGATTTGACGCCATGCATGCCGTGACCGGTCCCTATGCGAAAAGGATTCTTGAAGATGAGCTTGGTGCGCCGGCCGGAACAGTGATCAACAGGATCCCGCAGCCGGATTTCGGTGGGCAGCATCCGGATCCCAATCCCGTCTGGGCCAGATCCTTGGTTGATGTGATGATGTCGCCGCAAGCACCCGATATGGGGGCCGCTTCCGACGGCGATGGTGACCGCAATATGATCATCGGCCGGGGCGTTTGTATCAACCCTTCGGACAGTCTTGCGATTCTCGCAGCCAATGCCCATCTTGCGCCGGCCTATAGTGACGGGATCGTCGGTATTGCCCGTTCAATGCCGACGAGTTCTGCCTGTGATCGCGTTGCCGAGAAACTGGGCATCCGCGTTTACGAAACGCCGACGGGATGGAAATTTTTTGACAATCTGTTGAATTCCGGCCGCGTCTCGATTTGTGGTGAGGAAAGTGCAGGAACCGGATCGTATCATGTACGGGAGAAAGATGGATTATGGGCCATCCTGTTGTGGCTCAGCATTGTCGCTGCCCGTGAGATGTCAGTCACGGAGATCTTGCATGATCACTGGAGGGCTTTTGGCCGCAATTATTATTCACGATATGATTTTGAGAACATTCCGGCACAAGCGGCAGCGTCTCTCATGGATGATTTGCGATCCCGTCTTGATCGGCTTGCCATCACACCCGCCACGAATCTCCGGGTGACCGCTGCTGATGAGTTCAGTTATCATGATCCCGTCGACTCTTCGGTGAGCACGGGTCAGGGGATAAGGATTTTTTTCGCCAACGGAGCGCGCGCCGTCTTTCGTCTGTCAGGAACGGGAACAACAGGTGCCACGCTCAGAATCTATCTCGAACGGTATGAGCCGCCCGATGGCAATCTGCACGCGGATTCCCAAACGGCATTAGAGGTCTTATGGAAAGCAGTGGTGGAGATCAGCTGTCTGCAGGCGCATGTCAACCGCATTGAACCGGACGTGCGCGTTTGACAGTCACCGCGCCGGGCAGACGCATCATCGGCCATCAGCGATGCCGCTGGGGTCGACCATGTTGCACAGAAATTGGGATCGTGTTTGATGAGAGACAGTCGTGCGTGTCCTGCAACACAGATGGAGGCGGCACGGTCCCTGTGATGGGCAAGGACCATGCTGTATCGGCGTTGTGTAGGGCATTGTACGGACCGGATGCAATCGGGGGAATCACCTCTGATTTTATTCTGCGTGACGGCGACTCGCCGGCACGGTTCCAGATTGCATGTCCAGCTGACAGGAACGGGTGGTAAAAATTCATGGAGACAGCCATGTCTGACATACAGCTTCGGGGCACACCGCTCCTTGATCTTCATAAGCGGCATGACGGGAAGATGATTGCGTTTGCGGATCATGAACTGCCAATTCAGTACGCGGGAGGCATCATCAGTGAGCATCTCCATACGCGCCGTGCTGCGAGCCTCTTCGATGTCAGCCATATGGGACAGATTCGGCTGATGCCGCGTGCCGGTCAGACTGAAAATGCCGCCCGTGCCCTCGAGCGGCTGGTGCCGAGCGACATGCTTGCCCTTCCCGTTGGACGGCAGCGCTACTGTCTGCTGACGAATGACAATGGGGGCATCATCGATGACGTGATGGCGGCACGACGGGACGATGGTTGGCATCTCGTTGTCAACGCGGCGCGCAAGTTCAATGATCTGGAGCGGCTGCGGGAGGGGCTGGAGACAATTTGTGCAATAGAATTATTGGAGGATCGGGCCTTGCTCGCCATTCAAGGACCTGCCGCAGCGGGGATCATGGATGCCGTGGTGCCGGGTAGCGGCGCACTGCGATTTATGGAATTGCGTGAATTCAGCTGGTCGGGAACATCCCTGCTGGTTGCGCGCTCGGGTTATACGGGCGAAGACGGGTTTGAAATTTCGATCCCGGGTGAATCGGCAGACGCGTTGGCTGATCGTTTATTGGGGTATGAACAGGTGGAGTTGGCGGGATTGGGTGCACGGGATTCCTTGCGTCTCGAGGCGGGATTCTGTCTTTTTGGCCATGATATTGACGAATCGACCAGCCCCGTGGAAGCCGGTCTGGAATGGACCATTCAAAAGGCACGGCGTCCCGATGGCGTGCGCGCCGGTGGATTCCCGGGAGAGAAGCGAATTTTTGCCGAACTGGCAGAAGGCCCATCGGTCCGGCGGATCGGCATCTATCCGACGGGAAAAGTGCCAATTCGTGAGGGTGCCGGCCTGTTTGCGACTGTGGCAGGAGAACAGCAGATCGGACGGGTGACATCCGGCGGTTATGGGGCAACTTTTGGAGGTCCTGTCTCGATGGGATATATAGATACGTCTTTTGCCGGAACTGATCGGGAAATTTTTGCCGGCGTCAGGGGGCGCATGATCGCGGCGAAGTGCGGTCGTCTGCCCTTTGTTCGACATCGAATGAAGACCACATCAGCATAGGGAAGCAATGATGAAATTCACCGCGGCACATGAGTGGCTTGTCATCGATGGAGATGTCGCCAAGGTTGGAATCACGAAATTCGCTGC
The DNA here is from genome assembly GCA_026709265.1 of Paracoccaceae bacterium. Classification (GTDB taxonomy): domain Bacteria; phylum Pseudomonadota; class Alphaproteobacteria; order Rhodobacterales; family Rhodobacteraceae; genus JAPOXR01. Next base: position 12,426 of record JAPOTI010000100.1, on the reverse strand, counting down.
TGAGCAGCTCGGCGACATTGTCTTTGTGGAATTGCCGGAAGAAGGCACGGTTCTTGAGGAAGGTGCCGAGGCGGCTGTCATTGAAAGTGTCAAGGCCGCATCCGAAGTCTACGCACCCGCAGCGGGGACTGTCCTCGAAGTGAATGCCAAGCTGGATGAGAATCCGTCACTTGTCAATGACGATCCGCAGTGTGATGGCTGGTTCTTTCGATTGAAACTGGATGATCCGGCGGTCTGCAATTCATTGATGGATGAAGGCGAGTATTTGGAGTTCATCAAAAAGGTCTGATGATATGGTCAGTCGCAATACGGGCAGTTTGACACAGGATTATAATCCGGAGGATTTTGCCAATCTGCGCCATATCGGGCCCTCAAGACCCGGTGTGGCCAGAATGTTGCAGGAGATGGGTTATGCGTCCGAGCAGGAACTCGTTGACCGCGCTCTGCCTGATTTCATTCGTTGTTCCGGGATCGGCAAGCTCGGTTCCCCGGTCACCGAGTCGGAGGCTTTGGATCTTGCCGCGCATCTTGCCGCGCGTAACCGGCAGATGATCTCATTGATCGGCATGGGCTATTATCGATCAGTCACACCACCTGTCATTCAACGCAATATCCTCGAAAATCCTGCCTGGTACACGGCTTACACACCGTATCAGCCGGAGATCAGCCAGGGCAGACTTGAAGTCCTGCTCGATTTTCAGACGATGATTTGTGATCTCACCGGTCTGCAGGTTGCCAATGCATCACTTCTTGATGAGGCAACGGCTGGCGCTGAAGCCATGGCGATGGCCCGGCGGGTGTCGAAGTCAAGATCCAACCGTTTTTTTGTCGACCAGAACTGCCATCCGCAAACCATTGCCGTGATTCGTACGCGCGGCCAGTCCTACGGATTCGATCTGGTGATCGGATGCCCGGAAACCGACATGAAGGCAGACGATCTGTTCGGGGCGTTGTTCCAGTATCCCGGAACCTATGGAGACGTCAGAGATTTAACGCCCGTGATATCCTCCTTGCATGAGATGAATGCCGTGGCCGCCGTTGCAGCAGATCCAATGGCTCTTGCGATTCTCAGGGAGCCGGGTGCCATGGGTGCAGATATTGCGGTCGGGTCGACACAGCGTTTCGGTCTGCCTTTGGGCTTTGGCGGGCCGCATGCGGCCTATATTGCGACGCGCGACCAGTTCAGGCGCGAACTGCCGGGGCGGATTGTTGGTATTTCCCGGGACAGCAAGGGGAGAGAAGCTTATCGTCTCGCCTTGCAGACGCGCGAGCAGCATATCCGGCGGCAAAAGGCCAAGTCCAACATTTGCACGGCGCAGGTTTTGCCCGCGGTCATGGCAGGACTATACGCAGTCTTTCATGGACCGCAAGGAATCCGTGCCATCGCAGAGAGAATCCATTTCCAGACCGTGGCACTCAGGGATACGCTTGTCGATGCGGGATTCAAGATTTCGACATCGGTATTTTTTGACACGTTAATGGTGCAGGTGAACGATCGGCAGCAAGAGATTCTTGAGACTGCAGTGGCAGCGGGAATCAATTTACGCAAGATTGGCGATGACCGTATCGGACTGTCGCTTGACGAACTGATAGACTTTCAACAATTATCCGCGGTTGCCCATTCATTTGGAGCGGCGAGCGACTTTTCCAACATCACCGCTGAAACGACGATTCCCGACTCACTGCGGCGACGGTCGGCTTATCTGACCCATCCGACATTCCACCAGAATCGCGCGGAGACGGCGATGGTCCGCTATATGCGACGGCTCGCCGACAAGGATCTGGCGCTCGACAGGACGATGATTCCTCTGGGATCCTGCACCATGAAACTGAATGCAACGGCTGAGATGAGTCCGGTGACCTTGCCCGGCTTCGCGCAGATCCACCCGTATGCGCCGTCCGACCAGGTTGAAGGTTATGCGGAACTGATCAGGGAACTGTCGGAGAAATTGTGTGAAATTACCGGCTTTGATGCGATTTCGATGCAGCCGAATTCCGGGGCGCAGGGCGAATATGCCGGATTGCTGGCGATTCATCGATATCATACGCGCAATGGTGCGGAGCAACGTCGGGTCTGCCTGATTCCCGCATCGGCGCATGGCACCAATGCCGCTTCGGCGCAAATGGCCGGAATGCAGGTGGTTGAAGTCCGGACCATGGATGACGGAACCATAGATTTGCACGACCTCCATGGCCGTGCTGTGGAAGCCGGAGACTGTCTTGCCGCGACCATGATCACATATCCGTCAACGCACGGCGTGTTTGAAGATACGATTCGTGATGTGATCGCAATCACGCACGAATTCGGGGGGCAGGTCTATTGTGATGGGGCCAATCTCAACGCATTGGTCGGCATTGCCAAATTGGGTGACCTTGGTGCCGATGTCGCCCATTTGAACCTGCATAAGACCTTCTGCATCCCGCATGGCGGTGGCGGCCCTGGAATGGGACCGATCGGGGTACGGTCCCATCTCGCCCCGTTTCTACCGGGTGATCCGTCGCGCGGCGAGATGAACGGTGCCGTGTCAGCGACGCCGTATGGCTCTGCGTCGATTCTTCCGGTTTCCTGGATCTATATTTTGCTGATGGGTGGTGAGGGATTGACGCGGGCAACCCGCATGGCCATCGTGAATGCCAATTATATCGCGCATAGGCTCAAAGGGCGATTTGACATTTGCTTTTCGGGTCGCGGTGGGCTGGTCGCGCATGAATGTATCATTGATATTGGCAAAGCGGTTGCCGGGACATCGATAACGGTTGAAGATGTGGCCAAACGACTGATTGATTGTGGATTTCACCCGCCGACGATGAGTTGGCCGGTGGCCGGGACTTTGATGGTTGAACCCACGGAATCAGAACCCGAACAGGAATTGGACCGTTTCTGTGAGGCCATGCTGGGAATCATGGACGAGATCGACGCTGTCCGCGAGGGAAGGGTTTCTCCCGACAACAACCCGATGGTCAATGCGCCCCATTCGCTGGAAGATCTGGTTGAGGATTGGTCTCGACCTTATCGAAGAAGCCGGGCTTTCTTTCCGCCCGGTTGTCTTCGAGAGTCCAAGTACTGGCCGCCCGTTAACCGTGTGGACAATGTTTGGGGTGACCGAAACTTCGTCGGTGTGCGGCCAAATCCTGAGTCCTGAATGGACACGATGGTCATCTGCTGGATGAATTGACGGTGATGATTCGGCTTTGGGCTGAAAATGGAGAATCTTGAGTTTTTGCGTCTGTATTCCTGCGGAAAGCGCGATACTGCACAACTGACTGCGGACCCGTAGACCCAGTCAATTCGGGCCACGACTTTCAGTGAGACGCGGTGGTCTCTTGCGGAGAATCAGCAGCTATTGGATTCTCAGGCCAAGAATTTGATGGGCTTCTTGAGGTGTCGCTGGTCTGCGCCCATAGTCCGTCGAGATATTCACGATTCTTTCGACCAGTTCGGCGTTGCTTCTTGCCAAGCGAGTATGGTCGTATGTGGCGCGTCCAATTAACACAACACCGATGATACGCTCCATCGCCGCCAGAAGACAGGACACCGGGTTCTCCATGCCGGCGGACCCTTTTGCATGTTTGATCGGGTTTCGCCCGGGTGGGATCCCGGTTCTCGTGACGAGTGTCCGGCGGGGTCGAATCCCGCATGGGCCCCCAAGCGTTCCCCGCACGCCTCATACGGCGACCCATTCCTTGAGGAGACAGTGGAAAGTTTGTGTGGGTTCTCACGCTCATCATGGGCATGGCATGTCCCTTCTCCTGTGATTGGTTGAGGGTCCGGACACTCACATCCCAGAGACGACGGCCCTGCACTCAATGCACGGTCCGTGCGCATATTTCACTGATGCATTTTGGCATCACCTCTCTAAATTATTCTGCACCCCCCCCCCCCCCCAGGTCATCTGTCACTTGGACCGCCGGTTCCCTAGCGCGGCTGTCAGGCTCGGCCGATGTCCTATGAACACATTGTCAATTAACGATCATATTTCTTGGCCGAGCCACCCATGACAGAAATAGGAAAATCTAACATGAAGAGATTATCTCTCCTCACAGCGGCCGGCCTCCTGGCCAGCACGCCGCTCTTCGCCATGGACGGCGGTGGCGTCTCCATCAGTGGAGAAGCCAACTTCGGGGTGAAATTCAAGGAAAATGATGGCGGTGCCAACGCGCCCAATGAACTTCAATTCCACCATGAGTTTGATATCAAGTTCTCCGCATCGGGTACGACCGATGGCGGGATTGGCTTCGGCGGAAGTGTCAGCATCGATAACCGGGAAAGTGTATCGCTGGCAACAACGCCGGCAGTTCCCGGAACATTGAGTAGGCGATGGAGCGCAGCCGTAATTACAGAACCCGGAGACAATACGGCAGGCGCAGGACTGGAAACCGGTCGCGATGCGGTGATTATTGAAAGTGCCGACGGCATTGCCGAAGACAGTTACTATGTCAACCTCAATGCGGACGGACAAATCACGGCTATTGGTCGGATTAATGATGCAGATGGCGAAACGCCCGGAGCCGACGCGGACGGGTTGGGTAGCCGTCAGTTCACGGTAGAGGTTAAGGAAGTTTCTGCTGGGGACGGTCAGGAAAGGGTGGTCATTGCGGTTGTTGATGGCGTCCCCCAAGTAATCGAAGTTGGCAAGGACAAGAGCGGTTGGATTTTGGCAAGATCGGCGACCACCGCTTTGCCTGCAACAGGAGTTACACTTTACCAAATTGGCCCCGGCTCTGCTGCTGACGGAGTTTTCTATCACAACGCCGGAACAGCCGCGAGTGTCGCACTGGGGCCTACGGACACCCACAAGGTCGACAACCATGGCGAAGTCTATATCTCGATGGATATGCATAAACTGACGATTGGTACTGACTTGGACAGAGCCGACCAGCTTGCAGGCGGTTTGGCCGATCCCGGTTTTGATGGCATTGGCATTGACGATGTGGCCGAATCTGTGTGGGCCGACACGGCGCGGGATGTGCGTTATGATGGAGACTTCGGGGTTGCGAAGGTCGCCATCTCCTACGGAGACAATAAAGGAGATGCCGAATGGGCTGCTGGGTTCAGTTTCAATGTTGATCCGGTGCGGTTTGGCGCGGGCTTTGACAGCAATGGTGTGATGTCGATTGGTATGGGCTTTGAGCAGGGCTTGATTTCGATGAACGCGCTGTATTCGACCGATAGCGATTGGCATGAGGCTGATAACGAGGCGAGGTCACCAACGGCTGCCAAAAGTGGTGTAGCCCCCGTCCTGGTTAAACGTGACAATGCCCCTGACCTGAAAGAACAAGCGATGGGTGTGGATCTTCACTATAAAATGTCGGATGCCACTTCGCTTGTGTTGGTGGCAGCACAAAGTTCCATAGAAAACGCGGCAGCTTATTATAAGACAAACGCCGCTGGAACTGCGTTAGCAAACGCAGTTACCGGGACCAGCGTTCCAGCTAACAGCTATGAACAAGAATGGGCGGTCACAAAAACCACCGTGGACGCCTTCGGTGTCGGCTTCTCCCATGATCTGGGTGGCGGTGCGACCCTGAAAGCCGGTGCTGGCTCGGTGGACAGCAACGCGGTGGCCGATCTCGGTATCACCATGAAGTTCTGATCAAGTTGATCGGATAACAGGAATTGAGGGGGCGGCTGAGAGGCTGCCCCTTTCTTACAAGAAGGACACCCCACTTCCACTGTGATATATTGTTTACGATATATCGAACTGGGGCGGGGGCTACATAATTCCCCGAACTTAGACGTTAGTCCATCTTTAACTTTGTATGCATTTGCGCCAATAGATAAAGGACCAAATTTTCGTAGTGGCACTACGAGTGGGTCTGGCGGCGGGACAGCCGCGGCGTGTATGGGGGATGATGTCGGGTTTCAGACCCCGGTGATGCGGGTTTTGCGGGCGGGTACGGTGATTTTCCTCCTAGGCGTGGCTGCGCTTCGCCTGCGAAAGAGATTTGGGTGAGATCACAGGCGGTTGGGGTCTGCGGGATGTCAAACAGCGTCTCCGCCGCTCCGAAGAGAGGTGTCGCGATCGTCGCGCGATGGGCATGACGTTGATCGGACATATGAGTGAGAGTCCGATCACTGACTCTGTTGACATCGATATCCCGACGTTCCCCCACCGCGCGGGAGCCGCCGGGCAGATCGAGGAGATTCAGCGCCGCTGAAAATGTCTTGCCGGATCAGGCAGGGAGTCTTTCACTCCAGCCCGCATGATGCCGCTATTTCGTATATACGACAAGAACCCATCACAGAGTCCAGCACGGCAATTCTGCAGGAATAGGCTTGAAGCGCCACAGGTCAATCCGAACCGGACTGATATTCTTGCCAACATGTCTGTCGCTATCGACCACCTGATGGCGCACTGCGTCTATGTTTCCCTTTTTCTATCTGTTGCCTTTGCATTGCACGAAGGGTGTCCATAAATGTGTCGACAAGAGCGAAAGTGGAAACCGACAGAATGAAATCGTTAACGCAGCCATTCCTCATCGACGACAACCCCTTTGATGGCCCGGTCATGGTCACTGGTGCCGCTGGATGTATCGGCGCGTGGGTGTTGGCGATCCTCAAAAGATCAGGAATTTCCTGTATTGCGGCAGATATCGCGATTGACTCGCGGCGGCTCGAGCTCATTGTCGGGCCTGATGAAGCGGCCGATTACGTGTGGCAGGGCCTTGATGTGACTGATGGCGCGGCGGTATCGAATTTTGTCAAAGACAACGCGATTGATGCCATTATTCATCTCGCCGGATTGCAGGTTCCGTTTTGCGCTGCTGATCCGGCGCGCGGCGCACGCGTCAATGTCGAAGGCACCGTGAATATTCTGCAAGCGGCACGAGAAAACAGCGTTTCGCGTTTGGCCTATGCATCGTCGGTTGCCGCCGTTTGTTTCCCGCCGGGGCAAGGATTCAAGGAGACGCTCTATGGTGCCTACAAGGTGGCCAATGAACAAACGGCGCTTGTCTATTGGCAGGATTGGCAGGTGCCATCGGTCGGACTGCGCCCCAATGTTGTCTATGGGCTCGGCAGAGACCAGGGAATGAGTTCGCTGACGACGGCAGCGATTCATGCGGCAGCGTGTCATGAGACCTTTGAGATTCCCTTTACTGGCCCGTATAGCTGGTTGCATGCAGGAGAGGCGGCTTCTGCCTTTATCGCCGCAGTGAGCCGGGTCGGAGAGAATGCAGCAGTCTATGACCTGAATGGCCCCTGCGTCACTGTTGAGGATGGAATCAACATCCTGAAAAATCTGGCACCGAATGTCAGGATTTCGTCTGCGGGTGCACCCTTTCCGTTTCCACCTGATCTGGACGAAACCAAAACCCACGCCAATCTGCCGGATTACAAGCGCATCTCTGTTGAGGATGGAATCGCAAGCACCTATCGTGCCTTCTGCCAGCTGGCCGCGGAAGACCGCCTGCCAGCGCTGCCGGTTTGAGTTGCGGGCAAGAGGGTATCAGATGATCAGGACAGGCAGGAGAGCAGTTGGCACGCCACGATGATAATGCATCATGCAACGCTTGCGGGTACAATAAAAACATGTGAGATTGTCGTTTGTGCCGCAATCGCTGACATGGGGATTTATTACAGTGATTGAGAATGAAATTCTCATCCGCGTGACAATTTTCCTGACGATATTTGCAGTGCTGGCGACACTGGAATCGTTGTGGCCGCGCCGCACCCGCCAACAACAGCGATCACGACGCTGGTTCACGAACTGGTCAATTGTGGTGATCGACTCAATCTGTCTGCGCTTGCTGGCATTGGCATTGCCCTTGCTGGCGATTGGTGCGGCGATTGATGCCGAACGGACCCAGACAGGGGTTTTTCATACTGTGAACTGGCCCGTTTGGCTGGAAATTCTTCTGGCGATGCTGGTGCTGGATTTCGTGATTTGGGCACAGCATCTGCTTACCCATAAGATCCCTTTTCTGTGGCGCCTGCATCGGGTCCACCATGCTGATATTGATGTTGATGTGTCCACAGCGATACGCTTTCACCCGATTGAAATTGCGCTTTCGATGCTGATCAAGATCGGCACGGTTTACCTTTTGGGTGCGCCAGCGTTGGCTGTCATTCTCTTTGAGATCATCCTCAACGGAACGGCATTGTTCAACCATGCCAATCTGCGGATTCCGCAGCGGTTGGACGCTGTCCTGCGGGTTTTTCTGGTGACCCCCGACATGCACCGGGTCCACCATTCAACCAGGCGGGACGAGCATGATTCAAACTATGGCTTTTCACTATCGCTTTGGGATCGCATCTTTGGCACCTATATCGCGCAACCCGAGATGGATCATGAAGACATGCAGACCGGGCTCGAGTGGCGCGATGAACGAACGGCAGAACTGACCTGGTCGCTTCTTCTGCCCTTCAAATGACCGAACAGGTAAGGTGCAAACGTTGTACCTGAGGCCGAGACAAGGCTCAGAGGATATGTCGTCTCGGACAGGTTACTCCTTTTCACCACGTGCATAGGCATCGTCATAACGCGTGATGTCATCTTCGCCGAAATATGAACCCGTCTGAACTTCGATGAGCACCAGAGGTGATTTGGTGGGATTTTCCAGCCGATGTACCGAACCAAGGGGGATATACACGGATTGATTCTCATTCACTTGTTGTGTGGAATGATCAATTGTCACTTTCGCCGTCCCTTCGACCACGACCCAATGTTCGGCACGATATCTGTGTGATTGTAGCGACAGAGTTCCACCTGGATTGACAACGATTTTCTTCACCTGGAAGCGTGCGCCAACAGCAAGACTTTCAAAATAGCCCCAAGGCCGGTGGTCCCGAGGAAACGCATCGGCTTGCGAGATGTCCGCATCTCTGAGGTGCTGCACCGCATTTTTAACATCCTGATCGCGTGATTTATCAGCCACCAGAACGGCATCCGGCATGGCGATGGCGATGACGTCGTTCAGTCCAATTCCAACGATGATTTGTGAGCCCGACTCGCTACGCAGCAGCGTATCTTTGCTGTCAATTGCAATAGCCTTTCCATGCGTGGATACGCCGTTGGCATCCGGGGCGCTTTCCGCCCAGACAGCATTCCATCCACCAAGGTCAGACCATTCGCCGGAGAAGGGAACAGCGTAGATATTGTCTGCCTTTTCCATCACGGCATGGTCGATCGAGATACCTTCAATTTCTGACCAGGGTCGAGATGCGATGCGGAGGAATCCAAGATCAGTTGAGGCCTGTTTCATGGCCTCAGCGACTTTCGCTGACAAAAGTGGTACATGGGTTTGCATCGCATCGACAATGGTTTGGGAGGAGAACAGGAAGATGCCCGAATTCCACAAACATTGTTGATGCGCAATCATTCGTGCAGCCAATTCGACCTCCGGTTTCTCGACGAAACGGGCGACCGGAATGCAACCTTCCGTAGTGGGTTCAGATAGCGACAGATAGCCGTACCCGGTTTCCGGACGTGTCGGTGTGATGCCGAATGTGACGATGTCACCCTTGCGGGCATTGTTGAGACCGGCACTGACAGCTGACTGAAACGCCGGATTGTCGGGAATCACATGATCGGTCGGCGCAACCAACAGGAGTGAACCAGGGGCCAATCTGTGACAATGCAAAGCGGCGGCAAGTATTGCAGGAGCGGTATTGCGACCATCGGGCTCAATCAGGATTGCTCCGGGTTCAAGACCGATCGCGGCTAGCTGTTCGGTGACGATAAAGCGAAAGGCAGAATTGGTGACGACGACAGGCGGGGCATACGGCTTTCCTGACAGGCGTTTCGCGCTCATCTGGAACAGTGAATCTTCGCTCATCAGCGGCGTGAACTGTTTCGGATAGGACTGTCTTGAAAGCGGCCACAATCGGGTTCCCGAGCCACCGCAGATGAGCACGGGGGTGATCAATTCGTTATGTTCACTGTTATATTGCATAAAGGAATGACCACCCCGCCGCATTGAGGCGGTAACTTCTGTTGCTTCCACTTATTATCTGCAGATGACGGCACCTTCAGAATAGCCGGCAGGGCAGCGTACGCCGATCTCCTGAGATAATTGTAACTGTCTTGGAGCCACTCCACAACGCGGCTGACTGGTCGCGTAAGGTCGGGATCAACGGGCAATCATGCCGGCGATGGCCAGAATGAGGCGTCGGTCGCGTTGTACCCGTTCTTTTGACAGGCGCGCAAATCCGGTGTCGGTTTCCGCCGTCATCGTTTTCATGCGTTCCTCTTGCGTTTTCAACTCCGCCGCGTCTCGCGATAGACACGGCGGCGATGACCAACGGAAATGACAAGGACGGTGCGGGTCCAGTCTCGGGTTTTGCACAGGAGCCGGGTGTCTCCGACTCTGTAACGCCAGAATTGGCCCAGCGCGGATCCGGTCAAGGGGTTTCCACGCTGGCGTTGCCCAGTCTCCTGATGTCCTTTGCCGCCATCTCCGTGACCTCAATTCTCCAAGTCAAGGACCGCGTCCAACTCGTCGAGGGACAGAGTGCGCCCGCCACTCTGGCGATGCGCGATCAATGCCGCCTCGGCGTTGCGGAGATCCTCAATGGCCTCGAGATGGTCCTCAATCGCCTGACGGATGTGGAGCGCCGCGGACCGGGCGGTCCGCGCCGAGAGAGCCTCCAGACAGGAATGGGTTTCATCTGAAAGATTGACGATTGTTTGCTGCATGGCTCACCTCATGATCCAGTCGGGTCTTGATGCATAGGCACAGGATACGGATCGCGGGTATAGATGGCAAGGACAGTCCCTCAAAGACATCCTGCAATGGATCGGGCCGCCGCCGTCCCCGCGGCTTGATCTTTTGGGACGGAAGCCGACTGTCCGGGTTGATCCGATCACCCGTCGAAGTGCTGAAACCCGCCTTGGCCGCGACCGTTTCAACTGTGTCTGTTTTTTGATCATTCAGTCAAAGCCGCGTGTGTGCATCTGTCATATGGCGTCCGGGCCTGCGGCTCTCCCCATGGGAATGAAGGATGGCCACCTTGCGCCCGAACGGTCACAGACGTCAAACGGGGCGTCTTGCCGACAGAATTTTTTGCCCCTCTCCCCGCGGGGAGAGGGGCAGCATCCGCCACTCCCCAGAATTCTCACCCTGATTATCGCAAATTCTCACCCTGATTGACGCGCCACATTCTGTCCAACTCAGCCGCAGATCCCGAGTCCGGGTCCATCTCCAACAGGTTGTTGGTCGGAAGGAGGAGAGGAGGTCAGAGCTTGAGTTGCTCGAAGGTTCGGAGCGGGAGGTAGAGGCGCAGCGGCCGCGACGGGAAGGATGCGAAGCCGTACCGCTCATAGAACGCGCTGGCGCGCGGGTGCAGCGCATCGACCACCACGGCATAGACGCCGATGGTGTCGCCCGCGCGGACCACCCGACGGATCGCGTCGAGCAGCAGGACCTCGCCGAGCCCGTTGCCTTGGCTGCGAAGACCGACGACCAGCCGCCCGATGACCGCCGCTGGCACCGGATAATGCGGTAGGCGCCTTGCCACTTCCGCCGGCAGGTCGTCCTTCTCGAAGCTCGCCGCGCTCAACGTGTAGTAGCCGGCGACCCGTCCGGGCAGGTGCGCGTGCGCGACGAAGACCCGCGCGACGCGCCGCTTTGCGTCCTGGGAAGCCTGTCGGCGGATGTAGCGGTCCAGCGATGGTTCCCCGCAGGAGAAGGACGCGCGGTCGTGATGCGCTCCAAGCGGCTCGACCGTCAGCGGTGCCTCATCCACCGATGCGTTCGCGGTAGCGGCGCGCGGCCCGCTTCAGCGCCGCGTTCGGCGCGGGCGGGTTGAGCAGCGCGTCATGGAAGGCGTCCCAATCCGTCGCCGGGAGCACGATCCGCTCGTGCGACTCGATCACCCGCTCGGCGGCGGTCACGGCGTTGCGCAGCATGAAACGGCTGACCGTGGTTTCCTCGTAGGCCGCAGCGCGTTCGAGCTTGCGCTTGCTTCTTGCGTCGAGGCGCAGGTGGACGCGCTCGTGCTTCGTCTCGGCAGTTTCGGCCATTAAGATGTCTCCCGCGTGAGAAGGCGATGGACATATGCACCATAACGGCGTACATTGCAAGTGTGCCGGCACACAAAGGGTTTCGCTGAGAATCGTGTCAAATTGCACGCTGATATGGATTGGTTTTCAGTCTGCGTGTCTGGATGAAGTGGTAGAGAGTTGGCCGGGAGACGCCGATAATCTTGGCAATGGCGCTTTGTCCTTCCCTCTCGACTTCAACGTCGGGGACCACCAAAATCTTCGGGGTCCGCCGCCGGGCCGTTCAATCTCCTGATCGGAGAGTACCGCAAAGCCAAAACCCGCTCAGAACCAACAAAAATGTCGGAAGTCAGGTGGCCTAGTGGTTGATACAAAACAAAAGATTCCATTCGTTGTCGAATCATGGCATGATCCTGCCGCCGCGGTCACGCGGCCCGCGCCAACAGGAGACAGGCGAATGGGCAGGAAATCGACACGGCAGGAG
>JAPOTI010000116.1 GCA_026709265.1 Paracoccaceae bacterium | reverse complement strand
CCCGCGCCTGCGGGCGGCCCGGCATCAGGACGGAATCATGGGGGTGAGCAGTTACCTTTTAATCTTTAATCCTTAAGGAGAACTGTCCATGAAGAAACTTGGAATAATCTTGTCTGTCCTTGCTATGTCGATTGGGGGGGGGGGCTAGCCGTTGCTCAGAACTGCGGAGAAAGGCCGGCGATTGAAATCGGTTTCAAGAAACGGAGCATCACTGTTAACGAAGGCGATACCGCAAGCCTGGAAGTGACCGCAACTGTTAAGGGCGATCATAGTGAAGCTGGTGACGTAGCGATCAACTACAGAGCTGACCCAGATGCCTGGTATCAGCGAGGGCAGTTTAATGAATCCCGACTATTTTCTGGTACAGCATCCACCAATGACTTTGTAGCAACCTCCGGCACAATCTACTTTTCTCCGTCTATAACTTCTCAGACAATAAACGTTGCTGTTTCAAACGATGATGAAGAAGAAAGTAACGAGAAATTCTATGTAAACCTGTCAATTCCTACCCAAGATCCGTCGAGTGTTACGAATACACATAGAACAAGAGCGGACACTTGCGCTACTCCGATCGTTACTTTCAAGACCTATGGATACTTCGCAGCCGTCAACATCCGGGATAGTTCGTTGTCAAATCACTGGCTCTTCGGGAACAACTGAATTCAATAGTTTGGATAAGATGCGCTGTGCCGGACCAAAACGATCCGCCAAATGGCCCCGTCATCCTTGAATCGCAGATGCGTTTTTCTGATGCTGCCCATCCACCCGCCAGCCGGCTGTTGACGAGGGGACCGGATGACCGCGTTTCAACGTGACGCGTTGCAGGATTTTGTCGATGACGGGAGATTCTGACCAAGTCGCGGCGCACCCGGACCGATGGCGGGTCCCTCGATCCGGCTTTATATCTGACACCCCAACATGTCAACAGTCCAGCGTGTTGACTTGCGGCCATGTTGACACACTGTATTTTTACATCTCCCCGCCTCTTGCTTAAGACCCCTAAAGATGGCATCATCCCACACGTGGGATGATGCCCGTGCTGGGATAGGCGTCCGGGCGGATCATCTGTACGGGGGACAGGTGTCAACAGTCCAGTGAATCACGGAATTGCACCCGGCGACAGTTTGGGCCTTGTATGAGGGGAATGGGGAATCCATGAAACTTTTATCTGTCATTTGTGGCGCGGTGGGTGGAGCCCTGCTGCTGGCCTGTCTGGCAACCTCCACTCCCCGGAGTGGCGCAGGATGGCGGGGATGATCTGTTTCGCCGTGGGATGGAGGCGGCGATTGCGGCATCACGTACTCCCGACGGTGCGCAGCGTGATCTCCTGCTCGAGGAGGCTGAGGCAGCTTTCCAATCCATCCTGGTCGCCCAGCCTGAATTGCCCCGTCCCCGGCTCGAATTGGCACGCATCCTGTTTCTGCAGGGCGAGGATCGTCTGGCCAAGGAGCATTTTGAACGAGTGCTCGCCGATGAGGTCCAGCTGGGCGCAGACGCGCCGGAGATGGGCGGTGGCCGCGGGCGCTGTGCCCGGTGCGACGGTGATGGCGCGCGCGCGCAGGATGTCCAGGACGGTCGCGGCATCGCGGCGGCGCATGCGATGGCGCTTGAGGAGGCGGGTGATTGATGCCGGGCGCACGGTCTGGGCCTGCGCCGGTGTCGGCACCCGCGTCCAGAGGTCCCGGATCCAGGCTTTGCCGCGGTCGCTGTCCACCTTGAGCAGCTGGGGATAGGTCTCGCCAGAGTTGCTGACGGGCCCGGTTGGCCAGGCGGGTGCGATCCCGCGTGAGATGATCTCCGGTGTGGTGGGATCGCGGTGACGAAAGGCCGCTCTGTCGGTGCGCAGCGCCGCGGCCAGGACCCGGGCATCGCGGCGGTCGTCCTGGGCCCCTGCGGGCGAGACGCGGTCGCGGAACCGGTCCAGCTGCTTGGGGTTCAGGGAATGGAGCCCGAATCCCCGTTCCAGCCGGGTTTCCACCACCGGGCCGTTCGGCACCTCAATGGCGATCCCGATGGTCTCCGGTTGGGCACCGGTCGTCGTCACAATCCAATCGGCCATGTCGGCCCGACTCGCGCCGCTGTGCGTCAAGGCCCGTTCCCCGCGCACAGTCCCGTCGCCATCGCGGATGCAGACCGGGTGGGTCTGTGACCCCCAGTCGATCCCCACATCATCATCAATTCTCTCCATTCCAAACTCCTTGTCTTCGGTTGTTTCCACGGGCCGTCACGATGCTGTCCAATCCCTGGACCTGGCGCTCTTCGGCGCAAACTCCCCACCGGGTGCTCAAGGCACAGGGGGGCAAAGGGTCGCTCCCGATCCCGCCACCCTTCCCGACGGTGATGCCGAAAAGGGAAGCCTGGCGAGACCAACGCCCATCACGAACTTTTTTCGGCCCTCCACCCCTCCGCGGAGGGGTGGAGGGCTCCAATCGTTTCTCCAGCCCGGGCATGCCGATCAGGATGACACCGATGCCCGTCCGATCAAAGATGTCCCTGATGTGCTCGAGGGCGTGCGGAGACAGACGCTCAGCCTCGTCGATGACTAAGAGTTTGACCTAAAACTCCAACCAACAACAATATATTGTTCTAATGATGCTACACAATGTCTCGAGTGGCCTCCTCTCAGTTTCAAATGATAAACTGAAGGGGTGTGGGTGCTGCAGATATCCAGTTTTTTCATGACACCGCAAATCGCTGGTCTTTTGGGCCGGGTTGTGCCACGTCTTCACCGCATTCGCTACAGACGAAGTGACAGATCAAAAGGTGACAGAATGACCCGCATTGACAAGAAGGACCTGCGCTCTCGCCAGTGGTTCATGAATCCGAACAACCCCGAAATGACCGCGATGTATATCGAGCGATATATGAATTACGGGCTGACTCGCGAAGAGCTGCAGTCTGGACGGCCAATCATCGGAATTGCACAGACCGGAAGTGATCTGTCGCCTTGCAACCGACACCATATCGAATTGTCCAAGCGGGTCCGCGACGGAATTAACGCGGCGGGCGGTACTGCCATCGAAATTCCGGTTCACCCCATACAGGAAACCGGCAAAAGACCAACGGCCATGCTTGACCGCAACCTGGCCTATCTGTCGTTGGTTGAATCCCTGTTTGGCTATCCCATCGACGGCGTCGTTCTCAATATCGGATGTGACAAGACAACGCCAGCATTGCTGATGGCCGCTGCCACGGTCAACATTCCGGCAATTGCCCTGTCCGTGGGGCCTATGCTCAATGGTTGGATCGATGGGCAACTGGCGGGCTCAGGAACAATTGTCTGGAAAGCGAGAGAATTGCGGGCTGCTGACAAGATCGATGATGTCGGCTTCACTGAAATGGTCGCGGCCTCGGCACCCTCCGTTGGCTATTGCAACACCATGGGCACCGCGACAACAATGAACTCTCTCGCCGAGGCGATGGGCATGCAGCTTCCGGGATCTGCGTCTATTCCGGCCCCGTACCGCGAGCGTGGCCAAATGAGCTATCAGACCGGACGTCGAATCGTGGAAATGGTGTGGGACGACCTGCGCCCTTCTGACATCATCACACGACAGTCATTGGAAAATGCAATCGTGGTGAATTCGGCAATCGGCGGTTCGACCAACGCACCGATCCATCTCAACGCCATTGCCCGTCAACTGGGGATAGAATTGAATAATGATGACTGGCAGCGATTGGGTCATCATGTGCCGCTGCTCGTCAATCTTCAACCCGCAGGTGAATTTCTCGGCGAAGACTATCACCGTGCCGGTGGCGTACCAGCTGTGATCTCAGAACTGATGAAGGCCGACCTCCTGCCCAATCCCGCTGCCCTGACAGTCAACGGACATCATATTGGCGAAAATTGTGCGGAGATTGCCACAAAACGACCCGAGGTTATCCGGCCCGTCAATGATCCTCTCGTGGAATCAGCCGGGTTTATCAATTTGAAAGGCAATCTCTTTGAGAGTGCAATCATGAAAACCTGTGTCATCAGTGACACTTTCCGCGCCAAATATCTCCAGAATCCAGATGATCCTGATGCTTTTGAAGGTCGCGCCGTGGTGTTTGATGGACCTGAAGATTTCCACGCGCGGATCGATGATCCGCTCGAAGCCATCGACGAGGATTGCATCTTGTTCATGCGCGGCGCGGGGCCCATTGGCTATCCAGGTGGCGCGGAAGTCGTCAATATGCGCCCGCCCGCCTATCTTCTCAAGACCGGTGTCGAAGCCCTTCCCTGTATCGGCGATGGCAGGCAATCGGGCACCTCAGGCTCCCCTTCCATCCTCAATGCATCGCCTGAAGCGGCGAAAAATGGGGGGCTGGCCCTGCTGCAGAATGGTGACAAGGTGCGTATTGATCTCAAGACATGCCGTGCTGACATGTTGGTTGATGAAGACGAGCTGAAGCGGCGAAGTGACGCTCTTGCCAAACAGGGCGGCTACCGTAGCCCCGAGAGTCAAACGCCATGGCAACAGCTGTTTCGTGGCCATGCCGCACCGTTTTCCGAAGGAATGGTTTTGCAGGGATGCACGGATTTTCGTGACATTGCCCGGAAGTTCACACCGCGGGACAATCACTAAATTCATGGGAAACCGTATTGCCGTTATCGGCAGTTCAGGGGCGATCGGCAATGCTCTGACAGTTCAGCTTGCGCAACTCCACCCTGATGGCGTCGTCTATGCAATCGCGCGGCAACCCGTCCGATTTCCGCAAGGTAACATTGCGCCTTACCTGCTCAAACCTCTCAACGAAGAAGGAATTGCAGCAGCGAGCAAAGCCGTCACCGAAGAGGGGCTGCTTGATCTTGTCATTGTTGCCACAGGCCTGCTTCATGAGGGCGTGACCCAACCGGAAAAGTCATTGCGTGATCTCTCACCCCAAAAGTTCATGCGTCTTTTTGAAGTCAATACGATCCTGCCCGCAATCGTCGCCAAGCATTTTATCCCCAAATTACGTAGCGATGGACGGGCCATCTTTGCTGCGTTATCAGCCCGTGTCGGCAGTATCTCCGACAATCACCTCGGCGGATGGTACGCTTATCGCGCGTCGAAGGCCGCTCTCAATATGATCATCCGCAACGCCGCCCTCGAGACATCCCGAAGACGCGACAATGTGATCGTGGTCGGCTTGCACCCCGGCACAGTTGACAGCAAACTGTCACAACCATTTCAGTCGGCTGTGCCTAAATCAAAACTTTTTTCACCAAACAGTTCAGCCACCAGCCTCATTGCGGTGCTGAATGAATTGACAGCGAACGATAGCGGTCATTGTTTTGCCTGGGATGGATCACGAATCAATCCCTGAACGACGAAGGAAATGGCGGTGGAAACGTTCCCGATTCACCTGAACGTCATGAAGTGATTGGGCGGAGCGCTGCCATCGTGGGAATAGTCAACAAGAACGAAACTGTGAATAGACAGTTGCGACCGGGACCGGTCCACCAGCATCCTTTACCTCACAAACTTATTGAGATCCTGAACCATCCGCCACCCGGCTCCATGGAAGGCATTTCCCGGTTCATTGGGATGCGTGTATTATTGCGGACCGGTCAACGCCGCATTTCCAAGAAGTCAACCTAATCGTGCATTCTATGCTGTTCCTTGCGCAACCACGCGCTTGGACTTTCACCGACAATGCGCCGGAATTCTCGATTGAAATTTGACTTCGTGTTGAAGCCCGATGACAACATTGCATCGGTGATTGAATCGCCGTCGAGTATGGCTTGCTGGGCAGCCCTGATCCTCGCTTCGTTGATAAACCGAGAAACATTACCCCCGGTCACGCGGTTGATTGTCGATGAAAGCGGCTTGGCCGGAATACCCAACTTGCGAGAGAGACGACCGAGCGTGAGATCCGCATCAAGATACGGTTTATGTTCCGCCATGTAGACCGAAACCCTTTCCCAAACCAGCGGGTCCGGGTCCTGTAGTGGCAAGGGGTCGCCCAAATCGTCTGGATTATCGGTCTGTGCATGAGGTGAGAGGCTCACCAGTCCGATGACCAGCAGATTAACAGCCGAAAACACGCTGATAATCCAAGGACGAAAGGCTTCATATCCGGCAATCTGGCTGGTGGTGATCAATATGTCGCTTGCTGCCGATACGATGAGAGAGAGACCGATGACAAACCAGATCCGCCAAGAAATGGCGACTCTCGACAGCAGGACTTTTGGCTGTGCATCAGCTCCCTGCATCACATGGTTGAGGATGAGAACGCCGTAAACGACGAATACCCCCGGGATCAAGATGTCCAGAAACTGGGGCGCGGTCACGAGCGCCGTGATACTTATCAATGGGCCAAGGACATGAAGCAAGTCGATGCGATGGGGTCGGCGCACCGCTGTAATCTGATAGGAAAGCCACGCTGCCGGAGGAATCAGTGTTGCTGTGACCGGCTGCAAAATCCTTATTTCCGCAACCTCATAATGTTGCGCAAGCGCTATGATCAGGGACTGAACCGCACACAGGATCAGTAAGCCGCTGAGCGGGCCAAAGCCTCGACGTGCCTGCCACAGTCGAAGGGCGATAGCAAACAGGACAAGCGCAACAAAAAAAGGGATAGGGAACGTAGGCATCAGCACCATCAAAAGGGGAAATCACGGTGAGGCCAAGTCCTGAAACCGGATCATGGAGACCTAAAACCGGATCTAGGACGCCACCGGCACTGAATCAAGTTTAAACGCGATGGAATGAATTCACATGTCTAAGGAAATATTCCATGAAAACCTTGAACACCATGCTTGCCATTCCGATCATCGCAAGCGCCTCTGTTGCCGATACCGCTGGCCTTCAGATTGAGGAACTGTTCCTGCCGCATCACGAGGCGCGGGCGCGGGTGGCAATCTGGTACCCCAGTACCGCTTTGGAAAACAGGATACTTTATGCTGACAACGCGGTTTTTAAAGGTGTTGAAGCGTATCTCGAAGGATCCGTCTCGGATGGGGAGCACCCTGTCGTGCTGTTCAGCCACGGACTGGGCGGAACGGATCGATCGCAGGCCTGGCTGGGCGCAGCTTTGGCGAAAAAAGGGGCAATCGTTGTCCTTGTCAACCATCCAAACTCAACCTGGAGTGATTTTGACATGTCCGATGGCGTCAAGCATTGGACCCGTATCACCGACCTGCGTGCAGCTCTGGACGCTTTGCTGGAGAATCCAAAATTCTCCGGCCATGTCGACACTACACGGATCATGGCCGCTGGATTTTCCTACGGCGGTTGGACCGCGCTCTCCATGGGTGGCGCGACGGGAAATCACGCCGGAAGTGTGGAGACTTGCCAGAGATTCCGCCAAAGCATGAGCGTTTGTGATTTACTTCTGTCGAACGAGGTGAGTCTGCAGACAATTGATCCAGATGTTTGGAACAAGCGTTATGCCGACCCGCGGATAACTCACGTCACCGCCATTGACCCCGGCTTTGTCTGGGGGCTCGATGAAAGCAACTTGACCTTTCTCATCCCGCAGACACTGGTGATTGGGCTCGGTGGGGCAAACGACCGGCTGCCCGCTGCAGATTTTGACCGCAGCGGTCTTTCTGACCTCATGGGTGGCAGACGCATTGAGAGATTCAATCCGGCTTATCACTTTACAGCAATGCCTGTTTGCAAACCCTCCGGCGCGGCAATTCTCGTCGCGGAAAATGATGATCCCGTTTGCACCGACCCGGCTGGAACCGACCGAGCAGCTGTCCACTCTGCCATCATTGAATTGATGTCCGGGGAATTGGGGTTGTGAGTTTTCGGACAGAGACTCATTCCCGCACGACCGCGTTAACATGATTGCATCGGGATCTTGACAGCCAATCCGGGCAATTGCCCGTGAAACTGGCAATTTCCTGTCAGCCATGCGGATTGACCCGGCTGTTTCCGCTCGGTGCACGGGACGAAGGAACACATGGATCACTACCCTAACGCTCTCCCCTTCGATAGGGAATCATCAAGGCTGCCGGCACCTGGGCACGGCGGGACACGAGGATGAGTGCGGCAATGGACAACAGATAGGGTGCCATCAGGAACAATTGGTAGGGCACATTCTCCACCACAGTTTGCAGACGCAGCTGGTAGGCATCAAAAAATGCAAAGAGCAATGCGCCGATAAGTGCCTTTCCCGGCCGCCATGATGCGAAAACGACGAGAGCGATGCAGATCCAGCCGCGCCCCTGAACCATCTCGGGAAAGAAACTGTTGAAAGCTGCAGTCGTCAGGAATGCTCCGCCCAGTGCCATCAGCGCGGAACCTGTCATCACACAGCCGATGCGAATCAATGTCGGGTTGAGTCCCTGCGCCTCGACCGTGTGCGGGCTCTCCCCGGTCATCCGGATCGCGAGACCGAGCGGTGTGCGCATCAGGACATATGACATGACAATCACGGCAAGGAGCGCGAGATAGGTCGGTGGCGCCTGCGCGAAGAAAACAGGGCCAAAGAACGGGATATCCGACATGATCGGGATATCGAGTGGACGGAACGGATCGATCGTCGGCGGGGAATCCCCGACGGTGACAATCAATCGGTAAAGATAATAGGCCAGTGCCGCCGCAAAGAGCGTTATCCCGAGACCCGAAACATGTTGCGACAAGCCCAGAGGCACGGTGAGAAGCCCATGCAGGAGCCCGATCAGTGCACCGACCGCTGCGGCCACCAGTAATCCTGTCCATAAGTCCGTGCCGAGGAAAACCGAGAGCCAGCCGATCATTGCACCCATCGTCATGATCCCCTCGATCCCGAGATTGAGGACGCCCGCACGTTCACAGATCAACGCTCCCAAAACCCCGAAGATCAGCGGGGTGGCGATGCGCAGCACCGCCGCCCAGAGACTTGCATTGAAGAACAGGTCGAGGGCTTCTGTCATCGGCGGATCCGATAGCTGCTGAAGAGCAGCGCAACGAGCATTGTCAGGAGTGCCAGCGCCACGATGACATCCGCAATAAATGACGGGACCCCTGTGGCCCGGCTCATCGCATCTGCCCCAACAAACACCGTGGCCACAAAAACGGACGCGGCAACGACTCCCGCCGGATGCAACGCGGCCAGCATTGCCACGACGATTCCCGCATAACCGAAACCCGGTGACATGGTGGTCGTCACACCGCCCGTCACGCCCGCAACTTCGATCCCTCCGGCGAGCCCGGCCAGACCACCTGACAGAAGGGCGACCCCCATGATCGTACGGGGCAGTGAAACGCCCGCGAACTCCGCTGCGCGTGCGTTGAAACCCGCCGCCCTTGCTTCCGTCCCAAAGACGGTTCGCGCAATAATCAGCCAGACAATTCCTGCCATGGCCAATGCAATCAGAAAACCGGCATGCAGCCGTGTACCCTGAACCAGATCCGGAAGACGGAAATTCCTGTCAACCGGCACCGATTGTGGCCATCCGAAAGCCAGCGGGTCGCGCATTGGTCCCTCAATCATCAGGCCCACGAACAGGATCACGACGAAATTCATCAGCAGCGTCGTGACGACTTCATCCACGTTGAACCGCAAACGCAAATAAGCCGGACCACTCAACAGCAGTGCCCCTGCTGCCATACCAACAACCATCAGCGCCGCAATTCCAATCGCTGACGGCAGGGAAGACATCAGGCTATGACCCGCCCAGGCTACAGCCAGAGCACCAAGATAAAACTGTCCTTCGGCCCCGATATTCCAGAGTCGTGCGCGGAAGGCGACAGCGGCCGCAAGCCCGGTCAGCATCAGGGGAACGGCACGTGTCAGCATCTCCGTAATCGCCAGGCGCGAGCCCAACGCACCGCGCAACATCTCAAGATAGGCAACGAGTGGGTTGACCCCGGCGGCGAGAATGAGCCCGGCGGCAAAAGCCAGGGCCGTCATGACGGCCGCCAGTGCTGCTCCCGCACCCAGGGTCCATTTCACGCTGGTGCGTCTTTCAAGCCGCATTGCTCATCTCGTCCCAAACCCCCGCCATCATCAGGCCGAGACGGCGCGGATTGGCATCCTTCGCTGATACCGGCCGTGATAGCCGTCCACCGACAATCGCCTGCAATCGGTCGGATAGGCTCAATGCCTCTTCCAACTCCTCCGAGATCAGGATGATCGCCGCGCCCGCCTTGCGCGCCGACAGAAGCTCAGCATGCACAGCGGCGATGGCACCTTCGTCAAGACCACGCGTGGGTTGATTGGCGATGATAACTCCCGGCGCGGCTGCCAACACACGGCCAAGGATGAGTTTCTGCATATTGCCACCCGAGAGCAATCCGACACGCATCTCGGGTGAGGCGCCACGAATGTCGAAACGTTCGATCAGAACGCGTGTATGGTCCCGCGCCGCGCGCCGCCGGACAAATCCCAGGTTGGAAAACGCCTTGGTTGCCAGACGTTCCAGAACAGAATTCTCCCAGACTGGCAACTCTCCCACAACTCCCTCCGCATGTCGATCTTCCGGTATGCGTCCAATCCCCGCGGCAATAAAAGCCCGCGGCCCCAGCCCACCAATCTCACGGCCTTGCAGCATCAGCTTTCCATCATGCGGTGACGCAACACCCGACAACAGGGCTCCCAGTGCCGCCTGCCCGTTCCCGGAAACACCGACAATGCCGAGGATCTCGCCTTCATGTACTGTGAAGGTCAGATCTTGCAATGCTGGTTTGCGGTCGAGATAAACCGTCACGTCCTCAGCAACCAGCAGCGGCGCGCCGATTTCATGGTCTTCGCGCCGCGGGCGCGTTACCGGGTTCCCGACCATCAGTTCGGCCAGTTCATCGGGTGTTGTCCTTGCCGTTGTGCGTTCGGCAACTTTCCGACCTTCCCGGAGAACGGCAACCCGATCAGAGGCGGCCATGACTTCATAGAGTTTGTGACTGATGAAGATGATCGACAGGCCCTGCCCGGTCATGCTGCGCAGGGTTTCGAAAAGCTGGCGCGCCTCGGGTCTGGCCAGGACTGCGGTTGGCTCGTCCAGGATCAGAATCCGTGCGTCACGGTAGAGGGCCTTGAGGATCTCGACACGCTGGCGTTCTCCTACCGACAAGCCGGATACGCGGGCATCGGGATCGACTGGCAAACCAAATTTCTCCGACAGGGCAAGCAACCGGGCGCTTCCCTCCTGACGACGGCTGCGCATGCGCAAGAGCGGTTCAGATCCCAGCATGATATTGTCGAGAACACTCAGGTTGTCGGCGAGAGCGAAATGCTGGTGCACCATACCAACGCCGACACGGATTGCAGCGCGGGGACGGCCCGGAGGCAATGTCTTTCCGAAAACCTGGACCGCACCCGCATCGGCGGTGTAGTGGCCGAAAAGGATGTTCATCAATGTTGTCTTGCCGGCGCCATTTTCACCCAGCAGTGCGAGAATCTCGCCGTCTTCAAGATCCAGGGTCACCTCGTCATTGGCGACCAGGCGGCCGAAACGTTTGGTGATCCGGTCCAAGCGTAGAACCGTGCTCATTCCGGCATCCCTGCAATGGCAAAAGGATATGGGATCTCCGGTAAAACCGGGACGATTCGTGCCACAAGCGACAGCAGCGCACGGTCAGACTGCGGCGGACCGATGATCTGAACACCGCAGGGGAGGCCGTCCACCATCCCCGCCGGGAAAGCCAGCGCCGGGAGGCCTGCAAGATTGGCAAGCGACGTGCAGGGTGCCATTTCCTCCATCCGATCCAGATGTCTGTCAAGGTCGGTATGGTCGGTCGGAAAATGCCCGATCAACGGTGGATCACCCGAAAGAACAGGCATCAGGACGGCATCACATCGTGACAGAAGCGCCGTCGTTATGGCATCCGACAGCTCGGCAAGATTGTTGGTCATCGCGAAAACCTCGGACCCCGATATCGCCTCACCGCGCGCCCGGTTGGCAGCAGCCAGTGGACTGATCTCGGTATCAGGAATATTCAATGCGTTGAGCCCGGCAGCACATGCGAGGGCGAGAATATCTCCAATCAGACGCTGGACATCCTGCCCCAACGCTTCTGGTGCCGTGATTGTCAGGATCTCACATCCTGCCCCTGCCAGGCTATCCGACACCCGCGATGCAGCATCCGCTACGTGTGGTTCACACCAAGAGGGGATCGCCAATCCAATCATCGGTGTTTCCGGCAGGCGGGCCTCGGCACCCGACACACGCGTCAAATCGAAGGCCGATGCCACATCGCGGAGCGAACGGGCAAGGACACCCTCTGATGCAATACCCATCAGATGATTGGCGAAAACCGGTCCGGTCACCTGCATCGCACGCGAAGGTTTTAACCCCCAGAGCCCGCATGCTGCCGCCGGCACACGGATGGACCCCGCCGCATCCGTGGCGTGGGCAATGGGAACGATTCCGCTGGCCACCGCCGCTGCTGATCCGCCGGATGAACCTCCGGGCGTTCTGTTTCGATCAAAGGGATTGCGCGCAACGGGACCTTTGGGAGGCTCACAGCTCAAGGCAAAACCGAGTTCGGGGACGGTGGAAAGGCCAATGGGCACCAACCCACCGGCACGAAATGCGCGTATCAGGCGACCTTCGGTCTCCCGATTGGGTGCAGACAGACGGGCACGGACGGCATCAGAACCCAAACCCTGCCGCAAATCGGCCGCTGGTGCACCGATATCCTTGGCCAGCATGGGAACGGCGGCGAAGGGCCCATCGGTGGCAGCACCCTCCTCAACTGCACGCATGGCCGCGCGGCGGGGAAGCATTGTCACGACTGCACCAAGATCGGCACGATCCCGGGTTGCCTCGTAAACGGCTTGCACGACCGCCTGCGGATTGACAAGACCCGTGGCGATCGCGCTAGCCAGTGCTGTGGCGTCAGCCACGTGCGCGAAAGATGTCAGGCCGGTTCGCTGGAATTGATCGGGACCTCGAAATCGCCCGATTCGATGGACATCCTTCTTGACTCCATGGCCGGTATGGCGTCCGCAGGCACCATGTCGGGCACATAGATGAGCTCATTGCCGCCATGAGTCATGAAAGAGTATTCGGTGTAATCGCGCCCCACCGGATGACCCGCCTGCAGGTCGGCCACGACAGCCGCGATCGTGGGCCCATAATTCCAGATCGCGTTGGCGAAAACCGTATCGGGATAGCGTGGCGTATAGTCGATCAAGCTGCCAATGGCTTTCACGCCGCGCGCCTGCGCACCATCCGCGGTGCCAATCCGTTCACCGAAAAGAATATCAGCCCCGGCATCGATTTGGGCAATCGCGGCTTCCTGCGCACGTGCGGGGTCGAACCAGGCACCGATAAAGCCGTTGAGGAATGAGGCATCGGCATTCACCTCACTGACTCCCATGCGGAAGGCATTGATCAGCAAATTCACCTCAGGAATCGGATAGCCGCCGACCGAACCATAAACATTACTCTCGGACATGGTCCCGGCGAGCATTCCGGCAAGATAGGCGGCCTCATGATTGCGGGTGCCGAAAACGCCAAAATTGTCGCCCTCCGGCCCACCGGATGATCCCATGAGGAATGCTGTCTCAGCGTAGTCAGCTGCCACTTCACGTGCCTCACGCTCGACAGCGTAGGACTCACCCCAGATCAACTGCATGCCGGCCTCAGCATATTCGCGCATGGCGCGGGGATAGTCAGTGGCCGCGACACTTTCGGAAAACTCGTATTCGATCAGACCTGTTCTGGCAGCCTCCTGCATGGCCAGGTGAATGCGGCTGTTCCAGGCATTCTCGACCGGGCTGGCATGCACACCGGCCACGCGAACTGCAGTTTGCGCATTCACCCGGCGAAAGTATGCAGGCAGCGCCAGCGTCGCGGCGGCACCCGTCATCAGAGTGCGGCGGTTGGTTATGACAGTCATGGTGATCTCCTTTTCAATTGACTGGGTAAATCGATGATTTTTTGGGTCCATAGTCTGCCGGGTCCAGCGTGTCGGGCCGCCCGTCAAGCGACAACACGGCTTTGCGTGGCGGTGTTTCCGCGAGCACACGCCCTTCACGGATCACCGCAAGACGGGTGGCCCGCAGGCGGATGGCTTCAATCGGATCCCGCGCCTGAAGGACGACCATGTTCGCCGGGCTTCCCTTGCGCAGGGTCGGGTCCGGCAGACCCATAGCCGCAGCAGCTCCCAGCGTCACGCTATCGAAGGCCCAGGACATGGCATCCCGCGAGGTCATTGGAACGGCATGAATGCCCATATGGGCGACTTCCAGCATGTCGGCCGAACCCAGCGAGTACCACGGGTCCATGGTACAATCCTGCCCCAGCGCGACATTGACACCCGCCGCGACCATTTCCGGCACACGCGTTAAGCCACGGCGTTTCGGATAGGTGTCGGACCGTCCCTGCAGGGTGATGTTGATGAGTGGGTTCGCGATGGCTTGCATTCCCGATTCTGCAATCAGCGGGATCAGTTTTGAGGCATAGTAATTGTCATAGGAATGCATGGCGGTGAGGTGGCTGCCCACAACCCGGCCGCCCAGGCCCAGTCGCCTGGTTTCCGCCGCCAGTGTCTCGACATGACGCGACATGGGATCATCGCTTTCATCGCAGTGCAGATCCATCGGAAGATCTCTTTCGGCAGCGATCTGGCACAGCCGTTTCACTGACCGCGCACCATCCTCCGTGGTTCGTTCAAAATGCGGGATACCGCCAACGATATCGACGCCCATATCGAGTGCACGTATCAAATTGTCCTCGGCACCGGGTGCGCGATAGAGCCCGTCTTGCGGGAACGCGACCAGTTGCAGGTCGATATAGGGGGAAACACGTTTCTTCACCTCCAGCAGCGCCGCAACGCCGACAAGCGGGGCCGTGGAGACATCCACATGGGTGCGGATCGCCAGAAGACCTTGCGCAACTGCCAGGTCACAGTAGCGCAATGCACGTTCCATGACGGCCTCTTCTGTCAGCAGGGGCTTCAACTCGCCCCAGAGGGCAATTCCCTCCAAAAGTGTTCCTGACAGGTTGAAACGGGGTTGCCCCAGACTCAGCGTGGCATCCATATGGAAGTGTGAATCGGCAAAAGGCGGAGCGACCAGACGGTCCGTTGCGTCGATGACGCGGGCGGCACCGGCCACGATTTTCGGGGACATGTCGACGATACAGCCGTCCTTGACTGCAATATCGATGGGGCCGAGTCCGTCGGGCAAATTTGCTGCCCGCAACAACAAGTCAAGCACGCCGTCTCTCCGTCAGTTCCCGGTTCGGTGATAAAACCGTTCGGTTGGAACCACAATATAAAACAGCGGATGATGAGGGGCTTTCCTCTCACCCGGTGGCTCTTGCCCCTCTCGGGTTAACCAATGCGACGAGCCGCAAAGAATTCTTGGGGAAGAATATACGTATATCGCCGGTTATTTTTTGGCAGGTTCGAAAAGGCCTCGATCTTCAAATCATGCGGCCATCCTGGCTGAGCACAGGATCCGATCGCTTGAGCATCTCCGTCGTGGATCATGCTGAAATCACCTCCGCGTACCTGACATCTCCCCGCAAAGGCAGGGTGTCCATTGACAGAGAGGTTTGTCAAACATAAATCAAAATCCATTGGCATCAACGGATTTTGACGCTGCGAGCTGCCAAATCAAAGACATGTTCTGCGCTTGGAGATTTGCTGTATTTGGCAAATTGCCATGATTGCAAGGATCAAGGAACTGGAGAGTCGGCATCAACATGTTGGGAATGTCAAATGTCGCCAAAAAGGTTTTCGGATCGCCGAATGATCGAAAGCTAAAATCAGTTCGCGGGCAAATCGCTGCGGTGAACGATCTGGAGAGCCGTTTTGAAAAGCTGAGCGATGCCCAAATCATGGCCAAAGTCGATGATCTTCGCACGCGTGCTGACAACGGCGAAGATCTCGATTCACTGCTCCCTGAAACATTTGCACTGACCCGCGAGGCCGGCAAGCGCGCCCTGGGAATGCGCATTTTTGATGTGCAGTTGGTTGGCGGATTGTTTCTGCACCGCGGTGATATTGCGGAGATGAAGACTGGCGAAGGCAAGACCCTTGCCGCGACGTTGCCCGTCTGTCTCAATGCACTCACCGGTCAGGGCGTCCATGTCGTCACTGTCAACGAGTATCTCGCGAGTCGGGACGCCAACTGGATGGGTGCCGTCTACAACGCACTTGGGATTTCGGTTGGGGTGCTGGAAAATCAGCAGCCAGCTGCCGACAAGCGCGCCGCTTATGCCGCCGATGTGACTTATGGCACCAATAATGAATTCGGTTTTGATTATCTGCGAGACAATATGGCGGGCGAACTCGCCTCAATGGTCCAGCGAGGACATAATTTTGCCATCGTTGACGAAGTTGACTCGATCCTTATTGACGAAGCCCGTACGCCACTGGTGATTTCCGGGCCGTCACAGGATCGGTCGGAGCTCTATAACCGCGTGAATGCGCTGATCCCCCAGATTGAAGACTCACATTACAAGCTGGACGAAAAAACCCGCAACGTGACCTTCACTGACGAGGGCAATGACTTCATGGAAGTCAAGCTTCGAGAGGCAGATATTCTGCCGGAAAACCAGACATTATATGACCCTGAATCCACAACTATTGTCCATCACATTACCCAGGCCCTGCGCGCTCACAAGAATTTTCACAAGGAAAAGGAATATATTGTCAAGGATGGTCAAATTGTCCTGATCGATGAGTTTACCGGCCGCATGATGCCAGGGCGTCGGCTTGGTGACGGTCTTCACCAGGCAATTGAAGCCAAAGAGAATGTCGACATTCAAGCGGAAAACGTCACCCTCGCTTCCATTACTTTCCAGAATTATTTTCGTCTCTACAGCAAGCTGGCGGGCATGACCGGGACGGCAGCAACCGAAGCCGAAGAATTCTCTGAAATCTATGGTTTGGGTGTCGTTGAAATTCCAACCAATGAGCCGATTGCAAGGATTGACGAAGACGACCAGGTGTTTCGTACCAGTCAGGAGAAGTATAGCGCGATCGTGGAATCCATCCGTGAAGCTCATGGACGCGGCCAACCGGTACTGGTTGGAACCACTTCCATTGAAAAATCGATGGCATTGTCTGAAATGCTCAAGGAAGCCGATATTGAGCATAACGTGCTCAATGCGCGGGTCCATGAATATGAAGCCAAGATCGTTGCAGATGCCGGATGCCGTGGCGCGGTGACAATCGCAACCAACATGGCGGGGCGGGGCACCGATATTCAACTCGGTGGAAATCTTGACATACGATTTGCCGAACAATGCGCGCTGGATCCGCAAGGTGACAAAGCAGAAATACGTACGAAACTTGAAGCAGAACTGGCGTCCGACCGGCAGGCTGTGTTGGAAGCTGGCGGTCTCTTTGTGCTGGCAACTGAGCGTCATGAATCACGCCGCATTGACAATCAGTTGCGGGGCCGCTCCGGACGCCAGGGCGATCCTGGACTGTCGCGTTTCTTTTTGTCTCTTGAAGATGACCTGATGCGTATCTTTGGCTCGGACAAGCTCGACAAGATGCTGGGCAAATTGGGGCTCAAGGAAGGCGAAGCTATCGTTCATCCCTGGGTCAACAAGTCGCTGGAAAAGGCGCAAGCCAAAGTCGAGGCACGAAATTTTGAGATTCGCAAACAATTGCTGAAGTTCGACGACGTGATGAACGATCAACGAAAGGCGATTTTTTCCCAGCGTCTTGAGATCATGAGGTCCGATGATGTGTCAGAAATCCTGACGGACATGCGGCAGGAATTGATCGACGATCTTGTTTTGGAATTCATGCCGCCAAAGAGCTATCCCGAACAATGGGAAATGGAGAGTTTGGCTGAGCAGCTCCGTGCCAGACTGGGTATTGACCAGCCCGTCGTTCAGTGGGCCGAAGAAGATGGGGTCGATAATGAGACAGTTCGGCAGCGGCTTTACCAGGCTTCAGAGAACGTCCTGAAAGGAAAGACAGCCGAGTTTGGCAACGAATCGATGCGATCCATTGAAAAACAGGTGTTGCTGCACACGGTTGACAAGAAATGGCGAGAGCATCTGGTCACCCTCGAACATCTCCGTTCGGTGGTCGGCTTTCGTGGCTATGCACAGCGTGACCCACTCAATGAATTCAAGAACGAAGCTTTTGGATTGTTTGAAACCCTGCTCACGTCCTTGCGATCAGATGTGTCTTCGCAAATCAGTCGGCTGCGACCGCTGACAGAAGAAGAGAAACAGGCATTGATGCAACAGATGGCGCAGCAACGCGCCGTCGCAGAAGCGCGCAAGGCCAATGGTGCGGCTCCGGCGGAGCCGCAGGAGTTGCAACGAGGCAGTCGGCAACAACCGCCATCGCCCCCGGGTCGAAACAGTCTTTGCCCATGTGGCTCAGGAAAGAAATTCAAACATTGTTGTGGGCGTCGCTTTTGAGCGGCATTCAGAATTCTTCATCCCTGCCCGTCGCTGGCCAATTTTGTTGCAAAGACTTGGCGCAGATGATTTTCGGCTCTCTTGACCTCACGCACATCGTATCCCCGTAGCACGACATTGACGCCGTATCGCTTGTGTTTGCGAAACGGATAAGAGCCGACCTGTAGGTCAGGCAGACGGCGCGCAAGTTCCCCCAACTTGGCCGCAATTTCACCTTCGGGTGCCGCAATTTCAATCGTCGCGCTGGCGAGAGGAACCCCGCCGGGTATCCGCGTGAGCAACCCGTCGAGCATGGAAGAGAATATTTTCGGCACGCCTGCCATGACATGGATATTACCAATGGAAAACCCGGGAGCCGACGATACCGGGTTGAGAATCAGTTCGGCATCGTCAGGAATCCGCGCCATTCGCCGCCTGTCGTCATTCAGTTCCTGGCCGTATTCCTGACAGCGTTCGGCAATGAGCTGCAGCGCATCTTCACGTATATCGATACTGACTCCAAAAGCGGCGGCGACGGCATCAGCCGTAATATCATCATGAGTTGGACCGATACCACCACAGGTAAACAGATGGTCGTTCCTTGCCCGTAATTCATTGACTGCAGCAATGATGTCATCATGGCAATCAGCGACAATCCGCACCTCCTGCAAATCGATTCCATGACGTGTGAGACGCCCTGCCAAATAGTGCATGTTGGCATCTCGTGTCCGCCCTGAGAGAATCTCGTCTCCGATCACGAGCATGGCTGCAGTTGGGTTTTTCATGGTTTCTGTGTTCCCAGCTATTTCCGAACGGAACTCAGGACGTATCGGTGGCGGGACTGCTATTCAGTCCTCATTAGCAGCGCGTGAACCTCTGTCCACCCTTCTTCCAATGCGACATCTGCAGCTGTTCTGCCGCAAAGATCACGTGCAATGATGTCGCCTTCAGCATCTATTTCTGATTGGACTTTATCCAAGTCACCAAGATACGCTCTTAAATGCAGCCTTGAGGCTGCCCTGACCACACAATAGTTTCGCAGCGACGGAATCGGACAATCGAAACTGTCTTCGCCAATATCTGTAGTCAGCTGCAGTAAACCACGCCGCAACATCTGACTGAAGATATCAGAAACAGGAAGCAACTCGGTGAGCCGAGGTTGGTCCTTCGCAATGCGCGGATATTCCTCATCAATGATCATCTCGATTTCATCTTTGCCCATAGCCCTTTCGATTCGGTGGATGATATTGGCGACAAGCTTCACAGAATTTGACAAAGAGCCTGACAGGCGGGAACTGTAATATTCTGCCCGCAAACCTGATGCGCGGCGGTGCGTTGCCACCTCATCAATATGGTCGAGATTACAAATCACTGAGTGCGCATCCATCTCACCAGAACAGTCTTGTTTTCCAATCTGCCGATCTGCATGACAAACCAACTGTTCCGCAATCGCTCTCAATGTGTTATGTACATGCATGGGCCAGCCATCGGACCAGTCAGCAACCTTCTGCGTCCAGCTTTCGGTCTGACCCCGAACATGATGATGGTCAAAGAATGTCCGTGCTGATCGTGCCGCCTCGTCACCCGATAGACAGCCCAAAGTGATGATTGAATCTGAACTCAGGCGCGACAACCCAGCTTCGCTCAGCAGGTTCTGTGCATTGGGCAATCCGACCAGAAGCGGCAGGATTGGATGACCATGAGTACCAAGATGCAGGTTCAAGAGTGCCTCGGACTCGTCAATGTGCCTCGAGGGGTTGATGGTCTGAATCTCATCAATAAAGAGCACGACCGGACAAGGTAGTTCAAACTTGGAAGAGTCCTGCGACTTCCCCAAGGCACCAAAAATTTGCGAGGTGATGGCAGCGGCAACCTCAGCAACGGGATCATCCATTGCTGCGGCCAAAGCAGCAGGCAGGGCTGCGCCTGCACGACCGGACAATCCCGCTATTTTTTCTAAAATCAGTTTGAGACGGTCAGGAGGGACTTGCTTTTCAAACTGCCGTTGAAAACGCGTTTGATCGGCAAGGGCTCTGAGTTCAAGGGGGAGGAAAATACCGCCCCCTTCTTCTTCAAGTTGTTGACCGGCTTTGCGTGCAAGAGCCGTCTTTCCAGCACCAGGAGCACCGGTAATCAACAGGGTTTGTCCCTCGGCAGGCATTATGCTGTGCTCTTTGAAAGCGCGCTGAGCAACCGTCACAGCACGCCTGTGAATGAGATCAAGTTCTGCTTCGCGTCCGGCAAAGTAAGATGTGAGTTGGCGGTCTGTAAGTGCGGTAAAGTGCCTTAATTGCTCAATATCGGGTTTCATCATATCAATGTCGCCCCAATTCTCAGTGACAGGATATCTGATACGCGAACAATGTTCAAAGGCGTCTTTTTCAATAGATGTTCTGCGTGTTGAGCCTCTCCTTATTCATCAGCACAGGCCACTCAACATCCCAGTATGCGATGATTCAGATCAGGGAAAAGCCATGCCTTCAGTCAAATCAGTCAAGCGATCCACCCGAGAAAACCATGGCAACAATATCAAGAAGCAAAAATCCAGAGAGGGTCTCTTGAAGATCCGGGCTATCGCATTTGAACCATTACCGGCTCTCGGGTGTCCGTCAACTGCCCTGCGGAACGGATGAGTGTGAGCAGAAACGTGTCATCCAGGCGGCTTTTTTGAGCTTGGCCCGTAAGGACGTGACGTTTCCTTCATTGGTCATCCGTGCGAGGTCAAAAGCCAGTTCCCGCATCAATGCCCCATGGCGGGAATTGTCAAGGTCCCGTGCGCCCGCGCAATCCTCAGCCGATCGCCCCAAAAAAGAGAGCCAAAAGACCAGCCCAAATGGTACAGGTGAGCAGGCAGATTCAAGGCAAAATTTCAAACTGACCCACTACCTATTCTGTCAATGCGCTTTACTTGAATGCAATTCGGAAGTAGCAACCCATTGCTTGAGCTGCCAAACCGCATGTCCTTTTCTTGGTGGCAGGAGTGGGAACCTTTAGATGAAACACGACGGCAGAGATCTGGCGGATACGATTCGGGAAATCACTGATAGAATCGCAGATCGGCTAATCAAGATCCGCCGTGCCATTCATCGCCACCCCGAACTTGGTTTCGAGGAATTCAAAACATCAGCGCTTGTATCCGACTATCTTGAGGATACTGACATCCCACACCGCACAGGTGTCGGCAAAACCGGTGTTGTAGGACTGATTGAGGGCGTCAGTGATGGTCCGACGGTCCTGGTGCGTGGCGACATGGATGCTCTGCCGTTGCAGGAAGTTTCTGGTTTGCCATTTGCCTCCGAAGTTCGAGGCAAAATGCACGCCTGCGGACATGACGGTCATACGGCAATTCTTCTCGGCGTTGCCTCCGTGCTTAACCAGTTGCGTGATAGTTTTCGTGGGCGCGTGAAGCTGGTTTTTCAGCCAGCTGAGGAAGGTTTGATGGGCGCTCAGGCGATGGTTGATGATGGCGTACTGGAAAATCCAAGCGTAGATTGCTGTATTGGTTTCCACAACTGGCCGCCCCTGCCTGCCGGAACGGTCGGCTATCATCCATCCGTTGCATTTTCGTCATCCGATCCCTTTGATCTTGTACTTTCGGGTGTTGCTGGCCACGCTGCCCATCCACATCTTTCCGTCGATGTGGTAGTTGCGGCAGGACAGTTCCTTAATCAACTCCAGACACTGGTGAGCCGAGAGATAGCACCGGTTCATTGCGCAGTCGTCAGTGTCAGTGTGATCAAGGGAGGGACCGCACGAAACACTTTGCCGGATTCTGTGATGCTTCAGGGCACTGTACGCACTCAAAATTCCAACGTGCGGGAAACCATCAAGGCGGCGATGCGGAGATTGCTTGAAGGCCTGAAGGTAGGAATGCGCATTGAATACGATTTGAGCTTCCACGATGGTGTTCCGATGTTCGAGAACGACCCCGAAACCCTGCGCGCGGTTCTGACAGCTGTTCGCGCCGCACTGGGCAAGAAGAATGTGATTGAGCTTCCTGAAGGGTCTATGGGTAGTGAGGATTTTGCAATCATGTCCCATCAGCATCCAAGGGTGCATCTACGCATAGGATCGAAAATTGACGGTTATGAAACCGCCCTTCACCGAAACAACTTCAATTTCAATGAATCGGCAATTCCGACGGGAATACGTGCCGTCAGCCACGGCACGATTGCCATTCTCCAGACAGCTGGCGGAGAAAATGGATAGATGTTTGGATCAACGAGAGACAAGGACATAAGCGTCAATGCGAACGAATCCCAGACCGCGCTTGATCTGGCGTTTCCTTTAAGGATTTTGGTCGGATGCGCATTCATCTTGATAATTGCGTTGACGACACTTCAGGTTTTCGCTCGCTCGGTTTTCGACAGCCCGCTCATTTGGTCGGAAGAAGTGGTCCGACTGCTCCTGGTTTGGATGGTATTTATTGGAGCAGCGGTCGTCGTCTGGGATGGACGCCATTTGAATGTCGATGTGGTTTTCGTCCGTTTACCACGGCGGATCAGACAAGTTGTGCGGTGGGTGAACAGAATAGTGGCTCTCACATTTCTCGGGGCTGTGGCCGTCACCTCATGGGAGTTGGTGATGCTTGAGAGGTTCTCCGAAATCGGGGGGCTTACGATCTCAATGTCTTGGGTAAGAGTGCCTGCAACACTTGGGTGTGCGCTCATGTTGGCTCTGCTTTTAGCCCGCATTCTGTACCGAAACAGGATCGAGCCAACAGAAAATGATCTCGACCCAATTTAGCTGAGTGTGCCATGTAAATTAGGAACTGAGCACAATGTTGGTCGCTGGCATATTGTTGCTTTTGATTGTTCTGCTCTTGGCAGGCCTGCCTGTTTTCTTTGCTATGGGCGCAGCAACTGGAATTTATATGGTTGCAGCCGGCATCCCGCTTGAGCTTGTTGCCCAGCGCATGACATCCCAGTTGAATGGTTTTCTGATCTTGGCCATCCCATTCTTCTATCTGGCCGGTGAATTGATGAACCTTTGTCGGTTAACAGACAAGATTATCGCAATGTCACGCTCATTGGTTGGCCATATCCATGGCGGTTTGGCGCAAGTCAATATCTTTGCCTCCATGATTTTTGCCGGGATGTCGGGTTCAGCCACTGCGGATACCGCGGTTCTTGGATCAGTATTGATACCGGGTATGAAGAAGGAAGGTTATCCACCGGAATTTGCTGCGGCAGTAACCGTAGCGTCTGCAATGGTCGGGCCAATCATTCCTCCGTCCATCGGCATGATAATTTACGGTGCGCTGGCTGATGTCTCTATCGGACGGCTCTTGCTGGCAGGTATTTTCCCGGGATTGACCATTGTCGCGGTTCAAATGATATTCACCTATTTCCTCGCTCGACGGCGAAACTATCCGCGTTTTCCCCGAGCAACACTTCATGAAGTCAGCAAGTCCACTTGGAAGGGAATCCCTGCTGTCCTGTTTCCAGTCATTATTATCGGTGGAATTATGTCAGGCTTGTTTACACCGACAGAGGCAGCAGCGATCGCTGTGCTCTACGGCCTGACGTTGGGAATATTGGTTTATAGGAATGTAGGCCCTGCAGAACTTTGGCAGACGTTGCTCAAAGTGTCTTGGGGGTCTATCCGTGTGCTCATTATCGTTTCGGTTGCCTCGGCTTTCTCTTGGGTCATGGTGCGCGAGCAAGTACCGACAAAGATTGCAGCTGGCTTGTCAACGATTTCCACAGAGCCCCTGATCATTCTCGCAGTTATGGTTGTCTTCCTCCTTCTAGTGGGCCTTTTCATGGTGGCTTCCTCAGCCGAAGTCGTGCTGGCACCAATTCTGGTCCCGGTCGTGGTCAGCTTCGGAATCGATCCGGTGCATTTCGGTGTTCTGATGGTCTTTAGCTTGATTATTGGTGGTGGTACTCCGCCCGTGGGAGTCCTGCTGTTCATTGCACAGGACATCGCTGAAGTCTCGTTCTCAAAGATGGTGCGGGCAATGATACCCTACTACATTCCGCTTTTTGCGGCCGTGGTCATAATCGCAATGTTCCCACAGATCAGCCTTTGGGTGCCGAATATGGTTTTCGGCGAAGTCACTCGTTAGACGATCTATGCTGGCCGGAGACGATCTATGACAAAGCCAGATCAACATTGTCTGAAAAATATCACTTTTTCCGAGTTTGAGGCTGTCAAATGTGCAAACGAAGTCATCCTTCTTCCATTCGGTAGTCAAGAAGAGCAAGGCCCGGCACCAATGGGTGACTGGATGCTGGCTGATGTTATCGCAGATAGAGCAGCACGCGAAGCCGGCGCTTTCGTTGCACCGACAGTCCCTTTCGGATACGCTGAGTATTTTCGTGCAGTCCCAGGCGGCATCCATCTTCGTGCCAAGACATTTGTTTTGCTGCTGACCGATATTCTGGATAACTTCCTCGACCATGGTTTGAACAAACTCCTGATTCTCAATGGCCATTCTGGAAACCATCCCTTGATTGACCAAGTGATCCGAAAACAACGTGAAGAACGTGGTGTTGCAATACCATGCATCAATCTTTGGCGCTCTGTGCCTACGAGACTCTGGCAGGAGCTTCATCCGGATGTTGGGCAAGGCGCACTGGGGCATGGTGGTGATCCAATCACCAGCGTATATCTGCACCTTTTTCCCGAACTTATAAGTGGGGATGCGCTGGTCCCTCCCGTAGCGAAGCGGGAATTCTGGGGTTTGCCAACGTCTGGGTTGGGCGCCGTTAAATTCAATGATGTTGATGTCAACCTGCCCCTTAATGTCACTGATTGCTGCGATGATGGAATTGCAGGCGGTGATCCAAGCCGATCAACGGCGGAGATCGGAGGCCGGATAGTCGAGCATTTGGTCAATCATTCGGTGGCGTTTATCCACCACTTGAGGACTGTCGATACGATAGTCTGAAATAACTAGCGAAGGAGAGAGATTATGCGATTCAAAAATTGGAATGTGCTGGCTTTTGTATTGACGTTAGCCATCTACTCGACCAGTGCGCTGGCGGTTGAGGTCCGTTACGGGCTTTGGGCAAAAGAGGGCGAAGCTCAGTATATTGGGGCTCAGGAATTCAAGCGGATCATCGAGGCCGAGTCAGGCGGGAAGTTCAATGTCACAATATATCCCGGCAATCAGTTGGGCACACCTCGTGAGATGCAAACCCAACTTGCCCTTGATACGACTCAAATTGTCGCTTCTGGTGATCCTGGAATTAAGGACATTGAGTACCTGGCCCTGCCCTACCTGATGAAAGGTATCAACAATTATGTTGCCCTGATTAATTCGCCGATCGGCGAAGAGTGGAACGCAAAACTGACCGACCAGAAAAAAATACTCATGCTTGGTTTCCTTCCGCGCAGCCCACGGCAAATTTCAGCTAACAAAGTCATCAACTCGATAGACGATCTGAGTGGATTGAAACTGCGCGCTCCGCAACGTGATTATTATGTCGAAAGCCTTTCAGCGCTGGGAGCAAAACCCACTCCAATGGCCTTCAAAGAAGTCTATACAGCTTTACAGACTGGAGTGGTCGACGGCCAGGAAAATCCCATTGAAACAATATATGCGCAGAAATTCTACGAGGTTCAATCTGGCATCGCGATGGTGGATTATATCGACAAGCCTGCTTATGTGATGATCGGGCAAATCTTTTGGAACACGCTGTCAGATGACGAAAAGGAGCTTTTCCAGAAAGCCCAACTGGCGAGTCAGAGAGTTGTGGAAGAATTGATGCCAGCGCAACAAACTGAGTTTATTGAGAGAATTCGTGCGGCAGGCGTGACAATCACTTACCCCGATAAAGCACCGTTCATTGAAGCAACACAGTCTGTACGCGACAATCTTGGCAGGAAGCAGTGGGGAGACGAGCTCTACATGCAGATCGTCGAGATCGGAAAACAGGACCTCTGAAAGAAGATCAGTGGCAACCGGGATGTCTTTCCTGAGTTGCCACCATCGTACAGACAGTTTCCTAAAGGGTTACCATCCATTTCTGAATGGGTTGTTGCCAGTGTTCGAGGTCAGGAGTCCCTTTGGGATGATCGGTTGCCGAATTGACATCCAGCATAAAGGGCATGTCATATTAACTGACATTGCACATTGTCATTCAAACTTTCTGGTGCATACACGCGATTGAATTGTGGATTAGGATCAAATGAAAAAACATAAAATCGGTCAAACCGGACTGGAAGTCACGGAGATCTGTTTTGGCACATCTTCATTGGGAGATATGCCCGAAACGTATGGCTATGTCTGCGATGAAGCACGGGCAATTGAAACAGTCGCCGCCATCCTCGACGGGCATGACGTCAATTTCATTGACAGTTCCCGTGTCTACGGAGACGGACGCAGTGAAGAGCGTATCGGTGCGGCCATTCGTGCGCGTGGCGGATTACCGCAGGATTTTGTCCTCGCAACCAAACTTGATCGTGATACCCGAACCGGCAGATTCGACGCCGCTCAGGCACGACAATCCCTTGAAGAAAGCCTCACCGCGCTCGGCCTCGACAAGGTGCAGATTCTGCATCTGCATGACCCCGAATATTGCCGTGATCTGGATGAAGTGACACGTAGCGGCGGAGCTCTGGATGAACTGTTCAAAATCAAGGAAGAAGGGCTGACCGATGCGGTTGGTCTGGCAATGGGCCGCATCGATCTCATGTTTCCCCTGCTGAAAAGCTATCCCTTCGATGTTCTGATCAACCACAATCGGTTGACCCTTCTGAATCAGACCGCGGCGGACATGTATGACTTTGCGCACGAATCCGGCATCGCCGTTTTCAATGCGGCACCCTATGCCGGTGGTGTCTTCGCCAAAGGCAGCAATGCAATGCCCCTGATCACCTATCAGACGGCTGACGATGGGGCACTGGAACCCGTCCGAAAAATTGAATCATTATGTGCAAAATACGGTGTTTCACCTGCTGCCTTGGCACTGCAATTCTCAATGCGTGACCGCCGGGTGACGTCAACAATTGTGGGCATTTCAAAACCGTCTCGCATTGATCAGACGATACATTATGCAACCGAAGCGGTGCCGCAAACATTATGGGATGAAATCAAGGCCCTACCAGTTTCGACAGTTGATCCCGAAGCCGAACGTGACCTCAAACCCTATGCGGAATGGTCGCCGTAAACGACTGCGACGCGTCTCAACCAACGGAATCATTCCCGTATTTGCGCCGCCGCAACCGCTGCATGTTCTGCCTCTGTTTCGCTGTGAGCTGGGAGAGCTTTCTCCTGTTGGTTCAAACCACCTGGGATGACGCGAAACTGATGCGTCATCTGCCGCACATCTCAGATGCGAAAACAGGGTAGAAGCTGCCGCAAAGATTCCAGAAATTGGCGGCAGCTCCGATTCTCCGTCTCAACTTCGGTCAAGCCAAAAGCGGCAAGATCGAGATATTCGCGGCTATCCTCCAAATGCATCGCGCGTTGCCCAGTGATACGAATATGCAACGCATATTCACCACCGACCGCATTGATCAACGGGCGAACCTCATCAATAAACCCGACACCCGACACCACTGAAATCCGCCCTCTGGAAAGATTGGATTTGACGCGCTTCTTCCCTTCTTGACCAAGGCAGCCACTGCCATGTCGCGGCTTCAAGATGGTTTCACTATACATGATATAGGCATCACGCGGTGTCAGCCCGCCAAATTCCGGCAACGGCTTATCCTTACAGGACTCGAAAGCCAGCGGCAGACAATCTTTGCCCAAATCAAAATGATCATGCGTCATTTGTTTCAGCAGATTGGACAAGGCGAAGTGATCCGCATCCAACTTGTCGGACAAACATGTACCTGCCCGACTTTTGCCGGCACGTGGCGGTCCTGAAATCAGAACCAGCCAGAAAGGGAATTCTGTGCAACTCGGCGCATTCTGTTTACCCGCTGGATGCCTGACTGAATCTGCGGAGACACCCCCGGCAGAATTCCTGGAATTTTGTGAGAATTCTGGCGATGACATTCTTGCCAATTCTGCCGGATCACGCATTGAGCAGCGTCTGACCAGCCATTTTGCGGCGCATGTCTGCAACCGCCTGCGTGATCAATCCGCGATAACTGCCATCGGTCCTGATCGTAATCTCCCCCTGGTCAATCAGCGGTTGAAGTACACGTAACTGGTTGAGCAATTGACGCCGTTCTCCCGGAGATTCACCGCGCTGGCAAATGGACTGAACCGGCTCAAGAAAATCAGAATGTTGTGAATTGATAAAACGAATGAACTTGTACAACTGGCTGACGACAAACTTCAGTAACCCATCGGAATCATCCTTGTAAAACAGGATCCGGAACAACAGATCATCCTCTGAAACAAAGATGAGAGTGAAGTTGCGTTGCGTTGCGTCCTGCCGCAGCAGGCCGATGGCGGACTCAACCACATCAAGAGACGGAATATTCAGCGGGATATAATCAAAGTCCACTTTTTTTCCGGTAATGACGATGCCACGCTGCAGCTGTCCGGTGACCTCGCGGTAAATTGACATCCAGCCAAGCCGGTGTCTTCGTCCGACTGTGATGGCCTCCAGCAGATTGCCACTCAGAATCTGAACGGGATAGCGCCGCTCATAGGTCGTTTGTTTGGCAAATGTCCGCAGATGACGATCATTCTGGCCAAGTTCGAGACCGGGCAAAAAGCGGATCGAGTCAACCGGATAGCGAATGAGTTGATTCAGGGAAATCGTCTCGGGAGCACTATGGCCAGGTGTCACTGTGCGAATCTTGTAGGCTTGCGGAAACATGACATGCTGGCTTTGCGGCTTGGTCAGTTTGACAATCGTGCGCAGTGAATTGTCCCGGGAACCGTCGCCTTCATCCATTTGCAGGACCCGGCCCGGCTTGATTCCATCAAGCAGCAGGCTCAGGCGCCTGAGCCTGCTGAGCCGCATCTGAAAGTTGAAAGGCTGTCCTTCAGGATGAGCCATTGCATCCTCGATACGGGTGCCTGGCCGGATGAGATGACTGACAGCAGACGGAATCAGCGTCTCCACGCGGCTGACAAACGATGCAAATCCTTCGACTCCATCAGTCACCAGTGACCTATTGACCATTTGCAGCAACTCTTCGCTGCCAATTGGCTCCTCCTTGATATGGTGGGTGCCGGTCGCAATATAGAGCGGAGCCAGAAATGCAGATGGATCGCGTTCGTCACGGCCGTCATCCACACCCGAAAACAACATCCTCGACTTGATATCGATGGTTCCGGGAAACTCCTTGGGTTTCAGTGGATTGGCATTGCGACTTTCCAGCTCTTCAACCAGCCCTTCAAATTCAATGCGGATCAGATCAATGAGCTCCGTCTGCTCGGCGGCTGAGAGAACCAGAGAACGTGTCAAGGTACGATTGGCCAAAGACGTCGATCCTGAGGACGCAGAACCGGAATCAGTCAGCGTCAAATTGCCCCGACCAAAATCCTCATCGGCAGCTTCCTC
Source organism: Paracoccaceae bacterium (assembly GCA_026709265.1). Classification (GTDB taxonomy): domain Bacteria; phylum Pseudomonadota; class Alphaproteobacteria; order Rhodobacterales; family Rhodobacteraceae; genus JAPOXR01. The sequence goes on along the minus strand of JAPOTI010000116.1, from coordinate 10,995 downwards.
GGCGATACTGGCAAATCCGAGACGACGGGCGAGATCGGGATGGGTACGCAGAACGTGACGAGTCGCCAGATCTCCAACTTTGTTCAGAAAATCAGGAACATCATCAAGCAGAAGCGGGTGCGAACGATTTCCGTCGATACTCGCACCCATTGCCCGCAATTTACGGTTCCGCTGCTGCAAGATCCGCATTTCCGGAATGAGGCCTGTCATCACCGAAACAATTCGTGGTCGTGCCACCTGGCCGAAACGGTTGCTTCGTCCCTGCGCCTGAATATATTTTATGATGTCGAGCGGTGTTTCCATCTCGATCAGGGAGCGCGGTCGCTGATCGATAAAATCAGGCGAAGCATGGTATGATCCACCTGTCGCACCGGCACGGTTGAAAACCAAGACATCGATGACGCCATCATTATAGTCACGAACCGTCTTGCGCCGATCCGTGTCCGTACGCCTGATGATGCTGCCGCGACGATACGCGAGAGAGCGGCCGGAAATTTCACCGACCGTTAATCCGGCAGCTTCAAGCCCCTCAATCACCGCATCGAGCGGTGAAGCGGGAAGTTGTTCGGGTAGCTGTTCGATTTGTTGCAGAATGTCCCGGCTTGCCGCCGCAATTTCTGGATCCAGCTTCCGGGCATCCTGCCGCTCACCGTTGATCAGTACGCGGAAAATCTGTTCGCACACCCGTTTGACCTGGTCACGAAAGGTCAGGGGAATACGCGTGTCATGGCTCCCGTTGGTGACGCGTTCAGAGAACAGTGACCCGTGAGTCGAATGAAAGGTAATCTGAGGTTTGCGGCCTTCCCTGATTTCGTTGAGTGTCTCCTCCACCACCTGGTCAACCTTGATGGCATTGATGGTCAGGCGAGCCAGGTTGGCAAGTGGTCCACCGGCCATGGCTGAATGCTGGAACAGGGCATTTGTTCGCGCGCGCGCAGCGCGCGGATCCACACCCTGATTCAACATCTGCTGGTAATGCAGCGCATGTCCCCGACCGACCAATGTGCCAACCCGCAAAGCCGCATCAAGCATCAGTTCACTCAGCGGGGCAAAAAGGTTCATCATGTCCTGATAATGCGCAATTCGGGCGTCATCAGGCAACCGCACCTGGAACTCAATATTGGACAGGCAGTGGTCGCGCCGCAAAAACACACCATCCTCGGCCAGCATGGTGGTAAAACATTCTTGAGCGGTTTCTCCGCCAAGCGCAACAGTCTCGAGGATGGATTGCGTATTGCCGTATGAAGCCGTCGGCAGCAACGGACGATAGAGGTCCGCTCCGGAAGGGTCTCGCATTGGTGTTGCCGTCGCATAGATGACGTGGGAGTGACCCACGCTATTGATCATGCCTCGGATTGCCTGCCCTGTATTTGAATTCCGGTTCACAGCATTATGCGCTTCATCAAGGATCAAGAGCGTTGTGTCATCAGGTGCGGAATTTGCCCAACGGCGGCTTGCGCGTGTCTCCGGCCCGTTGAATTGTGAATAGTTGGTGATCACCAGATTCCGGCCCTGTGGCCAAGCACCGGATTCATAGATTGTCTTTCTTGACGCCGCTGATTCTGTCTTGTGAAATGAGCCTTCGCCATTCAATCCAGGTGGTCCCAACCGCACTGGACGTGAGGCCAGGATACACGGACGGGATTCCTTGTCAGCTCCAACGGCAACAAAATCACGCCAGACATCCGGAATGTTGATCTCGGCATTTTCGGTCAAATACAACACCTTGCCACCGTGACGCAGATGACGACGGGCGATGGCGGCCAGCGAGCGTCCTTTGCCAATACCTGTCTGATCTGCCAACAGAAATCCCCGGCCGCGTTCTGCCGCCAATTCACTCATGGCGAGGGCATCGACCTGTTCAGCGCTCAGAACATCCGGCAATTCCGGGGCGGGAATGCCAAGAGAAGCCGCCACTGCGGCGTCGACATCACCTTGTCTGTGAAAACTCTCTGCCACGCGTCGTAATGCTTTTGCCGTTGCACCCTCGAGTGACCGCGGAATCATGGTCACGGGAGGGCTTAATCGGGAAAGCGATACGTAGGGACGTTGCCGCGCATTTTCCCTGTATTCTGCGTCTCCACCCGTATCTTCGGCGATAGAACGATGCCATTCGGCAATTCGCCGTCTTGTGCGCAGAAGTTCTGTATGAAGTTTATCCAAATCACTCCATACATCGACCCTGAACGTCCGCAACGCCGCTTCCGGAAGGCTATCCTCCGGTTTTGGCCGACGTTCGCCCACAATGAATGCAGTGATTGGCAGGTTTCCGTGACTCCCGGTTGCCACTTCCTGAGATATCTCGGCGACCGCTTGAAATGCATAGGCGATTCCGACTGTCCGCCGCACGGTCGTAGCCGTATCCGCATCCGCAGCGCCGGTGACCAGCAATGTACTGGTGCCTCCATCACTGCGCCGTGCGAGTGCGTTGGCGGCACGCTCTGCCGCGCCGCCCTGCGTCGCACCTGTCAAATCGAGCAATTGATAAGTGGATCTGCCTTCGCTTCTCAGCGCAGGAGCGGCGACTTCCAGGCGGGAATTTCCTGAAAAATCGACGTCTCCCGTGCTGGGAGCGAGTCGCCGCAAAAATACGAGCAGGCCCGGTGTCGGGGCGAAATCCTGGAAACTGGCGGGTTCGCGGACCGCTTCCGCCGCATGTTCCGCCAGTTTCATCGCCCGGTGGTAAGCTTCTCGTGAGCCGTTATCCTCAACGACGGACGCGACGATCTGCCTCAGAAGTTCCCGGCGCAGCGACTCCTGCACAGAAACCAAATCGAGTCTTGGCGGCCCGGCGACTGGTTCACAGGCGAACCGCGCAATCGAGATCAGCTCATCCTTGCCAATGCTGCCCCGTTCGGCCATCTTGAGCAGTCCGGCAGCAATCTGTGGCAGCTGCGTGTCGCTGACAGCACGCAGGAATTCAACCTGGGCAGGACTCTCGCTTTCAGCCACGTGGCGAAAATGACCTTCCGCATCAATGACACGTTTCAGCCGCGCACCTGATACCCTGCGATAAACCCGTTCACCAAGGAAATTAAGCCCGATCTCACGCAGGCCAGACTGGAACTGATCCGAGTGATCAACCGTCCATGGTGGTGCCGTGAGTTCCTCACGTCGTATCCGAAAGACCTCTCCGCCCAGCAGGTCAGCCAATATACCAGCGTTCAAATAACTTGGTGATGGCGGCTTGAAGAACACGGCATCATCATGCGGGCGTTCCGAAAAGCCTGTCTCGACCGCCCGGGCGCGAAGTTGCGCTGCCGCCACCCCCTCGCCGAAAGTCAGCAATAAACCCGCAGAACCGGTGGGAAAAATCACGCGTTTGAGAACGGCACTGTCATTCGCAAACCTGACCCACTGAACATAGTCCTTCTCTTCGACAGCAGGTTGACGCTGCAGGGCCGATTCCTGACTGTAAGCCCGTTCGCCAATAGACCTGTCCCCGGCATCACGCCGCTTGGTCTGAAAACGGTCGGCACTGTCAACCGTCCAGGGCGGCACCGTCAGTTGATTACGCCGTATCCGAAAGACCTCTCCGCCCAGCAGGTCAGCCAGAACGCCGGCTTTGAAGAAACTCGGCGACGGCATCTTACAGACCAGAGCATCATCTTGGGGGCGTTCAGTGAAGCCGCTCTTGATTGCCCGGGCGCGAATTTGCGCCGCCGCGACACTCGCGTCAAAAGCCAGCAATAAACCCGCGGCACCAGTGGGAAAAATAATGCGTTTCAGAACAACGCAGTCATTGGGAAATCTGACCCATTGAACAAAACTGTCCTGGTTCTGGCAATCCTCTGGCAACCCGGCCTCCATCTGAGTGACGCCGGAACCTTGCCCCGCTGATGGTAGCGAGACAGCGCAAGATGTTAACCAAGCGTCAGAAGTTCATCGACCCATCTGTCCCGGATGTGTTGAGCGTCGGCGTATTGCCTGAAAACACCTGCTGTGGCACCATGTCTCCGGGAGAGACAGGGTCTCCTACACCTTCGTTACGCTGAATGGAAGCCTCGAGTTTCGCCTGAGACGCACGGTTTTCGCGTTCGATGCTTGGACTTTCGGGAAGCGCCATTGCAAACTCGGTCACTGCCGCGCTGATCGTCGCAGAAAATCGTCGATCTGCGCGCCGATCAGAATGTGTTGGAATCGCATCGCGAGGTAATGCGTGGGATAAAGGCCGCACCTTGGCAAGAAACAACTCACCGTCGCTATTGGCATAGGATTGCAGCACAGCTGTCGAGACTGCAAATCCGTATTTCGGCATGTGCGGTAACTGGATTCCCGCTGTGGCAAAAAACTGACTGATGTCACTGTTCCACACTCCTTTCCAGCCGGTCGATGCAAAGGATTCTCGTGCTCTTGGGTCCGCTTGCGCGAGAAATGCATTTTCCATTTTTTCGGCAATCTCAGGCCCGGCGCGACGAAGTTCAAATTCGATCCGACGGCCGAGTCCTCCGGTCATGAAGCGTGAAACAGGCACTGAACTCCGACCGCCGGCATCGATTGACTCGCAAACCTTGGAGCCGAGGAGAAGAGTTTCCATCGGAATGACATCAATGTTGGCACCAGCGGCAAAATGTGGCTCGAGTGCGTTCTTTCCATGACGCTCGAGAAATTCCTCGGCTGCAGCCTCGGAACTGTTCCGCATCCCATCGCGCCAACTGGCATAGGCATAGTAAGTCTGACGCTCCTGGTGATTGTCTGCAGGAGCACAGGCGACGAATGCCATTCCGTATTCATTCAGGGAATCAATCAGTGCGGCCCGCAACGAATCCGATGATGAAGCCGTGGTGCTGTTGTCCACATGCAGGATCTGGGCATTATACATGGTGGCACCATTCGACCTGAACCGGCGGATTTGGCTGTCTTTTCCGTAGACCGGCGAAATTTGCACGGGCAGATCGGCACGGATCACGGAGTTCGGCCCACCCATGCGATTCAACCATCGCGCGGTCAGGCCCGTATCACCTGAGCGCACACCTTCAAAAGCGACATAACCGCCGATCGGTGTGTGCGAAAAGCTGTCGGTATTCTGCAACTCGGCAACTTGTGTCACGCGCTGGTTGGTGAGCGTCTTACGAAGTGCCAATTCAATTGTCTGGCCATCAAGCGCACCGCCCATGACCCGACCGCTGACAGTTCCCGGAAAGCAATCGTTTCCTGCGCATCTGTCGATGACTTTCTCCAATTTCAAGACCACGTAATCCATGTGCCGGGGCAATGTGCGATTTGATGTCGCAGGTGACTCCATTCTGGCCGTCTCCGATTGCGTTCTGGTGGTTTCAATTGTTGATTCGGCGAGAATGGCAGATGGACGTGAAATTCAGGCACAGGAATAGAGCGCGTAAGACTGAAACACCATGGCGATCGACCGCTGTGAAGGTTCCTTGTCTGTGACATCCACGCCACCAATCAGGATGTTTCCCTCAGTCACGTTTTCCAACCCCGAAACCATGCGCAACAAAGGGGGTTTATATACTTAACTACACAATACATGTTCTTAAAAACAACAAGTTAACAAGCGGTAAACAGGTCGGAACTGGACGAAATGGTGACGAAAACCGAAAAATACCGTACTCGCCATCATCAGACGGAACCGCGAAAATTCCTTAGACATCATGGATTGACCTGCCCCTTTCCTGAACCAACCCCATTTGGAGCGGATTGAGTGGCACAGCCGGGTTTCTCCTTGAATCTGAGACGATCTGCTCCTAATTGTGGTGGTAGAAAAATTCGTGAGCTTCTTGGAGCGGATCGAAATTACTGACCACGAGCTTTTGCTTCATGGCAGTACAATTCTATGGCCGCCATTTGGCGGCCATAGCTATGTCAGGACAAACATAGACAACGAGTGACAAAAATCTGCTTCATCGACGAATCAGGGGATCTGGGAAGACTTTCTGATCCTCCGCTGCCTAACGACCAGCCCGTTCTGGTCATCGGCGGTCTTTTCATTGACGAAACCAATATTCACCCTCTCACTGACGACTTCCTCAATCTGAAACAGAGGTTCTTCCGCCCGCATAATCCCTCACCCCAGCGGTTGAATGGGATTCAGCACGAGATAAAAGGCTCAACAATCCGAAAGCACGCCTTGCGCAGAACAACTCGCCTGAAAAAACATGCCACGGGCTTCTTGGATGGCATATTCGATCTTCTGCAAACTTACGATACCAGGTCAGTTGCCCGGATATGGGTGAAGGGCATTGGAAAGCCGTTCAAGGACCCATCTGTCTACACGTCCTCAATTCAAGCAATCTGCACCTATTTTAAGGGATTATATACTTAACTATCCGATCCACTACATATTCTATATATCAATCACTCGTAACCACTACGTATAGTACAATGGGTAGTCAGGTATATAATTCCCAAAGGTAACCATAACTATATAATAAAAACAACAGATTAGAAAAATTTCTCCGGCTATCGCCAACTGTTGACACAGGTCAACACGGCCTCAGTTGACAAACTGTGGCTGCCGCTGAAACACTCATCAGCATGATCAGTGATCGAGAATTCTGGACTGCCGGACAAAAAAGATCTGCGGTTGCATCGTCAAACGCGAGTCGTCCCGGCTGAACGGTCGGAACTGATCAATCGCTGAACCGCTTCAAGGAAACTGAAAAATCATATCGTTGAACGACAAGTGGATCTGGGACTTTTGGCTCGCGCGGGATGACGATCGCCGCTGGCACTGTTACTTTCTGCAGGCCGACAAGTCACTCGGTGATCCTGAGTTCCGGCATTTTAATGTCACACAAGGTCACGCATCATCGTGCGATCTGGTGAACTGGACACATCACGGAACCTGTTTCGCACCGGCAAGGACGCGCGCCTGGGACGACTGCACAACCTGGACCGGTTCAGTACTGAAAGGGGCAAATGGACTCTGGCACTACTTCTACACCGGCACCCAGCGTTCGGAGAACGGGTTGAAGCAGAGAATCGGCCATGCTGTCGGCCACGACATGCACAACTGGGAACGTGTCGGCACCGGTCTCGCGCTGGATCTCGATCCGTCCCGGTACGAAGAATACAAACCGGGATTCTGGCACGACCGCGCATTGCGAGATCCCTGGGTCATGCCACATCCCGAAGGAACCGGCTGGCTGATGGCCTACACGGCCCGGGTCCCGGCCAGTGATGAACCCAACGCCAACGGGGCAATCGGATTGGCGGTGTCTGAGGATCTCGATCATTGGGAGGCGGGTGATCCGTTATATGTTGGCAGTTTTGGCCAGTTGGAAGTTCCACAGATCTTCGCATTGAACGGCACATGGTACTGCCTGTTCAGCGTCGGTCGCGATCACTGGTCCAGGTCGTCACTCGTGAGCCACCCGTGGCCGCGGGTACGCGGCACGCATTATCTGATAGCCGAGAGCTTTGATGGGCCCTGGCAGTTGGCCCCTGGCCCATTTCTCACCAGCGTCAGCGAAACCGAACTCTACGCGTGTCGTATTCTGTTCGACAATGGAGCACCTTTCCTGATGGGGTTCCTGCATGATACGCCTGATGGCGAATTTATCGGTGCGATTTCAGACCCGATCAGGGTCGACGTCAGCACCAGTGGTCTGCTGTCATTGGCCCTCTGAATGGTCCACTCCAATCAACCGCGCAGCAGGAATTCCGTTCGAGCGCGGACTGTCGGGCATGTCCGCGGCGCAGAACAGATGTCAGAATATCTCGGACCATGCCGCAAGTGATCGACCCGACCGGGGATCAAGCCACGTATCTTCAGCATGATCCAAATGGTGCGCGTGACCTTGCCCGCGTCTCAGGCACGTGCCGTATGACCAACGCGCATTACCGCTTCATTCATCCCGATCCTTGCAACTGGAAATCACTTCCGGAACAGGCCGTCATCGTCGGCCACTGCCCGCCAGGCATATGCGGCGGTTGACCGATCTCAGGGCGCGCCGGGACAAGGGCACAAGAGGCAATATCACATTTCCGACGCTGATCAATCTGAGCAGAGGTTTGTTGATTTTCTGGTTTCCTGAAACCGGAGTTGTGTCAGGCCGTCGATTTCAGGGGAAAGGATTCCGTTGTCGTCTCACAGCTTTCAGCAAAGACATCGTAACCGACGCATAGAGTGCAATGAAAGAGCTGCGCGACCATCATCTGCGAAAAGTGGTTGTCATGCTGCGCAGTCCCTGGCCCGACGCTTGCCCCGCCTTCACGGCACCGCCGCCAAGAGACGCAGCCACCGTGCGCAATCCAGTTTGGAATCGCCCTTCGGCAACGCCATCAGAGAGAGGGGCATCGCCGCCGATCCAACGGAGCAGACGTTGCGGGAAAGTCGAAATCAACGAAAAACTGCGCTCCAGAATGACCATATAGGCAAAGACGATCAGCATTCCCGCCGCGATCAGTCCAAAAATCGCAACAACAGGTGATGCCGTCGCGAGGGAGCCCATGGCAAGATAGACTCCGCTGTCAAACAAACGGGCGATCACGCGGAATAAAACCATCCCGGCAAAGAATCCGAGAACCATCATTGTCGGTGTCAGCATCAGGGACAGCAATGCCAGCCAGCCATATCGTCCGGCGTCACCGGAGATCCCCTCTCCATCCAGCCGCATATGTGCCAACGCCCAGAGACTGGCCGCCACCACCGCTTCAAGAACCAGCAGGACATAACCAAAAACGGCCAAAATCCAAAACAGGAAGGGGAGGGCCGGCAGCAGAAACGACAGCGTCACACCGATCGCAGTGAGCGGAGCGGCGATCAGAAAAACCACTGCGCTCCCAAAACCACCCGTCAGCAAAGAAACAGCTGCACCGCCGAAAATCAGTGCCCCCGCAACATCCAGATACCAATTTCCCATACTGACAATTCCAACCATCGGATCATCTGCCCAATTGGCCGGGGACAGGATGTCAATCAAACCTTTGATGGAGTCGGCAAATCCAACCTGCCATATCCGACCCAGCAAACCGGAAGGACCGACCGGTGCCGAATCCTGCAGGATGTCACCGGAAATCCGGGAGACCATACCGTTGACCCGGACAGCGGCGCGTTCATAATGGCGCGTGGCAACGCGCCAAATTCGAGCCGCCTCGTCGAGATGCAGATACTTTCCGGAATCGACACCACCAAGAACCCGTTGCAGCCAACCGGGTTCATCAGCAGCGATGACCAGTTGTCGATTGAATTGCGCAACGCCGCTTTCCAGATAACGAGATTGAACGGCAAGTGAACTTGCGTTCAGAATCCCCATCATCTCGGCATTGAGACGCGCGATCAGGATATGCCAGTTTCCGGCGGCAATCCATCCAGCGGCACATGAACTGTCTCCCGATGACCCGGTTTCGTGGCAACCGACACCTGACATCTGCTGCATCAATCGCATGCGTGCCTGGTCCGACTCGTTGACCGAACTGGAAATTGCGGCAAACAGAGCTGTATTCCCCGCGGACAGGCGTGAATTTGCAGCGGCAACGGCAGCAGCAATATCGTCGGAAATCGGTGGCAACTCACCGTCATTCGCAATCAGGAGTGGCCATTGACGCACAATGATCTGATCTGCAGCCTGAATGAGCTCGTGCAGCATATCGGCATGAAGACGGCGGAATTCACCCTCAATTGCCGTACCTGCTGGCCCCAGCCGACTGATATAGGCTGGGGTTTCCGGCAGATGGTACGATCCGCAGATTTCTGGACGACGACCATCGATCGAGGACATGATGACGGGTAAGCCATCCACGTCCTCGACCACGAACCGAACTCTGGACGGACTGCCAGCGATCGCGAACTGATAGTTGGCCAATCTCAGGCAGAGCTGATTGCGATAGACTGTGCCCATGAGCGCAGTATCGAGTTTTGGTGCCGTGCCCACCAAGGGGATTTCGCCTGACAGAACGAGTTGTGAACCTTCTGACCACAGTTCGCTGGCCAGCAGGGTGGCTCCACGCGTAATCCAGGCAACACCGCCCTGGATCACATTGTAGCCGCCAAGTCCTGGTATGGGAATGAGCAGTGTGACTGCAAACAATACCCGCAGAGGTGCCCACAGGGAGGACCAGCGTCGACCCAGAAAGGTCCCTTCATGCGCCGATTGCAGCAGGCCCGCAGTGATATTGTATGCCAGCAGCACGCCACCAACCGAAAGCAACACGAGATTGACAAATCCAATCAGGGTTGAGAAGGGTGTCGCTGCCGTGCCGCCATGCGCTGCCGGAAACAAGGGGCCGAAAATTTGGTTGAACAGTCCGGCGCTGTGAAAATCGCCAAATTCAGTGGCAAAAAAATGAAACACTCCTGCGCCAAAAGACGGTGCCGTCGAAACCTGTGCCTGCACTGCCGAAGAGAGCGCCACGAGAGTGACTCCGATATAAATGGACAGCGCCGGCTTCATGTAGGCGCATTATGTGAGGCCTGTGAAAACTCTTCTGGTCTCGACCCGCTGCATCGTGGATTCACGTTGAAAACCATTGCGGATTGTCCACCGGCAGAAACTCACCGGACAGGCGCGCCCGCAATGAGGGTGGGGCGCGGGCACAGAGATCATCCTGGCCGAACAGGCGGTTACGCCGCGCAGCAACCCAACTGTAAGCCGTGTTACGCCAACCGCGTGGAATGATGCACAGCCCGACCAGCATCCGCCACGGGAAGGGCAGCCGCAGGGCTATGCGGATCATTGCATCGCTGCGATTCCAACAGCGACCTGTCTCATCGACAAATAACCAACTCGCCGGATCGTCCGGATCAAGATTGGCCGTCGACATCATCGTTCGACCCGGATCTACGCCAGCGACGGCGATCCGGAGCCGGCCCGTCCTCTCCACGCGATCAATGAGACGCGCCGCCCGTGAGCAGAGGGCACAATTCCCATCGAGGACAATCACGGGATCCGTCACCGGATATCCGGGATAGCCGTGACGGGGTGACCCCCGTTCAGGTTTGCGTGGGTTAAGGCTCGCATGATGATCCGTCACCGCCTGGTTTCGGTCTTGAACTGGGTTTTCTGGAGACGTCCCTGAGCCGCTTGAGCCCGT
>JAPOTI010000086.1 GCA_026709265.1 Paracoccaceae bacterium | reverse complement strand
AAAAGGCCGTTGACTGCCTCTACGAAGGTAGCTGATAACGGGGGCAAGTAGTTACACTATTTCTTCTGTTTCTTTAAGCAATCGATGTGCCAATTCTATCGCCATCAACGACTTAAATGGTTTTTGCTTAGGTTCCGGTTTTCGATATTCTTCAAGTATGTCTTGTAATTCTTTTATGGTTTTCCTTGCTTGATAGTGTTGTTTATGCGCTTCGAGTGCTTCGTTAATTTCTTGGAGGGTTTCTTGATTTATAGAAAATTCTTCCGCAACGGATGGAATTGTGGAGAGAACAAAGACAATTACAAGCGCATAAATTTTCATCAATCCTCTCAACTCAATTGCTGCCAATCAACTCAGGCTGTCGACACACTGACTTCGTTATGACTGGGTCGGGTGAGGGGCAGCTTGCGTTTCAGGGAAGCAAACAGGGTGCGCGTCAGGAAGTCCGAACGGGCGGTGAAATTGACCGCGAGGATAATTGACTTGACATCTCGTCTGGAGATTTTGACCTCATTACCACTTGTGTAATCCGGCGTGGTATCAATTCGCCTCAAAGTCAGAACCGCCATTCCCAGAGCCCAGAGGCAGTGTCGACGAATCCCGACTTCCGATGTCGGGATGAGTTGAACATATTCCAGGGCTTTTTCAACGTGAAAATGGGCAATTCCGATTAATTCGTGAATTCCGGCTGCCATTTTTTGATCGCTATTTCCCACTTCCATTGACGCGAGATCAACGCCCGACTTCAAGAATCTGTCGCGTGGGAGCCAGCAGGCACCGCGGCGCATATCTTCCCATGTATCTTTGAGGATATTGGTCATTTGCAGGGCTTGACCAAATGAGACAGCGAGGGATAGCAAATGATCTCGATGGGTCTGCATGTCCTGACAGTGATCGCAGAAGAGTTCCGTCAGCATCTCCCCGACAACGCCGGCAACAACGTAGCAGTAGCGGTCCATTTCCGGCAAGTCGCTGAGACCTTTTCTGCTCGCATTGCGCTGAAATTCCATCATCCCCTGTGTCATGATCCTGACACAGCGTTCGATAGCATGACGACGTGTCGGCGACAGACTGTGTGTGATCCGAATGACCCGTTCAGTATTGGCAACGAGGTCATGTTCAGCCGGTGTCGATGAGGGAGAAAGATGCCTGCCAAGTTCTTTGGCGAATGCGGTACTGTCTTCTTCGCCGTGAATGACGGCGACGAGACGTTCACCCAGGCGTGTCTTGAGATCAGATTCAATTGCCGGTTCATCCTCAATCGTGTCGGCGAGGCGACAAAGGAGATAGGCATTGCCAACCGAAGTCCGGAGTGGATCTGGAAGTTGTGGAATTGTCAGGGCGAAGGTACGGGAGACATCTTCAAGGATTCTCGTCTGGTAGTCGACACAATCCTGGAGTTGTTGCGTTTCCGCATGCGGTATCGTCATCGTAACTTTTGACCAATCAGCTGGGAGAAAGCCATATCCAGTTCAGTTTTGTCCGCCCAATGTGAAGGTTGATGAATCCCGACTGTTTCACCCCGTCAAGTGTTTGGTAGCGGAGGAGGGACTTGAACCCCCGGCACCCGGATTATGATTCCGATGCTCTAACCAACTGAGCTACTCCGCCAAAGGCACCCTTTATAGGAAGCATATGCCCGACACACAATCAAGCTGACGTGCATATTTTCTCACGGCGCGCAGGGTTGGGAAGTCCTGCCCATGCAGATACCGCAATCCTTTAGAACAATATTCCGGGCATGCTACCTGATGGCAACATAGGCATCAAGTCTATAATTCCCTACAAAATCAATGATGACGCGCCAATCGCCGCATGATTTCCCGAAGCCAAATCGGATGTGATTGACAGGTTCACCTCAGAGAAATTGTCCCGCACCTCGCATGGGTCGAAGAAAGTGTAGAATGGCAAGGCTTTCAATTGCCATCACTACGGAAGAGTCACATAAGCTGAAAGCGATTGCTGCACATAACGTCCAGAGCATGAAGGACGACGTATTGGGCTGGACATTTGGCGAAGTTCCAGCACCAAAATGTATGAGTGAAATGGAGACCCTCAGTGGATTGACTGATTTTTGGACCGTGCATGTCGGGCAGTCTCACAGGGGTGAATTGTCTCCAAAGTCGGTGATCGACATCAAGAGCGCGGCATACGAGCGTGGAGCCCGCAACATGAACGCCTATGATCCTACGCTTGCAGCGGTCGAAGATCTGCGCAGCATATGAAACGATGTCTTTGAGACATGATGGGACCCCGTCCAGGCGAACAGGTGTCCTACAAAATTGAAACGGCTGTGAAGCCATCAGAGAAGGACGTGTTTGGTCAAGCTCCTGTGATGAACTGCCACGTGACGTTTGAATTCGCCGTTGCAAACATCATGACACTGTCTGGCTGCAACAGAGCACTCCTTCATCAAATCCTGCATGAACGAATGGGCTCCGTAGAGCATTTGAAATCGCGGTTATGGCGACCTGAAGCCATTGTGGCCAAACTCGCCGTGAATCTTGACTATTGTCGACATACGAGCCCAGTCATAGGGCACCGGCCTCATAAATGATGACTTCGGAGATTATTCACACACAGCGAATCGCCGATCAACGAAATACCGCCGCAGCTATTGGATCTACCCTGTTCAAAATTTTACAGGATGCCCCCTGTTTTTGTCCGATCATTGACCGATAGCTGGAATGCGAGTTAAATAAAATGCCTCTCAGGCGATGCAGCGTATGCAAATGACAGCGGGGTTCCGAGATGACGGCCAGTTTGCCAGAAAGTGAGCTTGAAGAAGGGACTTATATACTTAGCTACACAGCTCAGTCATTGAATCTCAGACTTTTTCCACTGTCTCCATTGATCAATCATTTTGCAGTTTCCATCACCTTTTATCGAGTTTCGGCCCATTTACCACTTGTTAACTTGTTGTTTTTAGGAACATTTATTGTGTAGTTAAGTATATAATCCCCCGTCTACCCGTTGTTGGGATATGACCCCCATCACTGGACACGGGGGACAGTCCGGCTGCGTTGTGTGCTTGGCGGAGTTCAGCACACACACTCTATGATGGGCCATGCTGACTGGGCTGGATCAGTGAACTGATCAGCGAGAAAAAATAATCCGCAATGAATATTGCGTTCAGACTGTTCTGTTGCTCTGGATAACTGACAAGACCGTGCACCACTGCGTGGCGGGTTGGAATTGGGCTGGCAAGGGCATCCGTGATATTCCCATAGCCTATGTGAACTCCGAGACCCGGTTCATACTCCGGTGATTTATGACCCCCGCAAAGGTATTCGAACAGCACCATGTCTTGGATGCCTACAATCATGAAAGTCCCAAGGCCGATTTCATTTTCTTTAGCAGACAGATCATTTGTGATTTTGCGATAATCAATTGTGCCGGTATGACCGGGCGTATCTTCAAGAAGCACTGTACGAAAAAGCCTCTCGATTTCCGGGAATAGTAAGCGACTGACAGAACGGTAGAATCTGGCTTCATGCAAGTTGAGAGCTTCTCGGAATACAGTCTTGGCTTCATCATCAATGTTCCAAGATTCCACCGAAGATTCTAGCGTCGTTTTTATAGGGGTCCAGTTATCGGTGTAGTGGGCAAGCAAAATCTCATTCAGCGCAGACCCAGAAGTATCATTTCTGCATTCAGCAACCCTTGAATATGGCGTGGTGCGGTTTGGCACCCATCCTTGCTTCATTAGGTGTTCTGCTTCATCCAGTCTTTCCATCGACTGCTGGAACGCTTGAAGATAGGGCATTGCGGCCGTTGCCAGCTTATGCAAACCTTCAGCGAATGCATTGATCTGCGGTGTCAGTACCTGACTCACTTGTCTTGTGGTTTTCGCAAAGGCTTCTATGAAATTGGAATTGTTTGAAACCAAATCCTCAAAATTGAAATCTCTATTCGTGCTATCTTCATAATCACCCCGACCCGGCCGCTCGCCGCCGCCCTTTGGGGTTGCAGGCCGGGCCGCCGCCTGCAGGACCTCAGCCTCAGCCGGAAATGCTTCAGCGAACGGCTTGGCTTGGGCAATCTGATCGTCCGTGACTTCCGGCGCGTCCGGATCACTGGCAATCATCCGCTGGATCTGGTCTTCAGTCAGACAGGTGCTCACCATAGCAGATTCCTTTCCTTTTGGCTGGCGGGCCGCATTGAGATTACAGCAACCCCTTCGGAACCCAAGGGCAAAAACACAACAGCTATTGTGTTTCCTGCAAGCTGTCCGATGGCCATAGACCGCCCCTCCTTTGCCGGGACGGTGACTGAATCCAGAAAAAAGCTCTCGTCCAAATCCTCAAAATCCATATCATGTTTGGCAAGGTTCGTCTTTCGCTTGTGTTCATCCCAGGTAATCACTGTCATGGACTCTGGCTCATTAACGCATGAATGGGTCTCATGCCTCGCGTCAATCCATCTGTCATCGCTGGCCCGGAAACCCGAATGGCCGCATGAATTGCCCCACACTTTAGTGGTACTCTCCTATCACGGACAACAATCAGGACGACAGGTTTCCGAAAACCTTAAAGTGATATTCTGCACTCATCTGTAGTCGACCCGAATATATAAGGGAAGGGACTTATATACTTAACTACACAACTCAGTCATTGAATCTCAGACTTTATTCCACTGTCTCCATTGATCAATCATTTTGCAGTTTCCATCACCTTTTATCGAGTTTCGGCCCATTTACCACTTGTTAACTTGTTGTTTTTAGGAACATTTATTGTGTAGTTAAGTATAATAATCCCCAAACCATTTGTCGGAAGAGCACATATCCAAAATCATTGACACATACCGAACGCGTCCAGAGTATATCAAGCGGTATGCCAGACGCGTGCAGATGAGCGAGATCGCAGAAAACGACTTCAACCTGAACATCACGCGATATGTCAGTACCGCCGAGCCTGAAACCATGGTCGACCTGTCGGCGACACATTCAGAGCTGGTTGCAATCGACAAGCAGATCCAGGAATCAACAGCGACGCACAACGGGTTTCTCAGGGAGCTTGGACTCTCCACTTTGCCGTCATCCAGATGAGTGTGTTGCACTCCGGTGTCTGAATGGCTTACCGGTTTTCAACAACCGTGCGGTGGGAACCGGCCGATAGACAAAATATATCTGAATTTGTAACTGCTCACCCCCATGATTCCGTCCTGATGCCGGGCCGCCCGCAGGCGCGGG
>JAPOTI010000039.1 GCA_026709265.1 Paracoccaceae bacterium | reverse complement strand
GACAAAAATACACGCCCAGCGCTCAAAACGCAAGGCAATTGTCAACGGGCCTTAATCAGATGTCCCGATTATCGTCTCGTTGGTCTTCCCGTCGTGTCATCATACATACAGACCGACAGCTCTCGTGATTGAGACCCGGGGATAAGGGGGCAGATCAAACGCATCTGCCGCTTGATACAAGTCAATTGTTGCAGAACTCATCAGAACCTGCATTGAAGGTTGAGATGAAAATGCTCATGGAATTCCCCAAATAATGCTTGCAGATGCAGTAATTTCGCAGCATTCTGTACGCCCGTAATTCAAGCCGTGCCCAAGCCCATTCAAGGGTGATCTTTGGCCATAATTGCGGGAAGCCATATCCATGACTCGATATATCTTCATCACTGGCGGTGTCGTATCCTCACTTGGTAAGGGGTTGACAGCAGCGGCATTGGGTGCGCTGCTGCAAGCACGTGGCTATTCGGTGCGGCTGCGCAAGCTCGATCCTTATTTGAACGTCGATCCGGGTACGATGAGCCCGTTTGAACATGGTGAGGTCTTTGTTACCGATGATGGTGCCGAAACTGACCTCGATATTGGTCATTACGAGCGTTTTACGGGAGTCTCGGCGCGCAGTTCCGATTGCATTTCATCAGGACGAATTTATTCCAGTGTTCTCGAGCGCGAAAGACGCGGTGGATATCTTGGCCAGACCATCCAGGTGATTCCGCATGTCACTGACGAAATCAAGAATTTTATCCGGGAAGGCGACGGGGAAACCGATTTCATGTTGTGCGAGATCGGTGGAACTGTCGGTGATATCGAAGGATTGCCTTTTTATGAAGCCATTCGTCAGTTCGCACTCGACAATGAATTTGGCAAATGTCTGTTTATTCATGTGACACTTGTCCCTTATCTTGAGGCCTGCAGCGAACTTAAGACGAAGCCGACCCAGCACTCGGTCAAGGAATTGCAATCCATTGGCATTTCGCCTGACATCCTGGTCTGTCGCTCAGAGCAGACCCTTCCTTCCAAGGAGCGAGAGAAGATTGCACTCTTTTGCAACGTCAAACCGAGTTCTGTGGTTTCAGCCCCCGATTTGCCGAATATTTATGAGGCACCGGTATCGTATCATGAGCAAGGTCTCGACCATGCTGTGCTCAATGGATTCGCAATGGACCTGAACAGCCCGGTCAAATTGGAACCATGGGCGGAGGTCGGGAATCGAATTTCAACAGTCAAAGGCGAGGTCAGGGTTGCGATCGTTGGAAAGTATACGGGACTCGAAGATGCCTATAAGTCGATCAATGAAGCTTTGATTCATGGAGGTATTGCCAATCAGGTCTGTGTTCGTTCCGAATGGATTCAGGCAGAGGTCTTTGAACAGGAAGATCCGACGCCATATCTCGAATCATGTGATGCGATTCTCATACCCGGCGGTTTCGGAGAACGTGGAAGCGAAGGAAAGATCAAGGCAGCAGGATTCGCGCGCGCACACAAGATTCCCTTTTTTGGTATATGCCTGGGAATGCAGATGGCGGTGATAGAAATGGTACGGAGCCTGGTCGGCGTCAAGAATGCCGGATCGGAGGAATTTGATCATGAGAGGAACGTTTCGGGCGGCACGGTGCGGAGTTTTGAACCGGTTGTCTATCATTTGGCCAAGTGGCAGCAGGGCAATGAGACAGTGTCCCGCAGCGTCGACGACGACAAGGGTGCGACCATGCGCCTTGGCGCTTATCGCGCCTGTCTGGCCGAAGGGAGTCGTGTGGCAGAAATCTATCAGGCTGTCGACGTGTCTGAGCGGCATCGGCATCGCTACGAAGTCAATACACGTTATCGTGAAGAGCTTGAGAGTCATGGCGTGAAATTCTCCGGTATGTCACCTGACGGGCAACTGCCTGAAATCGTGGAGATACCGGATCATCCCTGGTTTATTGGCGTACAATTTCATCCCGAATTGAAATCACGCCCCTTCAATCCGCATCCGTTATTTGCCGATTTTGTGCGCGCGGCATTTGTGCAGTCGCATTTGCTGTAACGGCATTGCAGGAATAGCCATGTTCGTGTGCTGACCCACCGCGCAGCACTGCGGACACCGCCGCGAAAGGTTCAATTGAACACGATGTTCCGAAAATCAACAGGGGTGACGATACTCGGCGGCGGCGATGCCGAACGCGAGACCATTGCCATTGCCCAGCGCGCAGCGCCGTTTCTGGTTTGCGCCGATGGCGGTGCCAATTTGGCCCTGCGGCTCGGTCTCGAGCCGGATCTGATCATCGGTGACCTCGACTCCATCTCTCCTGATGCGGTGCAGCATTTCGGTCAGGAGCGTCTTGTTGAAATCGACGAGCAGGAGACAACTGATTTTGACAAATGCGTCCGCAGTCTCGCGGCACCCTTTTTTGTCGCGGTCGGTGTGACCGCACCACGAATCGACCATGCGATGGCCTCGTTGAATGTCCTGATTCGACATGGTGATCGGAAAGTCATGGTGTTGACCGATGCGGATGTGTGTTTCCCGGCACCACCGCGATTATCGTTAAGCCTTCCGGTTGGTTCGCGTCTGTCGCTGTTTCCGTTATCTGAGACCACGGGGGTTTCGCGTGGATTGAAATGGCCGATTGATGGATTGAACCTGAGCCCGACCGGATTGATCGCAACATCCAATGAAACTGATGACAGTCATGTCTTGCTTGAGTTTGCCGCGCCTGGGATGGTCATCATCATGCCAGTCAGGTTCCTGTCCGCGGCATTGCACGCATTTCTACAGGCACCTGTCTGGAAGGAGCAGCCCGATGAGTCTTGATGCTTTTGCGATCAGGTTCCCATCGGGAGCGATAAATTGGCTGACCAGTAACTTGTGAGGCGATGGCATCAGCGCGCATGGTTTTGTCACTGGTCGCATTCCGAACAGTTGATTCCAAGCTCAGTGTGCATGCGCTGAGGATGAAGTCCTCCCGCAGATGTCCAGAACCTTTCAGCTTGTCTATCGAGACGGCGCAGCGACAATGTCTGTGCCGGTTGACGAGGAGATGTGTACCCGCCACGCCATCTGGCATGGACCTCAATTATCGGGGCCGTGTCAAATCAAGTGGCAAGTCCTCGTCGATATAGATCTGGATGATCTCCTCGTAGCTGTTCTCAGACCTGAAACCGAGTTCCTTGGCACGATCGGCCTGAAAACCGCAGGGCCATGTTGAGACAATTGATTCGACAAATGGATCCGGTTTCTCGGAGATGAACTTGACCGCTTCGCTGCCTGCGACGGATTCCAGAGCGTTGATCTGCTCTTCCACACTGCAGGTCAGTGATGGCATGTTCAATGACCGTCGCCCATCAAGAGATGCGGTGTCCAACTCCGCGGCATGGGCAAAGAAGCCGGCGGCCGAACGCGGTGACGCATGCATATGAACCAGGTCTCTTGATACCGGCAGGACCGTACTGCGTCCGTTCAAAGGTTCACGAATAATACTGGAAAAAAAGGAAGAAGCGGCTCTATTGGGTGCGCCCGGGCGGACCGAGATTGTCGGTAAACGGATTGATACTCCGTCGATAAATCCTTTGCGACTGAAGTCACTCACCAGCATTTCCGCACAGACTTTTTGTGCACCATAGGAGGATCGAGGTTCACAAATCTGTCGGTCGCTGACGGGGCCATGAAACGGTGGGCCAAAGACACCCGTCGTTGATGCGAATACCAAACGCGGCAGGTAGGCGCCGTTGGTCTCCGTTTCGGATTTGAGACGATTGAGAAAATTCCACAAACAAAACAGGTTGATTTCCCAACCCTTCTCAAAGTCCATCTCGGCTTCGCCGGAGACAACTGCCGCGAGAAAGAAGATGACGTCAAATTTCTTGGCTGCCAGTTGCGACAAACTGTTAGCGTCCGTCATCGTACCGGTTGTTCTCGTACCAATCTTGGCACCATTTGTCGGAAAACTGAGATCAAACAATTCGAGTGTCGTGATGCCTTGGCCAGCCAATCCGTAAGTGTCGAGGTGGCGGGCCAGCTTCTGCCCGATCATTCCGCCGCCTCCAGCAATCAGGCACTTGACCATCGCTACCTCCTTATTTCGTCACCGTCTGCCCGAATCCAACGACCCGAAATGTCAAAATTCCTGCATGCCAAATAAGAAGGAAATGAATCAAATACCATGACAGGATTTGATTTTCGCACGGACATGGCAATATGAATGGATGTCAACTGACGCGCATCGCGTGAAGGAAAGGAGCGCAATGGATGAACCCTGATCCAAGATTGGACCAGATTCCCGAAGTCGAAGGATTTTTTGATAAGGCCACCAATACGATTTCCTATATCGTGACTGACCCTGAAACCCGGGAATGCGCGATCATCGATAGCGTTATGGACATTGACTATGCGGCTGGTCGTATCACATCCCACGGGGCGGACCGAATAGCGGCGCGGGTCAAATCACAGGATCTCTCGGTTGCATGGATTATTGAGACCCATGTTCATGCCGATCATCTATCGGCAGCACCCTATCTGAAAGAGAGACTGGGAGGGCAGACCGGTATCGGCGCGGGTATCATGGAAGTCCAGGAAACATTCGGCAAGATATTCAACGAGGGAACTGAGTTTCAGCGCGACGGTTCGCAATTCGACACGCTCTTTGAGGATGGTGACAGTTATCGCGTAGGGAAGCTCGATGGGTTTGTCATAGCGACCCCCGGCCATACACCAGCCTGTATGACTCACTTCATCGGCAATGCCGGATTTGTAGGGGATACGCTTTTCATGCCGGATGGCGGTTCAGCACGCGCTGATTTTCCGGGTGGTGATGCGGGTCAACTTTATGATTCGATTCAGCGTATTCTCTCATATCCCGACGAAATACGGCTCTTTATTTGCCATGATTATGGGCCCGGCGGGCGGGCCGAAGCGTGGGAGACCACGATTGGCGAGGAGCGACGGGATAATATCCACCTGAAACGGGCCAGGAACAGAGAGGAATTTATCCGGTTGCGGAATGAACGGGACGCCAGCCTGTCGATGCCACAGCTGATTATCCCTTCCTTGCAGGTCAATATGAGGGCCGGGGAAATTCCATCAGACAGGGATGGCAATCCGATTTTGAGGGTGCCGGTCAATGGCCTGTAGCGCAGCCCTGATGGGACGGAAACGATCATTGATGCGCGTGCTTTTGTGAAATTGGCCGAAATGACCAAACAACTGAAATCCTGACAGGAAGTTATGATGTTCGACTATGATTTGTTCGTGATCGGTGGCGGGTCAGGCGGCGTGCGTGCCGCCCGCCTCGCGGCCCAGGCCGGATTTCGTGTCGCCATTGCTGAGCAGTCGCGGATGGGCGGGACTTGCGTCATCAGAGGCTGTGTTCCCAAAAAATTGATGGTGAATGCTGCAGATTTTTCTGATTCATTCAGGGATTCGGTCGGTTTTGGCTGGTCGGTTGGAAAATCCCGATTCAACTGGACGCAGTTTCGGCATGCAAAAGATCGGGAGATCAGCAGACTTTCAGGCCTCTATCGGGACAATCTGACCAAAGCAGGTGTGACCATATTTCCCGAACGTGCGGTCTTCGAGGATGCGCATTCATTGCGTCTGTCCGATGGTCAAAAAAAATCGGCAAAAACGATCCTGGTTGCCACGGGGGGGCGTCCATACCTGCCGCAACTTCCCAATATCGGGCTCGCTGCAACGTCAGACGACATGTTTCTTCTCGATGAACTGCCGCAACGAATTCTGGTGGTCGGCGGCGGCTATATTGCTTGTGAATTTTCCACGATTCTCAATGGTCTGGGATGTGAGGTTACGCAATATTACCGCGGAGACCTCATTCTGCGGGGTTTTGACGGTGATATCCGGACTCATGTCAAGCAGGCGATGGTGGCGCGCGGGGTCATCATTCAAACTGGCAGAGACCCGCGCCGGCTCGAAGAATCGGGTGGCGAGATTGCGGTCATCGATAACCGGGGAGACACACGCCAGTTTGATCTGGTGCTTTATGCGACTGGCCGGCAACCGATGACCGAAGGTCTGGGGCTCGAGGAGATCGGCATCGCGCGCGGTGCGCGTGGCGAGATTCCGGTCGATGCCTATTCGCAATCGGCTGTTCCGTCAGTATTCGCGATTGGTGACGTCACCAATCGGGTCAACTTGACTCCTGTTGCCATTCGTGAGGCTGTCGCTTTCGTTGAGACATTATTCAAGGCCAATTCAACACCAGTTGACCATGACCTCATCCCGACAGCCGTCTTTACCCGTCCGGAGATCGGGACTGTCGGCTTGAGTGAGGAGGTGGCCAGAGATCGGGGGCACAGTCTCGAAATCTACAAGACTACATTTCGCCCGTTAGCCGCAGTGATTGCTGAACGGAATGAGCAGATATTGATGAAGCTCGTCGTCTGCGCCAGGACCCGCCGTGTCCTCGGGGCACATATGGCGGGGCCGCATGCCGCTGAAATGATCCAGCTTGCCGGAATTGCCGTCAAGATGGGGGCCACCAAGGATGATTTCGATCGTACTGTGGCTGTGCATCCGACCGCAGCTGAAGAATGGGTCACCATGGCGGAGCCAGTCGCATTGAATTAAGGTCGGATGCCCCCCGATTTGTGGTTCGGACTGTGGTGCGTCAGGCCATGAAATCCTTGATCGGTCGCTCATATGGCAGTTACGGGGGATGATTGCGTTTGCATTCTCAAATCACCTGCATGTTTGTCCAGCCGTGAGACACCAAGTTCTCCCTTCTCTGTACCGGCTGTTTTGATCAACACTGGATCCGGCGGCAACCCACATCACACACTGGATTCGTGCCTGATTTTGTGCGAATCACTGGCGCATGCAGATGGATCTGCACCAGATATCGGGGGACGTTGCGGAATGGCCTGTTCAGGTCTGCGGTGAGACGGGTTAAATGTTGTCCAGTTGGCGAATGCGTTGGATCTGGGAGTCAGCATGCCCGGGGTTGTGGCAGCTCTCCTGATATCTTCGTTGACTGTCAGTTGGCGGATTTAGGAGCGCTGGATTTGTTGGGTGACGGCAATGATGGTGGTGCATCCTCACTGACAGGGTCTTCGTGATCGAGGCTCAGAAAAAACAGAATGGACAACAAAGAGACTGAGTTCAGTGTATAATGTTGATAGGTCGGTGCCTATCCCAACAGCCGACAGGAAATCCCCGGCAACAAAAAGATCTGGCAGGGACTCGAACGATTCAACTGGGCTATTCAGGTCTGAGACGCCATCGACACACGACAACTGGAATCATTCACCTCTATAAGTGTAGGACCTTGAAAGGATGTGCGCGGTGGCATCCTGTCCGGTTCAGAGACCAAACTGTTGTTTGATACCCCCAATAAAAGTGGCATCATCATCTGTCTTACGACGATTCAGGATCATCTCCGCATCGTCGCCAGCCCGATAGCGGAGCTGGTGTGTCCCATCGGTCACAGCGGCCCAGATGACGTCAGCCACCCGTTCTGGTGGTGATGGTTGCATCTCGGCCTGCGACTGGGCGGCCATGAATGTCTGGATGATGCCCTGATAGTCCGCAATCGGCGGCGTGTTGGCGAAATCGAAACTGCGGCCGGCAAAGTCTGTCGCGATCATGCCGGGCTGGACAATCTTCACCCGGATACCCACGGTCTCCAGTTCGTAGTGTAAGGCCTCGGACAGCCCTTCCACAGCAAATTTCGTGCCGTGATAGAGCGTCCCCAGGGGAAAGGTCATCTGCCCACCGATGGAACTGATGTTGACGATGCAACCCCTGCGCCGGCGGCGCATATGGGGCAGCACAGCCCGGGTGACATCCAGCACGCCGATGACATTGGTGTCAAACTGGCGCCGGATACGGGCCGTGTCAAAATTCTCAAGGGGGCCATACGCACCATAGCCCGCATTGTTCACCAGCACATCAATGGAACTGAACTGCTCAAGCGCCCCCGCCACCGCGGTGGCAATCGCGGCGGTATCGGTGACATCAAGCCGGGCTACCCGGACATTCGGAAGGTCCGCCAGCGCCGCCCCGTCCTCAGGGTTGCGCATGGTCGCGACCACGTTCCAGCCCTTGGCCTGGAAATGGTGCGCGGTGGTCTTGCCGATCCCTGACGAGGCCCCGGTGATCAAAATGGTTTGGTTCATAACGTGTTCTCCACCTTGGCTGGCGCTTGGAGCATAATTCATGTTTGACGCCGTGACAAACCGGCCCCTGACGCACGAAAGGGTGAAAAACGACGAGATCTCAGCTTGGGGGAGTAACGTGTTTTTAAGGGTTTCGCTGAGAATCGTATCAAATTGCTGACACCTGAAAGGCCGCCCAGGTATCGTGCGCATACATAACGACAGCCGTTTGTGTCGGCAGGACTGCGGCGCGGATAAAGCCCGGAACCTCTTGTGCGGCACTGTCGTCAAAAGACACCAACGTCCCACCAAAACGCAGGCTGCGTGTCATGGCCGCAACGATCTGGCCGTCCAGATGGACATCCATCGCAAACTGGGCGGTGCCATCAATCCAATAAGTATGGCAAACCAGCCGGCAATCCCCTTATTTTAGGGAAGTCGTCTGGATCGTGTCACAGTGAATTACCGTGCTGGCGGGGCTCGACACGCAGCGCCGTAGTGGCGTGTTTCGCCGCGGTTCACGACATTCCTGCGACAATAAGCCCGATATCGGACGCTTGAAATTAAGTTGTCGTGTTCCCATTCTATGGTAGAAGTGTGATGCGTAGCGGAGACACGGAAGGCAATTCCCCTTATGGCAGGAAACAGTAACGGTCCCTGGGGTGGTGGCGGCAGGAATCCTGAGCCCAATATCCCTGACATTGAGGAACTCTTGAATCGGGGAACCAGTTCAGTTCGCTCGATTTTCGGAGGTGGTGGCGGTGGAAGACGGAAAAAACCGTCTCCGGGTGGCCCCCGTTTCACGCGGATGCAATTGTTGCTGGGCGTGGCTGTCGTCGTCATCGGCTGGGCTTACGTGTCATTTTACACGGTCAAACCGGAGGAACGTTCTGTAGAGCTGTTTTTGGGCAGCTATTACAAGACAGGCCAACCCGGTTTGAATCTGGCACCCTGGCCGATCGTGACAAGAGAGATTCTCTCGGTGACTCGCGAGCGCACGGAGGATATCGGGGTTGGTGATATCGTCGAAGGCGATGAATTTTCCAATCGCGGGATTACGCAGGACGCGACCCGTCGTCGCAACGATGACGGGCTGATGTTGACTGGCGATGAGAATATTATCGACATCGACTTTCAGGTGGTCTGGAACATCAATGATCCAGCGAAATATTTGTTCAATCTTGCTGATCCGACTGAGACCATCCGCGCGGTTTCCGAATCAGCCATGCGGGAAATCATGGCTCGCTCCAATCTTGCACCGATACTCAACCGTGACCGCGGGATTGTCGCTTCCAACCTTCAGGAACTGATCCAGGCAAATCTCGACAACTATGAGTCGGGCATGAATGTGGTCCGGGTTAATTTTGACAAGGCGGATCCACCGCGCGAAGTGATCGATAGTTTCCGCGAGGTGCAGGCCGCCGAACAGGAGCGTGACCGCTTGGAGAAACAGGCGGATGCTTACGCCAACCGGGTGCTCGCGTCAGCGCGTGGTGAGGCCGCACAGCTCAAGGAGGAAGCCGAGGGATACCGGGCGCAGGTTGTCAATGTTGCCGAAGGTGAGGCGAGTCGGTTCCTGGCGGTGCTGGACGAGTATCGCAAGGCTGAAGATGTCACACGGAAACGTCTCTATATTGAAACAATGGAACGGATCATGGGGTCGGTCGACAAGGTCATTATCGATCAGGAAAGCACCGAAGGTAGCGGGGTTGTTCCCTATCTCCCGCTCAACGAACTCAGGCGCAATCCAGCTGGTAGCGGAGGTTAATTGCCATGAATCGTCAAATCCTATGGATTGGCCCGCTAGTGGCCATCGCCTTCATTACTCTGAATGCCCTGTTTATTGTTGATGAAAGAGAAAAGGCGCTGGTGCTTCAGTTTGGACAGGTCAGGGCGGTTGAGGAAGAGCCGGGACTGGCACTCAAGATTCCCTTTATTCAGAATGTCGTCAGATATGATGACCGAATCCTGTCGCTGGAAACCCAGTCTCTTGAGGTGACACCACTTGATGATCGGCGATTGGTGGTCGATGCATTTGCCCGCTATCGAATCGAAAATGTGGTTCAGTTTCGGGAAGCCGTCGGGGTCGGTGGTGTTCGTTCAGCTGAAAGTCGTCTGGAGCGCATTCTGAATGCGGCAACACGTGAAATTCTTGGATCGGTTGCGTCAAATACGATTCTGTCCGCGGATCGCGCTGCATTGATGGAACGAATTCGTGACAATGCCAAAATCGAAGCAGAGAATCTGGGCGTTGAAATTATCGATGTGCGGCTCAAGCGAACAGACTTGCCGACCCAGAACCTCGAGGCGACTTTTGCGCGCATGCGCGCTGAAAGGGAACGCGAGGCTGCTGATGAGATTGCGCGTGGTGAAGAGGCGGCGCAGAAAATTCGCGCGCAGGCGGATCGAACCCAGGTCGAAATTGTGTCCGAGGCACAGAAGGAGGCCGAGATTATTCGCGGAGAAGCAGATGCGATGCGCAATGCGATTTTTGCCGAATCCTTTGGTCAGGACCCGTCCTTTTTTGAATTCTATCGCTCAATGCGGGCTTATGAAGAGGCCTTCAATGCGAGCAACACGTCGTTGGTCATTACGCCTGACGGTGATTTTTTCGAGTTCCTGAAGTCTGCTGACTCGGAGTGATTGCGGAAATTGTCGTCGCGCTGGGTCTCGTTGCTGTTCTTGAAGGCCTTTTTCTGATTCTGGCACCACGACGCTGGGAGAATCTGCTGCGCCAGCTGGCAGAAATCCCTTATGACCAAAGGCGTTTTGTCGGGCTTGTCGCGATTGCCTTTGGTGTCGCCCTGGTGTGGTTTTCCCGTAGCATGCTCTGAGGGATGCGTTGTGGAGTGCGCTGACGATGCGGTCTGCATGTGGGCATATCAGCGCCCGGGTAGCGCATTCTGCATTGCTACGCAGTCAGACTGACCAGTTCATCTGATTTTACAGTGGATATATGGTCATGCTTTTGCGGCTCGGCCGCAATCAGGTCAACCCGCTCCGGCAGGTCCAAGTGACACGCCGGATCGGCATCCGATGCCATCCGTCTCATGCGACGTCAATGCGCATGTCGGGAAGGATAGGAAGGTTGAACATGGTTTGTCCCTGAGTGCCAGGGAATTGTCCATGATGTCCATGCAAGCGTGCGGCCAACTCCGTGCCGAGCAGATCAATATCTGGAAGGGCCTGTGATTTTGCTGAAACAGGCATTCATTGACTTGAAAACGGCTGCGCATACAACACATTGAGAGGAGGAAACAAATTTCCATAAGACGGCGGGCATCGCTGTGACAATCGCCGTCCTGACACAGTGAAGAAAGGAGACCAGACATGATTGGCATGTCCCGTGAGAATTCATCCGTTTGGCGTCGTGGCCGAACCGCATCGGCTTTCACAGCTGCCCTGTTTTCCGCGGCTGTCATGGCCGCACCTGTTGCTTCGCATGACGGGTATGGTGATATTGTTGAAGAGGTCATTTCCGCAGTTGTCCGAATCACTGTTGAGGCCGAGCAACCAACAAATCAGTCGTCGAGAAACGTCCCGCAGGAATTCGAGGAATTCTTTGAACGCTACATGCGCCCGCCTGAAAATGGTCAACCGCGAATGGGGCGATCAATCGGTTCCGGCTTTTTTGTCGGTGATGAGGGTCATATCGTGACCAACGCGCATGTCGTGGAACCAGTGATTGACAATGAAGGATCAATTGAAGTCGAGATGTCCGACTCCCAGACCTTTGAAGCTGAACTTGTCGGAGCGGATCCCAAAACCGACATTGCAGTCCTCAAAATTGATGCAGGTGGTCAGGCGTTGCCTGCGCTGTCATTCGGCGACAGCGAGACCATGCGCGTCGGTGATTTCGTCCTTGCCATCGGGAGCCCGCTCGGCCTTGACTATACGGTGACCTCGGGGATCGTGTCTGCGCGCAACCGGACACTGTCTGGCGGCTATGATGAATTTATCCAGACTGACGCTGCAATCAATTCCGGAAATTCGGGTGGCCCGCTTCTCAATCTGGACGGTGAAGTTATCGGCGTGAACACACTCTATTTGAGTAATCGGCAGGGCGGTTCCTCCTCCGGTCTGAATTTTGCGATGGCTTCATCAGTGGTGAAGGATGTTGTTGATCAACTGGTTGAATACGGCACCACCCGCCGCGGCTGGCTAGGTATTGCCATGCAGTCGATGACTCCCGACATTGCCGAAGCCCTCGGGCTGGAATCAGCCGAAGGAGTTCTGGTTACGGATCTCCTCGAGGGTCCGGCGTCGGACGCAGGAATTGAGCTTGGAGACGTCATTACGGAATTCGACGGCAATGCGATCAGCGATAGCCGTGATCTTCTGCGACAGGTCGCGGCCGCGGGTGATGGCGCCGAAGTCAGGGTCGAAGCCATTCGCAAGGGCGAGCACGTCGACTTTTCGCTGGTGCTTGGTAGCCGGGAAGCTGTCGAAGGTCAGGAAATCCGTCCGGCTTCGCGCGTGGTGCCTCCGAAGGAAGGAAACGCACTCGGGTTGGAACTGGGTGAACTTGATACGCAGAAACGCCAATCCCTGAACCTCGATGATGACGCTATCGGTCTCGTCATTCTTGGCGTCGATGGGGGTTCCTCAGCAGCCGATAAGGGTTTGCGGAGAGATGATATCATCCTGGAGGTCAATTATGCCCCCTTGGAGACAATTGATCAATTGTCAGAAGCGATTTCAGAAGCCGAGATGTCGGGACGCAAATCAGTCTTGCTGTTGATCGAACGTGGTGAACAGCGCTGGTATGTCGGACTACCGGTTGCCGGTTGACGAATCTTTGGCCGCGCGATCAGTACTCTGATCGCGCGGTATGTCAGTGGTGTATGAAAATCTATCCGAATGGGATCGAAGGAGGCAGGAAAACACATCTGCCGATCTGACAATCGCGTTGATCACGGCAGGGGAGTCAGGAAATACGCGTGAGTCAAACGGATTCGAGATGTCTTCGGTCCGTTTGGGGAGCGGACTGACGACATTGTTCCGATTGTGAACGTGACCCGCAACAATCTCCCCCTTGCCACCTCTCTCCGGAATTTGTGAAAAATATTTTTTCCATATGATCATGTTTGTGGGGGGTGGTTTCGTCTTCGAGGGTCAAAAAGACACCTCCTTTTGCGATTTTGGATTGATTGTTGACCGACGCGTATCCGTCTGTCAACAGCAACGATGCTGCTGCTGGGATGTCCAGTCTGCGCACGGGTAAAAATTATTGATTGGAAAACGACATGATGGTTCGCATCGTGCTGCAATCCGGTTGGCACTGGGGTAATGCGTCAAATTTGTTATACGCACATTGGTAGCGCAGGCCTTCAGTCAGCGGTTGCAGTCGTTTATTCTGGCAGCCTGGCGATACAGGAGAAGACATGGTCAAGATAACGTATATTGAGTTTGGTGGACAGCGCCACGAGATTGATGTGCCCAAGGGCCTGACCGTTATGGAAGGGGCGCGGGATAACAATATTCCCGGCATCGATGCAGATTGTGGTGGTTGTTGTGCATGTTCCACCTGCCATGTCTATGTCGATGAATCCTGGGTCAATCGGCTACCGGAGAAGGATGTCATGGAAGAGGACATGCTTGACTTCGCTTTTGAACCGGATCCCGTTCGTTCGCGTCTCACCTGCCAACTCACTGTGACCGAGGAGCTTGAGGGTTTGATTGTCCAGATGCCCGAAAAACAGAATTGAGTCTGTATCTGTGGCGATAGATCCAAAATTTTCAGAACCCGGGGGCAATGTCCCGGAATTTTCTGTTGCCGAGATTTCGCAGCATGTCAGAAACACCATAGAAACCAATTTTTCCCGCGTCAGCGTGCGCGGAGAGGCTTCCGGTGTTTCAGTGCCGCGTTCCGGTCATGTCTATCTCAAACTTGTTCAAGATCAACATCAGCTTGACGCCGTGATCTGGCGTGGGCGGGCCAGATCATTGGGAATCGTGCCGCAAGACGGCGTTGAATATCTCGCGACAGGCAAGCTGACGGCTTATTCCGGCAAGTCAAATTATCAGTTGAGCGTCGATAAGCTCGAGGCAGCGGGTGAAGGCGCCCTGCTTGCACGTCTTGAAAAGCTCAAAGCCGAGCTACAGGCCGAGGGTTTGTTTGATGCCGAGCGCAAACAGGGTCTTCCGACCCTACCATCGGTCATCGGCGTCGTATCTTCGCCCGGAGGTGCAGTCATCCGGGATATCCTGCATGTCCTGCACGATCGATTTCCGCGTCATGTGCTGTTGTGGCCGGTGGCGGCGCAGGGACCAAGTTGTGCAGACGAGGTGGCAAGGGCCATTCGTGGATTCAATGCCCTCGATCCCAACGGTGTGATTCCCCGCCCGGATCTGTTGATTGTGGCGCGCGGTGGCGGCTCGGTTGAGGATTTGGCAGGGTTCAGTGACGGTATCGTCGTCAGAGCGGCTGCGATGAGTTCCATTCCGCTGATTTCCGCCGTCGGGCATGAAACCGATACACCGCTTATCGATCTTGCCGCTGACCAGCGTGCTCCGACCCCCTCGGTTGCCGCTGAGAAGGCCGTCCCGGCACGCCGCATTCTGGCAACACGATTGTCGAGCCTCGAGGCGCGATTGACGGCATCCTTGACCGGCAAGACAGAAAACCGTCGGCAACGGCTGCGGGATTTGACCAGAGGCCTGCCACGACTGGAAACCCTGTTTGCTTTTCCGGCCCAGCGACTTGATCATGCGGCCCAAAGCCTCACATCAAACATGCGCAGCCGGTGTCAGGAAAATGAGCTTCGGTTGGCCAGATTGACTGCAAGACTTCGCCAACCCGAGATCATCGCAGTCTCCCAGAAACGTTATGCGGCACTGGCCGGGCGCCACCATCTGCGATTGGTCCAGCAATCTGTACAATCGGCGCAGATGCAAATGACAAGAGTCAGCGACAAATTACCCACCGCCGGTCATGGGTTGGTGCTTGTCCGGCGGCAAAGGCTGGCCGAGATGGAGAGACTCTTGGAATCCCTGAGTTATACGCAAACCCTCAAACGCGGTTATGCCGTCATCAAGAGTGACGACAGATTGATTGATTCGTCGATACGTGCACGGCAGCAAACGCACCTTGCGATCGAGTTTTTCGATGGTCGCGTCAATGTTGATGTCATCCATGATGACTGAGGCCGATCGCATATTCCAGTTGTCTCATGTGGTCTGCTGATCCCGAGAGCTTCGACAGATGAGCTTTTTCAACAAACTGAGGGAGCGATTGTTCAAATCCTCATCGCGGCTCGATCAGGGAATTGATGACCTGATGGAAGATGGGGTTGAAAAGGCAGAAGGCTCGACTGGTCTGGTTGGGATTCTGACCGGCAAGCCCCCGGGGCGCCGGCTTGACGATGCCATGCTTGAAGAACTCGAAGATCTGCTTGTTGCGTCGGATATGGGGCTGGATTTGGCTTCCCGGGTCACTGCAAATGTTGCGAGTGACCGTTTCGGTGACAAGGTGACATCGCATCAGGTGAAGACATTGATCTCGAAAGAGATCGTGCAAATAATCAAGCCATCTGCACGACCATTGCCGATCTACTCCGAAAAACCACAGGTCATTCTTGTCGTTGGAGTGAACGGTTCCGGCAAAACAACGACAATCGGTAAACTCGCCAGCCAATTCCAGGAGGCCGGAAAACAGGTGATGATTGCCGCCGGCGATACGTTTCGTGCAGCAGCTGTGGATCAACTCAAGATCTGGGGTGATCGGGCGGGTGTCCCGGTCTTGACCACCAAGCCTGGGGGTGATCCGGCGGCGCTGGCCTATTCTTCGATCGAACGTGCTGTTGAAGAACAGACCGATCTTTTGATGATCGATACCGCAGGGCGACTGCAGAACCGCAAGGATCTCATGGATGAACTCGCTCGGATTGTCCGCGTGATCCGCAAAAAGGATCCATATGCGCCTCACAATACACTCCTGGTTTTGGATGCGACAACTGGTCAGAATGCCATTTCACAGGTGGAGATTTTCAGCGAGATTGCTGATGTGACAGGCCTTGTGATGACCAAGCTGGATGGCACGGCCAAGGGAGGAATTCTCGTGGCCCTGGCAGCCAAGTTCGGCCTGCCCATCCACGCCATCGGCGTCGGCGAACAGATCGACGATTTATCCCCATTTGATCCGGAGGAATTTGCGCGCGCTTTGACGGGACTGGATTAGGGCCATGGTGATGCCCATGTGAATTCATCGGGCCTGTCAAATTGTTGCTGCGGTCCGGATTGACTGCAAATGGGTGCGTGTTAGTCAGCGTCAAGGTTACAGGTGGAATATTGCCATGTCCGAGCGTGAGATTTCAAAGTTGCTGAAGTTCCTGCTGGAATTTGGCCCGGTCCTCGTGTTTTTTGTGGGTTATTTGTGGCTCAGGGACGAATCCTTCACCATCTACGGCGTCGAATATGCCGGATTTATCGTGGTGACGGCGCTGTTTGTCCCGCTTTGTGTCATCGCCATGGCGGCAAGCTGGCGGTTGACCGGGCAGATCGCAAAGATGCAGGCGGTCACCACGGTGCTTGTCGTGGTGTTCGGATGTCTCACCGTCTGGTTCAACGATGAGCGATTCTTCAAAATCAAACCGACATTGATTTATCTGCTCTTTGCCGCAATTCTGGTTGCCGGACTGCTGCGAAAACGCTCGGCATTGCAGTATGCCCTGGAGGATGCCCTGCCGTTCAAAACGAGGACGGGCTGGTTGATGATGACGCGCCATACGGTGTTCTTTTGTCTGGCGCTGGCCGTGGTGAATGAATTGATTTGGCGTCACTTTTCGACCGATATCTGGGTGTCATTCAAAACATTTGGATTGCCAGTCCTCACCATGGTCTTTTTTGTCGCAGATACCTATTTCGTCATGAATTCTCAGGAAGAAAGAACCGCGTCTTCGGAAGAGTCTTCGGAAGTCTGACGGAGCTAACGGGAAATACGTTTTTGGGATACGGTATACCTGTTGGCCACAGCAGTCACGGTTGAACCAGTCCCCAGAGTTTCAGCAGCAATGTCAGCCTTCGCCGCAATCGGCCAGCGATGGTCGACGTTATCAAGACACTCAACCCCGGGCGAATGCAGAAACGCCTTTGGATGCCCGATCGGAGACATCTCTCCTTCGTCAGACAAAGGCAATGTGACAGCCTCAAAGCATCTGCGCACGAGCCCTAATGGCTGTACTCCTCTTTATGCTGATGGTGTTTCTCAGCGGCGGGCGGGTTGAGATTGATTCCAGTCATGTCGAAAACAGGCAGCGCCCGGTTGCACCTGGGCGAAAGAAATCACCATTCGCCGGACATGATGAAGGTGCTCGAACCTGATCACCACTGCCACCCCAGACTCGCTCCCATGGCATCTTCGCCCTTTATATGCGTTCTCGGTTCGGCCCAGAGATCGACGTTCATGTCCGCCGCGTGGTCCGCGTCCGGCTCGATCCGGTAGCCCAGACGTGTGGTCTCGACTCGGCCTGTGCCCGAAAGCCGGGTATAGGGTGAGCCCACCATGCCCCGCCCGCGGGATATTCCGTAGGCCGCCTCCTGTGACCACGCCCCGTCTCCGCCGGTGTCCATCGCTTCCGGGATCGTCTCCGGCGCAAGCAGTGCCGCCACCCCGCCCGAGGATGCGCCGCCGAGGTTACGCGACACGCTGGCCGAGAACCCCCGTTTGGTCTCGGGATACGGATCGTAGCCGAAGGTGGCGGAGAACCCCCAATCCTCAAGGCCTCCATCCTCGTGCAGCATCAGCGTGCGGCCTTCAAGACCAAGGGTGATCCCCCTTGTCGGATCGGTCCAATCCAGACCCCCGCCGATTTCCAGACCGAAGCCCGTCTCCGCGTCTCCACCGTCGTATCTCAGGCCCATCTCCAGCCGGGGCGTCAGCGTGCTCCCAGAGGCCAAAGCGTGCTCCCACGCACTCTCAAGTCCGAAGCGCAGCCGGGTGACATCGGAAGAGGAGGCGGCAAGACCGGGTGCCGCATCAGAGGTGGTGCGCACCCACATCGCGTCCGAGGTCATGTCCAGCGTGAAGCCGGTTTCCATTGTCATCAGGTTGCCTCGTGCACCCACCGCGGCCATGCGCCAGTCGATATCGGTGGTGATACTCCCGTCGCCTTCCGGTGTCAGTGTCATCTCGCCGGTCCCGTAGCCAAGCGCGGCCCATGTTGTCAGGCGACTTGTGGTGCTGAACGCGGCCCACGGCGTGAGTGCGGTCAACTGGCTTTCCACCGTGCCGGACAAGGCGCCGCCTGGACTCGCGTCACCATCCCCGACATAGCGACCGTCCCCGACAGAGCGACTGAGGATGGCCCCGAAGGTCAGCCGCTCGCGGGTGTAGTCCATACCGAGCATGCCCGTGGTGACCGTGCCGTCGATCGTCATCGGTGTGCCGGGGGCGTTTTCTTTGCCGTCAAACCCGCCATGGGCCACACGGCCCCAGAGGGCCAGCTGGCCGCCGCCTTCGTTCTTCGGCAGGGTGGCCAAGAAACTTGTGCCAAGGAGTATCTCCTCGTCGGTCAGAGTCCGAGAGGTGTTGTCACTGGTCTGGCGGGAGTCCAGCAGGGACGGGCTGGTTTCTCTCTGTGTCCGGGTTTCTGTTTGACGGGTTTCAGTGAGTGCCCGTGCCACCGTCTTCAGTGCTATACGTGCATCTTCTGCATCGGCTGGTGTCAGTTCGCCCGGATCCTTCGCGGGATGGGACGCTGTCGTGGCCTCGGGTGCACCGCCGGGTTTCATTGGGGCCAAGCCGATTCTCGGAAGCATCTCGCGACCCAGCGTGATTTCCAGCCACGGTTTGTGCGCCGTCTCTCCCGTCGCCCGCACCCGGTCGGAGATGACGCCCGTGATCTGGCTGCCCACCGTGCGCCCGAAGCGCGCGAGATACGCACCCGGCAGCGCCCCCTCATTGGTAATGGTACCAACTGCCACTCCGGCAGCAATCTCCAGTTGAGTTGCACCTTGTCCGGGATTGAGATTGGCCCATGCTTCCGTGATCACCAGCTCAAAGGTCTCGCCATTGTCGTCATGCCCATCCGAATAGATCCGGATGCTCGCCGGCTTCTCCTGCTGTCCGGGATGAAAGACGACCACTGTGCGTCGGTCTTCGAAATCCACACCCGCCGTTGCCGAGACCGGGGAAGTCTCTCGCGGCTGCAAGTACACGAAGGTCAGGGCCGGTGCAGGCTCCGACAGCTTCACCGTGAATTCCATATTCTGTCCCTCGCGCCCCTCGGCGTCGTTGATGGAGGAGACCGCAAGACCGGCCCTGTTCCGCATCGGGCCGATGGTGTTGGTGGTCACTCGGGTTCTCAGACCGTTGCCGTCACTGTAGATCACATCAACCTGGAACTCGCCGCCGATCGTCGGGTGTTCGTTGCTGTGGGTCGGCGTACAGGTCATGGCACGGGTGTCCTCGCTGCAACCCCGAAATAACGCCGCCTGAGAGCTCCATGCCTCCGAGGACGAGGCCCGGAAGCGCCATGTGTAGTGGACATTTCCACTGCCGTTGCCATCCGGGTCGTCGGCAGTCTTGCCGACTGTCAAAGTCTGACCGATCTCCGGCATGCCCGTGATTTCGAAACCCGCTGTGCCGCCATCCTCGATGAGTGTGAAGGTCAGCGCTGTTATGGACCCAAGATCATATTCAGGCTGGTTCGTCAGGGTCAGGATGAGCGTCTCACCAGTATCACCCGGGCCGTCATCCACCAGTGTCACCGGAACCCTGAAGGGTTCATCCCCCGCCGTGCCTGCCGGAATGGTGACGCTGCCGGTGCCCGCGTCACAGTCGGCCCCCGCGATGGTGTAATCCACCCCGCAGGTCGCCGTCCCCGACAGGCTGTAGCGCACGGTCACGCCCACGGGCGGGTCACCGTTGAAGAGCAGGCCATGGGTGTTATCGTTATCCCCGCTCTCCGCGACGGAACGGGCGCTGATATTCCATTGCAGGTCCGTCAGCTCCGGCTGTGGCGACATGAAGGCAAAAGCTTCCTTGCGCTGAAGCTCCGGGACAACCCGGTTCCACCGTGTCCAGCCTCGGTCGGCGTAGGTCTGGGCCTCCGTGGAGGACATCGGCTCGAGACTGCCCGTCTCCACCCCGAGCGCGATCAGCACCCGTGTCCAGCGGTCGACATGCGCCTGACCGTGGTCGGTCTCGGCGCGCCATCGCCGGATATCCGCCACAAGGTCTGCGTCCGGCTCAAAGGCCGCCGTCCCACCGTCCTCGCCTCGCAAGGGCACCGCCGCGCGCCCGTCGTCATCGCGCACCTGCACCGTGGCGGTGACAGGATCGGAAAAGTATTGCCCTGGGGTCCAAGCCGTCACCGCCACCGTCACTGCCCCGTCCGCCTCGGCGATATCGTCGTTGACCAGCGGAACCTCGACCCAGGAACCCTCCTGGAACCGCTGGACCGAGTAGCTCACACCCCCGCCGCTGAACCGAGTCTTTGTATTGAGGGACCCGGGATCGGGGTATTTGCCAGGATATTTCTGCATTTCCTGATGGCAGCGGTGCCCGGATTCGTAGGTGCCGGCCTCGCAAACCACAAGGTAGCGGTTGAAATGCTCTTCGGTCCCTTGGCTGACATAATCCTGCCCGTCATCGCCCGTCTCCGTGACCCTGACAGTAAAACCCAGTGTGCTGGCAGGGCTCGTATCCGCTGCGTCGCGGCTGACCCAAAAGCGTGCCGTGGCCCCGTCCCCTTCCATCACCTCCGCGGAGTGCGCCATGACACGCAGTCGGTAGACAGGCTGAACGGTTGGAGGAGCGAAGATCTTGAATGTGCTGACGCCGTTACTGAGGCGCGTCCATTCGGTGGGCGTACCATAATCGCGCGGTTGCGCGAGCCCGAGCGAGATGGTCTTGCCGGCACCCGGTTTCAGCGGTGTCAGGGTCATCGTGACCGAGGGATCGGTCATCGGTCCGACGAAGCCCACCATCGCCTGACCGGTGGGGATGTCGAAGTTGATGCATTTGGCGCCGGGAGAGTCCATGTCAATCCGCCCGGTCTGTCTGTCCGGAGTCGCCGCGGGCGGGCAGGTCAGCGTATAGTCACTCCCCCACTCGGCCCGTCCCCGCGTTGCCGTGCCGCCAATGTTCAGCGGTACGCCCACAGTCTCGTCCACCACCAGGTCCCGGTTCAGCATCAGCGTGAACGCACGGGGCTCATCCATGGCAAGCTCTTCCGCGGACCGGGTCCGCGACTGGGAAATATCTGATACGCCCGACAGCCTCAACGTCACTTCTGTTGGATCATCGTCCGTGATGGTGACGACCACCATGGTTGTGCCGCCCAGGACCACGCCATCGGGCAGATCGTCAGCCGTGATCATAGCGGTAAACTGTTCCGACTCCTCGTGACGTGCATCGTCTTCGGTCTCAATTGTCAAAGTGGCCCCTGTCTTTCCAGCCGCGATCATCACATGATGTGAGCCAGTGTCATGTGCGTAGTCACTTGAGTCCGCCGTCCCTTCGGACGTCGTGATCGTCACTCCGGTGTCACTCGTGCGCGCTCGCGAGAGCTGCACGATCAGTTCGACCCTCTCCCCCTCAGTTACCGTCACACCTGCCGCGGCGAAGGAGACTGTGGGTGGTGCCACATTGTTGATCATCAGACTGAACATTCTGTTCGCTGCTGCCGAGGCGGGGTTCGCCCCGCCGCCGACATTTGTGCCAAGCGACGTCTGGTCAAACCCGTTCGTGCCCGTCCCATCCGGGCCAAGCGCCACGGTCACGGTCTCGGCGCTCTCGGTCGCCGTGTCCATGT
This sequence comes from Paracoccaceae bacterium, assembly GCA_026709265.1. Classification (GTDB taxonomy): domain Bacteria; phylum Pseudomonadota; class Alphaproteobacteria; order Rhodobacterales; family Rhodobacteraceae; genus JAPOXR01. Next base: position 19,814 of record JAPOTI010000039.1, on the reverse strand, counting down.
CCGCCGTCAGGACGAGGGTGGCCGTTTGCGCGCGGGCACCGGAGAAGCGCACACGCGGGGTCGCTGTGCTCTCACCTGTCAGTGTCACCCCGGCATTGAGGCCAACCCCGGTCTTCAGCGCCAGGCTCCAGTCATCCAGGGTGACATCCGTACCACTGATCGAGAGCGGTACGTCCACGATCTCGCCTGCCACCAGTTCCCGGCTCAGCGTTACCGTGAACTCCGCCGTTTCCCCTTCGTCAATCCCGCCGGTGCCGCTCCGTGCCAGCGTTACCACAGTCGCATCGTCATCGACAATCGCGATCTCCGCGCTCGCTTCTGTCGCTGAGACCGTGTAGCCGGTCTGGCTGCATGTCGTATCCGATGGCGGCACCACCGTGACCGCCAGGTGACCGTCGCGCTCATCCGTGGCCGTATTCGTCCAGGATACCGTGTGGGTCATGGCCGACGTTGCCGTGTTCGCCGCCGGGATGGTCACCGTTTTTGCACCTTCCGCTGTGGCCAGGACACGGTCTGCCATCGTCTCCATAACATTCAGGCAGACCGTCAGATCCGCGATTGGGGCCGGCGTCGCCGTTACGGTGAAAGTGATGCTGTCCTCAGCTTCATTATAGAGTTGTATCCCGTTGCGCCGTACGCGGGCACTGTCACCAACGGGCGCGGCAATGCTGATTACCGAGTCCGCGCCCGCGTCACTCGGATTGATGACGATGGTGACCGGAGCTCCCGCGGTGGTCGTTCCATCCGTCCCCATGATGTTCGCAGTGACCCGGTCAAGGTTGCTGGTAACCGCTCGCGCGCCGCTCCCGAAATTCACCGTCACCGTCTCGGCAATCTCACGGTCATCGTCATCCACGGCCGTCAGGACGAGGGTGGCCGTTTGCGCGCGGGCACCGGAGAAGCGCACACGCGGGGTCGCTGTGCTCTCACCTGTCAGTGTCACCCCGGCATTGAGGCCAACCCCGGTCTTCAGCGCCAGGCTCCAGTCATCCAGGGTGACATCCGTACCACTGATCGAGAGCGGTACGTCCACGATCTCGCCTGCCACCAGTTCCCGGCTCAGCGTTACCGTGAACTCCGCCGTTTCCCCCTCGTCAATCCCGCCGGTGCCACTTCGCGCCAGCGTCACCGGGGTCGGGTCGTTGTCGATGACGGTCACCGTGGCAGCCTGACCGGTCAGGTTGTTGTAGGTGTTGTCGGTCGAGGATGTGGTATAGCTCACGGTCACTTCCCGCCTGGTCGGGTTATCCGTGCTGTCGTTCGTGGCCCGCAGGGTGACCGTCTGCGGGGTCTCCCAGTTATCTGTGGTAAACGAGAGTCCCTCGCTGCTGGAAAAGGTCGTGTTGCTGTCCGGGCCGTCAAGCTCCAGCCCCGCCGCCGCGGTGACCGTCACCGTCACCGCTTGCTTCGGTTGACTGTCCAGCACCACCGTGAAACTGGCCGTGTCCGAGCTGTTTCCCTCGGTCACGGTTGTGTCCGCTGGCTGTGCCGTGGTGACCCCGGGCGGTATGAGCACCTCGCCGTTGAGCCGGAACTTGAGACTGGATTTCTGCAGGTTGTCTCGCCAGTTCTGATCGGTGCCGGACTGTGACCGATAAATGTGCTCGTTGTCGACCGTCCAGCCGCTCAAACCACTGGAATCCTCATCGTTCGACTCCGTGTTACGCCATGAGGTCAACTGGCTGTCCCGGGTTCCCGACACAATGAGAACAAGGAAATATTCGGTACTGGCCGCAAGGGTGATACCGCCCGCCGGGGCCGCAAAGCTTAGCGTCCGGTTTGTTGTCGTGGTTGAGAAGGAGGGTGTGGTGAAGGTGCCGACCACGCTACCCGGCCCCGAAGTGCCAACCTGCCGAATGCTGGCCGTGTAGGTGAGACCGGTGGCGATCCGCCCGAACTGAATATCGACGCTACTGAGCCTGTAGCCCGCGCTATTGCTGCCCGTGGTGAAGCTTTGACCATTGTCAATAAGACCCAACGAGCTTGCAATTGGAGAACCCCGCGATCCCCAGTCCTGCGCATTGGCTTGGCCGATGGTTGAGACCAGCACCCGGTTCTGCGCCTGTGCTTCGGCCGTCAAGCCGAGCAGAAGCGCTCCCGCGAGCAGTGTGGTGGTCACAAGAACGCGAGTTGCGGAATGAGCAAACCCGAGAGACCTCGCCGTTACGGAGGTTGATATGGCCCGGCGGACAGACGAAAGGACGACGCGCGGCAGCGATACGTGTTTCCGACTGTGTGAACGCCTGTATGCAACGCCGGAAGTTGTGCAGGCCCGCGTCACTGTCTTACCCGGTCCCGCCGAAGGCGGCCGTCAGGTTCTTGTGTCTGGCACCCCCCCCCCCTGGCGCCGCGCGATTCCGACCCAGAAACGCACTGCTGTGATCATCGGTATCACTGCCGGAAAACCCGTGGTTTTCGAACACCACGGACACGATCCCGACCCTGTTGCTTGGGCGATTCCCGTCCGCCCGGATTCGACCGTTGTTATTTTGCAGGTCGCTGAACAGCTTGTCTCCCAACGACAGGTCGGACAGTTGGACCTCGAGACCAACGTCTCCTGCGACCTCCTCGGCGGACCTGCCATAGGCTGGAAACGCCCTCATCCAGCGTGCTGTGACTGACGCGAACTCGGCATCCCCGAGATCCCCGGTCGGAGATGGATTGTCGGCCCAGGGGTGGATCAGACCTTTTCTCGTGGACGCACCGAACATGACCGCCTCTCGGGTCATCTCCAGCGTTCCCATGAGGTGGAACGAGGTCTGGCTCCACAGGTCCAGACTCTCCGGGGTGATCTTACCCGCCACTGGGATTGCGGGTTGCTCTCATCATAAATCCGACCATGCGGAATTTCTGAAATGGCATCCGGTGCCGAACCGGGTGTTTCGCCGAACAGCATTTGCATGTCCCATGGCCGCACGGAATTTATGATTGTACCTGCTCACACCATATGAGATGCGGGGCTCTCATGGTTTGGCGGCGATTGGCCATGATTCGTATCGATTCAAGTCGTGTTGAGGGCGCTTGCACCGGCTGTTGAGATCCAGACGCCGCGCAAGATCAGCGAGACGTTCAGACTGAGGCGCCACCAATCGGCGCAACTTGGCAATCAACGCGTCACGCGCCACCAAATCCCTCCTCAAGGACGATCGGATGCCCTTGTCATCACCCGCAAATGGCAATTGATGTGCCTGTGCTCAAACTCTGCTCTGCGGCTTATGCCGTCTCGTACAAAGCTTCTACTCAATCACCGACAAATGTGTCAAGTATTTGTACCTGATTACGATATTTGAGACGTGAGCCCCTCATGGGTTTGCTTTCGGTGACAGGGTTTGTGATGTCCTGAAGCAAGTTGAACGCGTGTCTCCATGGGGCTGCTATCCTTTCGACAGCACCGTTCATTTCCACGCCCTTCGGCGTGTCCCGCGTCCGTTTATGCTTCATCCAGCGTCGCAGGAGCGGATGTGTCAATTTTGCAATGGAGAGCTGCTGCGCTGTTCAGATACGTGCGCAGGATAGTTTGGGTGTGTGAGAGAACAAGAACATGTTGTGCCGCTTCTGATCTCTTTGAAACTTCCAGTCCAAACCGGGAGGGTTCATCGACCGATCACATTTCGGCTACTTTGTCTGGTTGAAAAGATGCTTCTGCGCATCCTTGTCTGTCCTGACGTCTGATCGCAATTCGGCAGCAACGGCACGTCCGCGTATGACCGCGGGGCGCTGGCCGATACGTTCAAGCCATGCATGCATGTTCGGAAAGTCCGCAATATCCTGTTCCTGACCTTCCCACAGCGATGCCCAAGGCCAGATCGCCATGTCAGCAATCGAATAGCTGTCGGCGACATACTCCCGATCAGCAAGCCGACGATCAAGGACACCGTATAATCGTTTCACCTCGTTGCGATAACGATCCTTGGCATAGGGTAAGTCCTGAGGAGGGTCGAGCGCTGGTGCGTATTTGATGAAGTGATGCGCCTGACCAGCCATGGGGCCGACCCCGCCCATTTGCCACATCAGCCATTCTTCAACGGCAATTCGTTCGCGTTCATTCGTACCGGCAAATTGAGCGCATTTGCGGCTCAGATATTGCAAAATCGCACCCGACTCAAAAATAGAAATCGGCTGGCTACCCGGCCCGTCATGGTCGATAATCGCCGGCATCCGGTTGTTGGGTGCGATCTTGAGAAAGTCCGGTGCAAACTGATCGCCGGCACCGATATTGATCAGATGAACCTTGTACGGAAGACCAAATTCCTCCAGCGCGATGGCGACTTTCCAGCCATTGGGTGTCGGCCAATAGTAGAGATCGATAGGGTCTTTCATGTTACCTTGCCTGCTTGTCATATTGGTCTCACCTTATGCCACAACCGGGAATGAATTTGAGTCCCAGACTGATGACCCTGCGAAGTGGTGCCCGCGTTGGCCATTGGGCGCATGGGTTGTGAGTGACATATAGGTTGCCCTGGACGTCCATCAATGCATCCAGAGCTCATAGGGAGTTGAGTTCTTGATCTGTTGTGAAGGGCAGGACGATATAACGTCACCAGCCATGACATTTGCCGCGGCTGATAGCGCGTGTTTCCACAAGACCATAGCAACCACGATTTGAGTGAGAATGACATTCATATGGCGGCGAAGATTGATGAGACCGTCAGAACTGCGACTCGCATGAGGATTGGCACGCTGTGCCACCTGTATCCGGATTTGACATATGGTGCGATCAGGAGGCAAAATTGACAGAGACGCAGTCGCGTATTAGACATTCGACTCGGGCGGCGCGATTTGAGTTGAACCGGGCGGTGGCGACCTCAACGAGGGCATAGACGTCTTGCAGACTTGATGCTCCTGTGACAGAGTTTTGGGTGAATCCCAGAGTAGAGCAATGCTGGCAATCGGGCGTGAGATGCATGTGCGCATGACTCCGTATTCACAAACATGACATCCTCCACAGGATCCGATCGGCGGACGCTGGCCGTTCATGGTGGGACGCGTCGCAGCCAGTATGGTGAGATGTCAGAAGCGATTTTTCTGACCCAGGGCTTTGTCTATGACAGTGCTGAACAGGCTGAGGCACGGTTCATCGAATGTGCAGATGATGAATATATCTATGCCCGTTATGGCAACCCGACCGTGCGGATGTTTGAACAGCGCATGGCCGCAATAGAGGGTGTCGAGGATGGCTTTGCCCTGGCATCCGGGATGGCGGCCGTGTCGAGCAGCTTGTGCGCTATCCTGTCGGCAGGCGACCGGCTGGTGGCATCGCGCGCTTTATTTGGTTCATGCCTTTATGTCGTTGAGTCCATGCTGCCGCGATTTGGTGTTGACGTCGAGCTTGTGGACGGCACCGATCCTGACCAGTGGCGTCAGGCCGTCCAGCCGGGAACCAAAGCGGTCTTCCTCGAAACCGTATCGAATCCGATGCTCGAAGTCATTGATCTTGCTGCTGTCAGTCAAGTGGCACGCCATGCCGGTGCTGTTGTCATTGTCGACAATGCTCTGTCGACGCCGCTTTACCAATGTTCAGCAGAGCTTGGCGCCGATGTGATCATTTATTCCTCGACAAAACATGTTGACGGGCAGGGTCGCTGTCTGGGTGGCATTGTCCTCGGCACAAAGGATTTTATCCGCAAGACGCTGGAGCCGCATGCGAAACATACCGGCGGTGCGCTCAGCCCATTCAACGCGTGGGTCATGCTCAAATCTCTTGAGACTCTGACTCTGCGTTGCGAGCATCAGACCAGGATCGCACATGAACTCGCAGCCAGTGCGGAAGGTCATGCCAAGGTGTTGCGCGTGCTATACCCCAAGCTCGAGAGTCACCCCCAGTTTGCAGTTGCCAGCACGCAGATGACGGGTGGCGGCACGGTTTTCACAATGGAGTTGACCGGTGGGCGCAAAGGTGCCTTCCGATTTATCAATGCGCTGCGACTGTTCAGGATTTCCAACAATTTTGGGGATTCAAGAAGCATCGTGACGCATCCGGCGTCAACCACCCATCAGCGAATCGGTCCGCAAATGCGGCAACAGCTCGGGATCAATGATGGCGTTGTCCGAATCTCTGTTGGTCTTGAAGAACCGGCCGCGCTCCGGGCCGATATTGAGCAGGCACTGGATGCTGTCTGACGGGGTAGCGCATGACTCAACCTTGTCAGCGCTTGCATAAGAACTGATGCTTGATCTTCGCCCGGTGGTTCGTGTCATTGGGGTGATTGTTGCCACCTTCGGTGTCACGATGTTGCCGCCGATGCTGCTGGATCTGTTTCTGGGTAACGGGACATCGGGGACCTTTGGAGTCTCCGGTTTCGTGACTTTCATGCTGGGTCTCATTATGGCTCTGGCGACCTGGAATTCCCGCGACGCGGGTCTGACAATCAAACAGACCTATCTTTTGATGGCCAGCGTGTTTGCTGTCTTGCCGGTTTTTGGCGCGATTCCATTTATTGTCGGGCCAGCCAACCTCTCCTTTACCGATGCCTTCTTTGAAGCAATGTCGGGACTGACGACGACAGGTGCGACCATCATGACGGACATTTCTCAGCAGCATGAAGGATTGCTGCTGTGGCGCGGCATGCTTCAATGGTTTGGGGGCGTGAGCGTGATCATCGTCGCACTGGCGTTCCTGCCCTTGCTGGGTGTTGGCGGAATGGAACTGTTTCGTTGGGACAGTGATCATGCGTTGGGTAATGTCCTGCCACGCGCAGCTGAGGTCACGCGGACCGTTTCAACGATCTATCTGGGCTTTTCGGTGATCTGTTGTCTGGCTTACCTGTTGGCGGGATTGAAACCACTGGATGCCGTTGTCTATGCGATGACGACGATGGCCACGGGAGGCTTTGGGAACTACGACGATTCATTTCAGTCACTCGGGCCGGCGGCCGAATATGTCGGAGCACTCTTCATGTTCCTCGCGGCACTGCCATTCCTGCGTTACGGGGATTTGATCAAGCGCAAAGTGTCGCCGCTGTTGAGTGACTCCCAGATCAGTACATTCGTGAAGATTATTTTCGTTATCGTCATGTCTCTCCTGGCCTGGCAGATTTTTGTCAATGATGTGCCCCTCGAACAGGCCTTCCGAAAGTCGTTATTCAATGGCATTTCCATTCTGACAGGTACTGGATTTGTCAGCGATGATTATGGTGCCTGGGGTGCATTTCCGGTCACACTGATTTTTATCATCGGGTTCATCGGTGGTTGCGCGGGTTCAACGACCTGCTCCATCAAGGTCTTCCGATTTCAGTTGCTTTTTGCGACGATTCTTGCGCGGGTGCTGAAATTGCGTTCACCGCATATGGTCAATGTGCCGCGTTATGACGGCAAGCAGGTTGCACCGGAAGTGGTCAATTCGGTCTTGCTGTTCCTCATCGTCTTTTTCTTCACACTCGCCGTGACCACGGTGTTGCTATCACTCACGGGGCTGGATTTCATCACCTCATTAAGCGGTGCAGCGTCTGCGTTGGCCAATATAGGACCTGGTCTCGGTGATGAAATTGGCCCCAATGGCAATTATGCCGAACTCGACGAATTCGCCAAATGGGTGCTTTCGTTTGTGATGCTGGCGGGCCGGCTTGAACTCTTTGCGGTGTTTGCAGTTTTGTCGATAAGTTTCTGGAGACAGTGATGGACCCGGCCGCAGACACAATTCTCAATTGTATGGAAAGTCGCCCCGCCCTCGACACAATTCTTTGGAGCCACCTGACATTGAGAACGTCTACACCGACCAGGTCAGGAAACGTTTGCCATCGACAATAGTTGCTGATGCAGGGCCTTTGAGGAGCGTCGCGCGTCAATCCTCATGCGGCGGCAACATCTGATCACGGCATCAACGCGGGGTCTCGCGGGATGGGAGCAAGCAGGATATGGAGTTAACCCTGCCTTGCCTTGAAACGCTTTTGCTGCTTGTTGATCACATAGACCCGCCCTCTGCGGCGCACGATTTGACAGTTGCGATGCCGCGATTTGAGCGAGCGCAGTGAATTCTTGACTTTCATTTTCCAGCTCCCAACGTGCAGTTTTGAATGGTGGGCGCGACTGGGATCGAACCAGTGGCCCCTACGATGTCAACGTAGTGCTCTACCGCTGAGCTACGCGCCCAACTCCCTTCAATGCAGTCTTTCGACTCGCCAAGGGCAGGGCAACTAAATGTTCCGCAGTAAAGGTGCAACCCATTTCTTTTGATCGTCAACAATCGGTGCAATCGTTCAGGTTCGAAAAGCAACTTGAAAACGCAGGGGTTGATGCAACGGAAAAGTCGTGCATTGTTGATTTGCCGGCACAAGCCTCAGCATCAAGTTTTGGATCCGCAATTCCGACATTCCGGTTCGTGTTAATGGCTCAAACTGTCCGGTGCCCGAATCATGCAAACGGGCTTGTTACTGCACAGTTCACTTGATTCACATGACGAGAAACAAAAGCAACCCGACAGCTTGGCCAACGGCCCTTGCGATCTTGATTACGACTCCTGCTTGTGTCCACAAAAGCGCTCAGAATTGCGCACATTTTCTTGATTTCGCGGGATTGCCTCGGGAAGGATCCATCTGGAATCCAGGGATGTTTTGTGATTGTGCAGAAGAGCGCATCTGATATTAAATCAGCAGGGGGCAGGTTTGCATCGTGAAGATTCGCAGCTTGTTTTTTGAGAATGGCACGATCGCGTGTTGCAGCGCAAACAGGGATCAGCGGAAATGGACGGAAGTGAAGCGGGCACAGGTCAATGCCCGGTAATGCATGCCAATCTCGGTGTGCAATCGAATCGTGATTGGTGGCCCAATCAGCTGAATTTACGAATTCTCCATCAGAATTCGGATCTTTCCAATCCGATGGGAGAGACATTCAGCTACGAGGATGCATTTGGCCAACTCGACATGATCGCTCTGAAAAAAGACTTGGCCATGCTGATGACTGACAGTCAAAGCTGGTGGCCAGCCGATTATGGTCATTACGGGGGGCTGTTCATCCGGATGGCATGGCATAGTGCCGGGACGTATCGTGTGACCGATGGTCGGGGTGGCGCGCGTTCGGGAACCCAGCGTTTTGCGCCGCTGAACAGTTGGCCGGATAACGGAAACCTTGACAAGGCGCGGCGGCTTCTGTGGCCGATCAAACAAAAGTATGGCGACAAGATCTCATGGGCTGACCTGATGATTCTCACGGGTAATGTTGCCATCGAATCGATGGGTGGCAAGATATTTGGTTTTGGCGGCGGCCGAGAGGATGTGTGGGAGCCCGAGGAAGATATCTTTTGGGGAAATGAGACCGAGTGGCTCGGGGACAATCGCTATTCTGGTGACCGTGATCTCGCCAATCCTCTGGCTGCAGTGCAGATGGGGTTGATTTATGTCAACCCGGAGGGTCCGGGAGGCCATCCTGATCCCGTTGCGCAGGGACATGACATCCGTGAAACCTTCGCACGCATGGCCATGAATGACTATGAAACGGTCGCTTTGGTTGCGGGCGGGCATACGTTTGGCAAGATGCATGGAGCTGGTGATCCAGCACATGTCGGCCCTGATCCGGAAGCGGCGCCGATCGAGACCCTGGGACTCGGCTGGCTGTCGACATATGCGAGTGGCAAAGCCGGTGATACCATTACATCGGGGCTCGAGGGGGCCTGGACACCGAATCCCACACGATGGGATATGGGGTATTTTGACGTCCTCTTCAAATACGAGTGGGAGCTGACCAAGAGTCCTGCGGGCGCCCATATGTGGACACCTGTTGACCTCGAGGACGAAGACATGGCGCCTGATGCCGCGGATTCGGGGAAGAAGGTTCGGATCTTCATGTCTACTGCTGACATGGCCATGCGCATGGATCCAGACTATGAGAAAATCTCTCGTCACTTTCATGCCAATCCGGACGAATTCGCTGATGCTTTTGCGCGGGCATGGTTCAAACTGACGCACCGGGACATGGGGCCAAAGAAATTCTATCTTGGCAGCGATGTTCCTGAGGAAGATCTGCTATGGCAAGATCCGATCCCCTCAGTTGATCACGAATTGGTCGATGAAAGTGATATCCGACGGATCAAAGACAAGATTGATTTGGCGTCAATTGGCAACGGCGAATTGCTGACAGCGGCATGGTCTGCCGCGTCAACCTACCGCGTGACGGATCGCCGCGGCGGTGCCAATGGTGCACGCATCCGCCTTGCGCCCCAGATCGACTGGGAGGCGCATGAACCACAGGTTCTGAAAGAAACTGTCGGAAAACTCAAGGAAATCCAGGCGGAATTCAATTCCAGCCGGCAAGATCAGAAACGGATTTCATTGGCGGACCTCATCGTACTCGGTGGCTGCCGTGCGATTGAGAATTCTGCTACGGCAGGGGGCCATGACATTTTGGTGCCTTTTGCACCCGGTCGTATGGATGCAGATCAGAGCCAAACCGACGCCGAGAGTTTTGCGCCGTTGGAGCCGCAGGCGGACGGTTTCCGTAATTTCCGCAAAGCCGATTGTCTGTCTCCGTCAGAGGAAATGCTGGTTGATCGGGCACATTTATTGGGTCTGACAGCACCGGAAATGACGGTGTTGGTGGGCGGTATGAGATCTCTCAACATCAATCATGGCAGGTCATCACATGGTGTACTGACAAATCATCCGGGTGTTCTATCCAACGACTTTTTTGTCAATCTGCTCGACATGTCCACCGAATGGCGGCTGATATCAGACGATGGTGAACTCTATGAGGGCTGTGATCGTGAAACCGGGGAAGTGAAATGGACCGCCTCGCGTGCCGATCTGGTTTTTGGTTCCAATTCGCAGTTGCGGGCGATTTCAGAAGTCTATGGACAGGATGACAGTCAGGAGAAGTTTCTCCGTGATTTTGTCACCGCCTGGAACAAGGTCATGACCGCCAACCTTTGACAGAGGTCCTTCCGGATCTGGCCCTGTGGCATGATATGCGGAGTGGGGTAAAAACGGCTGCATTTTCCTCACAGCTGCCATCACCCAGTTTCGGGTAAAGGCCAGAAGTTTGGCACTTTGATATATTATTCCCGTATTGCCATGGCGGCACGGACAGGTGCTGCAAGCAACTGGAAAGCCGCGGCGTTATTCTATACCGCGGTCCGACCACCAGTTCGATTAAAGTGGGCAGCAATAGCATGGTCGAGTTCGCGGTAAAGAGCGGGGCCGCTGCGACTGGCCCAGACAATGGCTTGAAGCCGCATCTGCTGGTCTGAAAAATCAATAATGCCAGTCCGAAGTAGAAAAATCGCGATGTCGTTATGCTGGTTTTTGATCGCTTCGATGAGGGCATTGCTGCGACCGGTTTTATCACAAATATTGACATCAGCGCCGTGCCTGACAAGACAGCGGGTCACATTGGCATGTCCCCGGACGGCGCTCTCGATCAGTGCGGTGCGACCATAATACTCGGCCTGAAGATCGACCTCGAGTCCGGGGTGACGCAGCAAAAACTCGACAATCTCAAGATTGCCGCTGCTGGCTGCGATGATCAGCGGGGTGCTATGCCAGTCATTCCCGGCATTGACATCAATATCGGGATGATCCAGCAGGAGTCGGACAAGAGTCCGGTTTTGGTTGTGGACGGCAATATGGAGTGCATTCCAACCATTTTCGTCGGCCGCATTCACATCGGCATCTTCGAACGCCGCTCTGGCGGCGGACAGGTCATCAGCGATAACGGCTTCCAGCAGGGTGCTGCCCGTTTTGCTTGAACTTTCCTTTAACTTTGCCACCTCAATGCCTCCCATGTGATGTTCAGCCTTCACAGAGCGAGGAAAGCCCCAGACAAAGATTCAACTCAAAATCATCGTCGGAGCGTCAATAGCATGAGTGTTACTCAAATTCAAAATTGTCACCCAGAAAGGTTCCGTGTGAACGGACACAACCATTTCATTTTCCGGGGTGCATGACGTCACTGAATGGGTGCCGTATATTGATGGGTTATGCGCTGATGGTGCAGAGATTCATTCATGCCGGTCATATCTTCCCGTTGGAGTTTCATGACGAGTTCAGCGATGTGTGCCATTTTTGCCTATTTGCTTGTGCCGAGGATGACGTGATGTCCGCCCCAATCTGACACTAACGATCTGCCGTCTGGCTCTTGTAAGCCATTCCCTTGAAGATAATATCTTTACCATAGCGCCTGCGGAGCGCATCAGAGGCCCGTTCGGCGGCAATCTGGCTGACCGACTGCGGGTCAAAACCCGCGACCTCAAGTCCATCTGTCGCGGCAGATAATTGACTGATTCCGACTCCAATCAAGCGAAAGGGGGCTTGCGTCAGCTCTTTTTGCAGCATCCAACGGGCAGTCGTGAAGATCATTTCAGCCATACAGGTTGGTGAGGGTAGTGTGCGACGGCGGGTCATGGTCTTGAAGTCACGACGTTTGACTTTGAGCGTGACGACGCGACCCTGCAGCTGTTTTGCCTTCGCCCGATCGGCAACCTTGATCGAAAGATTCCAGAGAAAACCCTCAAGAACATCCCTGTCGAATTCATCCTTTTCAAACGTTGTCTCATTCGAAAGACTCTTGGCCACACGCTGGCGGTTGACAAGTCGCTGATCCTCGCCCCTTGCGAGCTTGAAGAGTCGTCTTCCATTTTCACCGAAACGTGCTGTCAGTTCTTCGGCCGTACGGGTTCTGAGATCGGCGAAGGTCACGATTCCGGCCTGACGCAGTTTCTTCTGCTGCATTGTGCCGACACCCCAGATCAGGCTCACCGGTTTGTCAGCAAGGAAACTCTCGGTTTCCGTCTTGCCAATGACCGAGAACCCCCGTGGTTTTTGCAAATCAGACGCCAATTTGGCCAGGAACTTGTTGTGAGAAAGGCCAACGGATCCTGTCAACCTGAGTTCTTTTTCCATTCGGTTCACCAGCCGGACCATCATGATTGCCGGCGGTGCGCCATGCAGTTTTACTGTCCCTGACAGATCCAGGAAAGCTTCGTCAAGTGACAGCGGTTCCACATCGGGCGTCAGCTCCTGCATCATGGTGCGAATTTCCCGAGATGCCTGGGCATAGGCTTCCATGCGCGGGCGTACGACAACGGCCTCAGGGCAGATTTTAAGGGCGCGCACCATGGGCATGGCCGAGCGGACTCCGTAAATCCTTGCGATATAGCAGGCAGTGGCAACGACACCACGTTTGCCACCACCGACGATAACGGGCCGCTCTCTCAAATCGGGATTGTCACGCTTCTCGACCGACGCAAAAAATGCATCGCAGTCCATATGCGCAATATGCAGTGTCTCAAGTTCCGGATGTACAGCAATTCGCGGTGAGCGACAATTTGGACAACGGTCGCCACGATCGAAACGGAACTCACAGTCACGACATAGCGCTGGCATGGTCGTGTCGGTGAGGCGACTCACCTGTCATGATGACAAATGTCCAAAACCCTGCGCGTGTCATGTGGCTTCCATGACGGGTTCTGGCAGTTCCGAAAGGATTTGAAGCACCGCGGCGCAGGGATTGGCGCTTTGGGTGATGGGACGACCGATCACCAGATGATCTGCACCATTGTTGAGTGAATCAGCCGGCGAAGCGATGCGTTTTTGCCCGTTGTGACGGGTACCGGATCGTCGCACACCAGGTGTCACAATCAGTTTGCCCGCTGCCTGGTCAAGATTTCGGATCTGGTTCGCTTCAAGCGGCGAGCATATGATACCATCAGCCCCGCATGTCAAAGCCCTGGATGCCCGCTCAAGAGTGATATCGGACATCGTGCCTTCAGTAATCATCGACTCATCAAGGTCTTTGCGATTGAGTGAGGTCAAGAACGTGACCGCAAGTATCCGCATTGGTGCTGCCCCCCGTGCCTGAACGGCAGCGCGCACGATATGTGGTTCTCCTTGCACGGTAAGAAAGTCCGGATCCAGACTGAGGACAGATTTAACCGCTGCTGACACGGTTGATGCGATATCGAAGAGTTTGAGATCCAGAAAAACGCGTTTTCCTTCTTCTTTTTTCAATCTCTCGGCAAGCTCCAATCCACCCGAGCCGATCATCCCGAGTCCGATCTTGTAGAAATTCACAAGATCACCAAGTTGTCGGATCAAGGCGTTGGCAGATCCGGAATCCGCAAAGTCCAGTGCGACGATGAGCCGCTGGTCAGGATATGATTCAGACATCGGTATGGTCCTTAAGCGGTCATGTCGGGCTTCGTCTGAATCTCTCCACGAGGCGGTTTTCGATCATTTGGAAGCCAAGTTTGCACCACGATTCCCTACGGTCATGTTGCGACATTTTTGATCAGCATCAAACCGCCACAGGGCACAGACATCCAGGTTGGACGGGGTCGAATGCACCTTGCATCGCAGAAACGAATTCCAGCTATTGTCTATCATTTAATGAAGGATTCAGCAAAGGCGGTTTGACGTGTCAAATCATGCTGTCAAGACAATCTGTTCTGCTCGCATCACGACGGCGGCAGAAATCTTGTTTTTCAACAATCAACCCCTACCTCTATTGCAAGGTCTGTCCACAATGTGCCGCAGTTACGGGCATTGTTCACGCAGATGCTTAATTGAGGAGTATGAAAATGAATGCGTTAAGATTTACCGAAAGGGCCCAAACATTACTCAACGCCGCGCACCAGATAACCGTGGTGTCAGGCGAGAACAAGATTACCCCCGTTCATTTGCTGGCCGCGATTGTTGCTGAGGCGAATGAAGTTCCTGCCAGCCTGATTCCGAGGGCTGGAGGTGATGTCAACCTGATCCAGCGAGAGGCACAGACTTGCCTGGCAAAGACCCCGAAGACCCAGGGGGAGAACGGCTCACCTTATCTGTCTCCCGCTGCCAATCGCGTCGTGACCGAGGCGACCAAACAGGCACAAGAAAACGGTGATAGCTTTATCTCCGCTGAGTTTCTGCTCAACGCCTTGGTTGTGGTGAAGTCCGATGCCCGGGATATTCTGACACAAGCTGGCTTGAACGCGTCTCGGCTTGCGTCTGTGATCAACGACCTGCGTCAGGGCAGGAAGGTTGAAACGGAGAATGCCGAGGCATCTTATGAAGCTCTCAAACGGTATGCGCGGGATCTGACTGAGGAGGCGCGTAGCGGCAAGATCGATCCGATTATTGGCCGTGATGAGGAAATCCGCCGGACCATGCAGGTGCTGAGTCGTCGCACCAAGAATAATCCAGTCCTCATCGGTGAGCCAGGAGTCGGCAAGACGGCGATTGCCGAAGGTCTGGCCAATCGAATCATCAAGGGAGATATTCCGGAAGGTCTGGCTGGCAAGCGGCTGATGGAACTGGACATGGGTGCATTGGTCGCAGGTGCAAAATATCGTGGAGAATTCGAGGAGCGTTTGAAAGCGGTCCTAGCCGAAGTTAACCAGGCCGCAGGTGAAATCATCATGTTTATTGATGAGCTGCATCTGCTGGTGGGGGCCGGCAAGACGGAAGGAGCAATGGATGCGTCCAATATGCTCAAGCCCGCGCTGGCACGCGGTGATCTCAGATGCGTTGGCGCGACAACATTGAGCGAATATCGCAAGCATATTGAGAAGGACGCGGCTCTCGCGCGCCGATTCCAGCCGGTCTTTGTCAATGAGCCTTCAATAGAGGACACCATTTCAATCTTGCGCGGTATCAAGGAAAAATACGAAGTGCATCATGGCGTACGGATCTCGGACTCGGCTCTCGTGGCCGCGGCACAATTATCAAGTCGCTACATCACCGAGAGATTTCTTCCCGACAAAGCCATAGACCTCATGGATGAAGCCGCCAGCCGTTTACGCATGGAAGTCGATTCAAAACCTGAGGAACTCGATGCTCTGGATCGAGAATTGCTGCAAAAGAAAATTGAGGCTGAGGCGCTCAAAAAGGAACCGGATGAGGATTCCAAGAAGCGCCTTGAGGCCATTGAGAAGGAATTGGCAGCGTTGACTGAAAAGTCATTTGGCATGACGGCCAGCTGGCAGGCCGAGCGTGAGAAACTCGCCAAAACACGAGAGATGAAGGAACAGCTGGATTCATTTCGGGCGGAACTCGAACACGCGAAACGCGACGGGGATCTGTCCCGCGCCGGTGAGTTGAGTTACGGTCTCATACCTGATTTGGAAAAACGCCTGGCAGAAGCTGAATTGAAGGAACAGGTAGTGATGGTCAGTGAAGCTGTAAGGCCCGAACAAATTGCTGAGGTGGTTGAAAAATGGACGGGAATTCCAACGGCAAAGATGCTGCAGGGCGAGCAGGAAAAGCTGCTGACCATGGAGCAGGCCATAAGCCGACGTGTTGTTGCGCAGGGACGTGCGGTGCAAGCAGTGGCCAACGCAGTTCGTCGGGCGCGGACCGGATTGAGTGATCCTGATCGACCAATCGGTTCTTTCCTGTTCCTTGGGCCGACGGGAGTCGGAAAGACTGAATTGGTGAAGGCATTGGCTGAGTTTCTGTTTGATGACGAGACCGCCATGGTACGCATCGATATGTCCGAATATATGGAAAAACATGCCGTTGCGCGTCTGATCGGTGCGCCGCCGGGTTATGTCGGTTACGAAGAAGGGGGTGCCTTGACCGAAGCTGTCCGTCGGAGGCCCTACCAGGTTGTCCTTCTTGACGAAGTCGAGAAAGCACATGTGGAAGTGTTTAATATATTGCTGCAAGTGCTTGATGATGGCGTGTTGACTGATGGCCAGGGACGGACTGCTGACTTCAAGAATACGCTGATCATCATGACATCAAATCTTGGATCTGAGCTTCTTGCGTCTTCTGATGAAGCCGCCATGTCGAAACAGGTCGAGGACAGTATGATGGAGGTTGTCCGCAGCCATTTTCGCCCTGAATTCCTGAATCGTCTCGATGAAATCATTACTTTCGACAAACTGTCGCGGAGCGATATGAATGGAATTGTTGACATCCAGTTGCGACGTCTCGCGCGCAAGCTGGCAACACGCAATGTGAGGATCGACTTTGATTCCGATGCCCGCCAGTGGCTTGGCAATGAGGGATATGACTCGGTCTATGGTGCGCGTCCGCTGAAACGTGTCATTCAGACCAGTGTTCTCAACAGATTGGCGGAAGCGTTACTTTCGCACAAGATTGCTGAAGGTGACGTGATACAGATCGGTGCCGCCGGCAAGGCTGGATTGACGATCAACGGAAATCTGGAGAAATCGGAGCGGCGACCAGAGGTGACGCTACACTGACCGATCAGCAACGCATCGGATTGCGAGACATAATGGGGAGATTCGGTGCGCTGTTCTTCCGCCACGCGCGGCCAATGAACAGGGAAAGCGGCCGTCTCATGGTGTGTTCCTTGTGTGTGATTGGCTCCGGACAGACTCCACGTCCCGGTCGCGGGCCTTCGACAAACTTCAGGATCACGACGGCGAGGCCAATCATGTCGGCCATCGCCAGGATCAGTCGGGTCTCCCGCTTGGCCATATCTTCGGTCAGGCGCGCAATGTCGGTGCGGTATTCTGCCTTCATTGTGCTCATACGTTCCTCTTGCGCTCTGCGCTTCCAGTTTTCCTTTCAACTCGGCAATCGCCAGTGCGTTCTCTGTCTCATCTGTCGTCCCCGCCCGTTGAATCACTCAACCGCCTGTATCTGCTCACACCATAGACGCGCCCACGCTCAGTTCCCCGACCCTTGGTAGGGCGATTCCAGGCAATAGTTGGAGGAATCCGTGCTCGACCGTAGGGACTGGTTCCCATGATCGTGACAGAGTCATCACCGAGGCTTATAGTGCGTCAATCCGGATGAGAGGTGCACGACAATCCGGATGAGAATCCATTTGACGCTGTGACTTGTTGCCTTTGTCGCATGCTCACTGCACACCCGTCTCGCATATGACTGGAAAATGAGTAATTTGGCAGGGTCATCGGATTTTGTTTGATTATTTCTTTTGGGTCTGCAACTGTTGACCAGGTGAATTTGCAGGAGAAATCAATTGGTCTATCGATTCAAGTCCGATCTTAAATATTCAGATGTCACGCCGAAATCCGTTTGGATGAATCGTCGGCACCTCATGGCTTGCGGTGCGGCGGCATTTTCTGTGGCTGGAGTATCGGGGGTTGGTGTTGCTGCAGTCCGAAATCAGCGTTATTCGACGGATGAAGAGCTCACATCACTTGACGACATCCTCACCTACAACAACTTCTATGAGTTCGGAAACAGCAAGGGGGACCCCAGTCAACATGCCGATGCGCTGACCACGTCACCCTGGGACATCAAGGTCGACGGTCTTGTCAACAAGCCCGGCACATATTCCTTTGACGATATCGTGCGTGGGGTGAACATGGAGGAACGCATATACCGTTTGCGCTGCGTGGAAGCCTGGTCGATGGTCATCCCATGGATTGGGTTCCAGTTGTCTGAGTTCTTGACACGCGTGGAACCGCAATCAGGGGCTCGGTATGTGGCATTCGAGACACTATATCGACCCGAGGAGATGCCAGCACAGAGAACTCGAATGCTCGACTGGCCTTATCGCGAGGGGTTGCGCCTTGATGAGGCGATGCACCCGCTGACGATTCTTGCAACCGGCCTTTATGGGGAGTCAATGCCCAATCAGAATGGTGCGCCCATTCGACTCGTTGTCCCATGGAAATACGGTTTCAAGTCCATCAAGTCGATCGTCCGAATCAGTCTCGTTGCAGACATACCGGAGACCACCTGGAACATGCAGGCTCCCCGGGAATATGGATTTTATTCGAACGTCAATCCAAACCGCAGTCATCCGCGTTGGTCACAAGCCAGTGAGCGCCGCGTTGGCGGCGGGATTTTTGCCAAACGAATCCCGACAAGAATGTTCAACGGTTACGAAAGTGAAGTGTCGGGTCTCTATGCAGATATGGACCTCATGGCCAATTACTGACCCGCGAGATGACTGCAGTTCAGCGTGTCAACGGGATCATTCGACGGGTCCCGGGATGGCCGATTTATTTGCTGTTTCCGCTCCCCGGAATTTGGTTGTTCTGGCGCGCCCTCAACAATCAGCTCGGCGCCAATCCCATTGAGGTGCTTGAGCATGAATATGGCGAGCTCGGCCTTCAGTTGATCATCGTCACCCTGCTGATTACACCCCTCCGTCGCTGGACCCATATCAACCTGTTGTCGTTTCGCCGTGCCATCGGCGTTATGGCGTTCGTTTATGTGCTCGCCCATGTGTTGACATGGCTCCTGCTGGATCATCAGCTTGACTTGCAGGCGATTTGGACAGAGATTGTCAAACGTCCCTATATCACAATTGGTATGGTGGGGTTTCTTGCCTTGCTGCCATTGGCATTGACCTCAAACAATCTGTCGGTACGCAAGCTTGGACCGCTTCGCTGGCGCAAACTCCATCGATTGGCGTATCTGGCCGCGTTTGCTGGTGCCGCCCACTACCTTTTGCTGGTCAAGGCCTGGCCCATTGAACCGATCATCTACGCCGCAGTCGTTGCCGCGCTTTTGGGCATGCGACTGTACTGGAAGATGTCGTCCCAGCGGTAGGGTCTGACCATTCCGACATCAGGCATTTTTCTGTTGACAGGAGCATGTACATTCCATAGCTTCTCCACTCCACTCGATATCTGATTCGATTCGGGTGGCAATCAGGGTGGTTTAGTAAGTTGCGGCGCAACAAGGTTGTGCCGGTGATGAGCTTGACCCGGTGCTCTTTGATAATTTGGTTTTGAAGAGATATGTGGGCGGCTTTGGTCCAAGTGACTGAAGTTCCGATGCATATCGACCCGATAGGCTTCGGCCGATGATTTGGGTTTCGCTTCATGCCGACCTTACCCAAGGTCGGCTTGTGATGTGCATTTGGTTCAGACGTCAAGGACGCCATTCGGCGTTTTAACTTGAGAGTTTGATCCTGGCTCAGAACGAACGCTGGCGGCAGGCTTAACACATGCAAGT
>JAPOTI010000056.1 GCA_026709265.1 Paracoccaceae bacterium | reverse complement strand
ACCGAGAAGATCAGGAAAGGAATGAAATACATGCTGATCACCGCCGCTGCCTACAGGTCATTCAAGCGACAGCAGTCGATGACGGTGTCAACTATGGACTAGTGACAGGCCCCCGCTGCGGAGATCTGAAACACAGGGGCCACCAGAGTGCGCCGTCAGGCACTCCTTTCGGACACGGCAGCGGTGGGGCGGAGGGCGTCTTGCCACCGCGGGCCGCGATCCGTATTCTGTGCCCATGCATCAAGACCCGCCTGATGGCCGTCTAACCCCATCAGGCGGGCAGGTTAGACAAGGATATATCCATGACCATCAATCCCGACTGGATCACGCTCGCCGGCATTGTCACGATCATCGCGTTTCTGTGGAATCTGCATCGCGATCTGCGAGGGCTCTCGGATCGCGTGTCGCGCCTGGAAGACACCGTTGATACGCTCGCCAAGGTGCTGGTGAACCGCGAGGCCGCCCCCACCCGGGGATAGTGTTGCGGTTGGCCCGCAATCACCAGCTGTCCGAGCGGATCGCCCGATGGGGGTTCATCTCAACATCCGTCCCGCTATCTTCACCGACCAGAAGGGCGGACACAGGCCAGCCCCGCGCGGCGAATATGTCTGGAGCCTCTCAAGGCCGCTTCTGCAAACCGGGTGTTCTTGTCGGACACCGGACGGTTATGTCCAGCTTTCTGGCTTGAAATCCCGCTTTTGAGCCCCCAAAAACGCTCCAAAGACCCTTAGAGTGATATTCTGCACGCATCTGGAGTCGACCCCAGGGAGCCTGTCCTTAAGGGGATCGGTCAACGGACGGTCGGGCATGGAGGAACACCGCGCAGACAATGGGGATCATGAGAGTCTCATAAGATTGGTCCGATGTCATTTGCAAAAGAGGGGCCCTATACGTATACATCCGCCATGATGTCCACCAAAATCGGATACGCGCGGTGCTCGACCCACCGGCAAGACCTGTCGGCACAAAAGCAGGCACTCGAAAATCTCGGCGTGTCCCCCGATCGCATCTATACCGATCACGGGCTCACGGGCACCCAGCGGCTCCGCCCGGGCCTGGATCAGGCTCTCGCCGCCGTGCGGGCGGGAGACACGCTGGTTGTGCCCAAACTCGACCGGATGGCCCGCTCCGTCCCGGACGCCCGCGCCATCGCTGACCAGTTGGAAAAAAAAGGAGTCAAACTCGCCCTGGGCGCGTCGGTCTACGACCCGACCGATCCCATGGGAAAGATGTTCTTCAACATTCTCGCCACCTTCGCTGAATTTGAAGCCGACCTCATGCGGATGCGCACCCGTGAAGGCATGGCCATGGCCCGCGCCAAAGGGAAACTGCGGGGAAAACAACCCAAGCTCTCGAATCGACAATCCCGCACCTTGCGCCGCATGTACGACACCGGCGAATATTCGATCAGTGACCTCGCTGAAGTCTTTTCCGTGTCACGACCCACAATCTACCGGACACTCAAACGCCAGCCAGACGCCACATAACGCCAAAGAAACCACGCCATTGAGCGCTGAAAGCCACAGATTCCTTGATGCAGCGAGAGATGGTGGCGGGGTGCACGTTGAATGTGCGGGCAGTTGCGGCGCGGTGATGGCGACGGGCGGTTGACACCGTAAACGGATTTCGCTATCGACGCCCATCACGAACGGAGACAAGGAAAGGGGTTGATCATGCAGGGCTTGGGATCATTGAGAGGATTATGTACCGGCCTTTGGTGTGCGGCCGGATTGGTCGGTCTGGCACTGGTTGGATGTGTGTCGGCCGGGCATGCGGCCCCTGTGACGGTAACGGAGGGCGAGACGGCGAGTTTCCAGATCACGGTAACCCCGAAATCGGGCAACGGCGAGTCCGTCCGCGTCCGCATTTGGTATGACACGGACGGCGGCACGGCGGTTGAGGGAACGGACTACCAGACGGCGCATTCCTGGGCGCACTTTGTCCAGGCCTGGAGCGGAAGTCCGGTGACGATCTCGGTGCCGACCTTCGAGGACGCCGCCGTTGAGGGCGACGAGACCTTCAACATCCGGATACGGAGAATTGATGTTTGGGTTCCTCAAAGGTGGGCGGCAGGCTACTGGAGATCCACTCCGAATTCCAAATGGAATATCAGTGGCGTGACGACCGCGACCATCATCGATGCCACGCCGCAGGAGCCTGAGTCCAACGGACATGAGTCTTACGAAGACGAGAAATACGGTCCGGGGTATACGGGCCAGACGTTTGGTGAATGACCCCGCGCCCACCCCCGCCACGTGTCCACGTTCTGTTCTTTCAGATGTCCATATATGCAGCTTCGGGCCGTTGAGGCCGAGTCTCAATCAGAAGACATGAGAGTCTCAATTCTCTACATATAACCCTCCAAAAGTCTCTTGACACAGATAGGAATAAAGACTAGAGATATTGTCATAGGAGTTCATGAGCGGCTGAGAGAGCTCCCCCGCTGTCGTGAGACAGTCCAACCGCAAGGGTAGATAGGTGCTGAGGCACCGAAGAGGTGGCCGAGATAGTCAGGGAGCCGAGAGGCTCCCTTGGCGTTTTATGGCTTCCGGTATTTGACAACCTTTCCTTCCCGCGCCTTGGCGATGACCGGACGTAGACTTGTCTTTGATCCCCCTTTTTCCGGCTGTCCACGCGTGTAAGCACTTTCGACACGGAGGCTGAACTGACACCGAATATTGTCGAACTTTCTCCGCTCAGGCTTGATTGTAAAGTCGGCAGTATAAGCCTGTGTCCAATCAGATTGTTTTGCGCGGTAACATCCGTAATTCCGCTCAGACTTGGTCACGTAAATTTTGATGTTTCCCAGATCCTCAATCATTTTCCGGAGACTTTGAGATTGTTGGAGCCGCGCCGCATCAATAATACGGCGGCGGCCACCATCTTGGACTTGGATTGCATGTGTCTGTCCCGGAACAGGTTTCTGGCTCCAGCAATGACAGGAATATGAGACCCAAACTTTGACCTGATCGGTTTTTTCCTTCGTGCTGATATCAAATGTCACGACGTGCGGGCGGAGATAGGGAACTTCAATGTCCGTGGCGTCAATCGTCCCGGAACTGACGACACATTGATGTCTTGCGTCCGAAAGCTGCCCATTGGCCTCCAGTCGATACCGTCTTCGTAACGTCATCGCGCCTCTCCAGCCGCACGACTGACGCCACTTTTCAGTTTTTGGGTCTGTCCTTCCCGTGCACAGTCAAAACGACCGATCTCATCCTTGATTGCGGCGGAATCAAAGCTCGTGCTCCCCCGTCGATCCTCTTTCTGGAATACGGCCAAGATGAATTCTTCGCTGAAACCTTGCCCTTGCAGCTTGATGCATTGCTCTGTTCTTTCTTGTGTGGCCCGTCTCTCCCTCCAGGCAGATAATAATCCAGGTGCGACCTCTAGCCCGAACTTGAGAACATGAGGCCCTGCTGGTTTTAAGATTGTCAATATTTTGTCTATCATTTTTATTAGACTTTTTCTATTACATATATTAGTTATCAATTATCTATACGACCCGATGGCCGGTTTTGCAGTACGCATCGAACCAGAAAAATGCAAGCATTCTATTTTGATATTGTGTATTCTTTTTCTGTATAACAAAATACGTTGACATCTCGGTGGGAGCTTATATTATCGGGCACGGAACAGAGGAGATCATGAAATGCCCACTGATGCCTTGTTAAGTGCACGAGTGACAAAAGACGTCCAGGACGCTTACAGCCTGGTCCAAGATCACTATGAAGTGAATCAGAGCGATCTGATTCGCATGGCCCCGCTTCTTCTGGTGTTGCTCGCGGAAAGCAATTTTAAGGATCGCCGCAAGGAAATTGCTGAGGTTGAAGAATCATTGTGTGGCAATCCTTCGGCAGCGGAGATGCTGAAACTCTATCGGGACAATCATCTTAAGATACGGAGCCCCCGTTTTGTTGAATATCTCCGCGAAATTGCGGAGGATCTAGACGTTCATGGCAAAGCGGCAGTGAGCAGCGATGATATTGATCTACAAAAAGACAACCTTCCCGGTTATCGGCTCTTCCGCGAGACTCACCGGGCACAACACGAGTTCATAGAACAAGAAAAACTCAAGGAGGTTGCCGCGAACGCGGCTGAGCAACTGGTTCACGACCCTAGTTCTATCCCGCAAAATGAAAGTACGACGATTCCGCCACAGTATGACGGGCCCCTTCTCGCTATGGCGAAGTCCCGACTTGGTAAACTTTTGGATGAAGAGCAAAAAATCAATCTTCGACAGTTTTTCAAAAAGGCCGTGCATTCATCAGCCTCAACGAACGTACAGAAATCCGATTCTGATATCCTGGCGGATGTGGCACAGCATATCGCATATAATCTGATCCCGGCTGACCAGATACCGCAGTTGGCGCAAATGGGAGAAGGATACATTCCGCAGGAGTATGACGGGCGGTTATTGGCAATCGCACGAACACAACTGGGCAAGTTCTTGACCGAAGATCAAAAGATCAAACTCCGGCAGTTGCTCAAAGAAAGGATCGCAGATCGGGATAACGGGTCAATCGACATAACGGTCTGAGAGAGCCAATCTTGCTGCCTGGCTTGAATAATTTTCGCCACTGTGAATCGTGAAGACAGGAATCAATCTGCGATCTCAACATGATCCTCGTCTGGATCCTCTGGTGGATTGTCTGCGCCATCGCCCGCACATTCAACGTGCACCCCGCCACCCTCTCTCGCTGCATCAAGGAATCTCAACCCTGATGACGACTGACCGTTCCCATCAGCCGCAGATCCCGATTTCAACCCACATTAACTGCGACTCGCGGGGTGCGGGTGGGGTCTGGCAAACGCTCGTTTCTCAGATGGGAGTGACACCTCTGTCCCCGCGACGAAAAACAAGGGCCCGAGGGTCTGGAAACTGCATCTGGATTGAAATCTTCGGATTGTTGCCCCCAATGTTGAGTTTCCAGACACAGACCCATGCGAATTGGATATGCACGTGTTTCCACAGATGATCAGACGCTGGATTTGCAGCGGGATCCGCTGAAACAGCCGTTCCGAAAACCTTCGTTTTGGGAATGCCCTCACGGCATGGCGTAAAGACACCGAAGCGCCGGGGAATCATGTACGCATTCCTTGTCCTGAAACGCGTATTCCGGTTTAATGCATAAAACAGGTTTTAAGGATGGATGTCATGCTTGTCGGATACGCCCGCGTCTCGACCGTGGACCAGAACCCCGCCCTGCAGATGGATGCGCTGCGCGCCGAGGCCATGCTCAGGGACACCGAGAACTCCCCCTTCATCGGCGACGTGATCGACCAGCTCGAAATCGGGCGCACCGCGTTCTACCGGGATTTCCCGACCGATCGCATCAGGCAGCTGCGCCCGGACGTAGCGAAATCCCGTGGTGGATTGCGTATCTTTGTTGGGATAGACCCGACGCAGTCGCTCCATCGTTCCGGTGGCGTTGGCCACCGGATATCCCAGAAAACCCAGTTACACACAGACATAGGTGACGACATGATCAGAAACCACCACAACCGCCGCCCCTCAATCACGGGCAGGGCGGGGATTCTGGCTGCGGCGATGATGGCCATGCTCATGGCCGGGCCGGCGGAC
>JAPOTI010000030.1 GCA_026709265.1 Paracoccaceae bacterium | reverse complement strand
GGGATTTACCTGATGGCCGGCGTGGTGGCCGCACGATAATTGTCAACGGGCCTTAATGTAAACGTCTTTCAATGACCCAATGCCTCCTGAATATTAGACAACTGCACAAGAGCTTTGGTGATGTTCAAGTCTTGAAGGGTGTTGATCTTGAAGTCATGCAAGGTGAGGTGATGTCAATCATTGGATCAAGCGGTTCAGGAAAGACGACACTATTGCGATGTGTAAATCTGTTAGAGGATTTTCAGGAGGGGGACATCATTATTGATCAGCAGCCCATTGGATACAGGATGCATGGTGGACACCGCCGGGCGATAACAGAAAAAGAAAAGTCCAAACAACGGGCTTTGACCGGAATGGTTTTTCAGGCATTCAATCTGTTTCCTCACCTTTCGGCGCTGGGCAATGTGGCACTTGGCTTACGCAAGGTCATGAAGCTGCCACGCAAGGTAGCAGAAGAGCAGGCTGCCTATTGGCTGGATCGCGTTGGTCTTGGCAATCGAAAAGACTACTACCCATCGCAGTTATCGGGAGGTCAGCAGCAACGCGTAGGGATCGCCCGTGCGCTGGCAATGAAACCAAAACTCATGCTCTTTGACGAGGTGACATCGGCCTTGGATCCCGAGCTCGTAGGAGAGGTTCTCCAGGTGATGACAGACTTGGCTGGAGATGGGATGACAATGTTGGTTGTGACCCACGAAATAGCATTTGCCCGTGATGTTTCGAACCGTATTGTATTCATGCACGATGGAATAATTGCCGAGGAGGGTCCGCCGAACCAGATTATAAATTCACCTGAACATATCAGACTGCAGGAGTTTCTTGCCCGCAGCCGCAGTTGAGCTTCGATCCGATGGCGACTGAACAACTGTTGGGGTTTACCCTATTTTCAACTCCGGTAGACCAGAGAAGCGACCATCTCTCGAATGCACACGATAACCGGGATATGCGGGGATCGGACCGGTAGATCGTCATAAGCGCTGTTTTTCTTTTCCCACTTCACAGTGGAAGTGTGGCCTAAATTTTGGGGCTTATAGACTTAATTACCCGAACCACTACATATTCTATTATCAATTCCTCGTAACCACTACTTATAGTACGATGGGCAGTCAGGTATATAATTCCCATTAAAAAGCCGCACTAAGTGTTATACAAGACGCATGATGGCGGATGTACACGAGGGTCGGGTTGAAGACGTTCAAGACCAAGGCGTTCGCGCTTTTCGCCGATCGTGAGCGGCTGGAGGTTGCGATGCTGTGCGAGGCCGTACGCTGGGCCGGGTGCGGCTTGATCGACGCCGATCTCGATGGCGGTGTCATCAAGCAACGGATCGCCCGCAGGGGCAGTGGCCGCTCCGGCGGGTTCCGCACGATCCTGCTGTTCCGCCGAAGGAAATTGGCGTTCTTCGTCCACGGCTTTGCGAAGAGCGACAAGGAGAACCTTCGCCGCAAGGAACTTGCGGGCCTGCGGTCACGCAGGCGAATGGAGCAATAATTGAGGTGAAATGCAGTGACCAAGCAGTATGAGAGCGAGGTGCTGGCGTCGGTGCACGAAGCTGCGCTCGATCTGGCCGAGGCGGGTCTGATGTCGAAGCGGACCATGCGCAAGTTCGACGAGATGTGCCTGACGCCTGTCAAGGAGATGACGCCTGAAGACATTCACGCGCTCCGCTTGCGCGAGCGCGCGAGCCAAGCGGTGTTCGCGCGCCATCTCAACGTGACGGCGGGGCTGGTGAGCCAGTGGGAGCGTGGCGAGAAGTGTCCGCGTGGAGCGTCACTGAAGCTGCTGACGCTGGTGGCCAGAAACGGCCTCGGTGCTGTTGCCTGAGGGCTGCAGAGGCGAGTCGTCCCTCAAGCTGTGGGGCAATTCCATTTTATCTGTGGTGCCAAGAGTCTCGAATGTCGGATGACCTACAGCTTGAGGGACTCTCCAATTTGGAATGTGCAATAATCACGTGATTTGCGCCATCTGCAATTCATCCAAAGGCGCAGGCCCGCAGGAACAGTTTTTGGCCAAATTGACGAAGGAAGTCATAAGAACATGACAAAATCTAGACTCATCACGGCAACCGATTCACCGCCCGACAAGCTGGCCCGCAAACCAATGAAGCTTGATGAATTTACGGCGGCCATGCAGCAGTTGATGGCGACCAAGCCCAACACGAAAAGCGAGAATCGCGAGCCAATGCGCTGCGAGTTGGACCAGCGATTCAGAATGATCCGCCGCGATTGAGCGGCCACGCTCTGCGGATTCAGCTAAATAATTCCCCAAAAATTGAGACTTACTGCTGATTCGACTCTGGAAAATTGCTCATAACCTGATCGTTGATATACAGATTGTCACAGGAGATGTAGGGTTCCCGTACTGTGACCTTTATGATCCAGACCGTCATATTATGCCGGTCTGGCCAAGACACCGATGGGTACAACAGGATAATTGAGTCAGCTACAAGAGAGGCAGAGTCTGATGCGTTCAGAAACACAGTCGATAGTTGATGCTATCAACCGATCTCTTGCATTGATCAGCACCCGGCTTGATCGCCCGGCGGCAGAACAGCGTCTGCACGAGTTGAACCAGAGCGCTGAAGATCCTGACTTCTGGAATGACCCGCAACGCGCACGCAAACTTATGCAGGAGCGCCAGAGGCTCACTGACGATCTGGAGAGTTTTGAACAATTCAAACAGGAGTTGAATGATAACGTTGAGCTGATCGAACTCGGTGAAGCCGAGAATGACAGTGAAATCGTGGGAGATGCTGAAAAGGCATTGTCCAGATTACGTGAGATGACCGGGCAAAAGGAAGTCGAGGCTCTCCTCAATGGCGAAGTCGATGGTAATGATGCATTTCTGGAGATCAATGCCGGCGCCGGTGGAACCGAGTCCTGTGATTGGGCAGCCATGCTCTCACGCATGTATGAGAAATGGGCAGCACGACGTGGCTACAGTCAGGAGTTGATCGCGATCAACCGTGATACCGAGGCCGGACTCAAATCGGTGACACACAGATTTTCGGGTATCAATGCCTATGGTTGGTTGAAAACCGAGTCCGGTGTGCATCGCCTGGTTCGAAATTCGCCATTTGATAGCAATACCCGCCGCCACACATCCTTTTGCTCAGTGTGGGTCTATCCGGCAATCGACGACAGTATTGAGGTCGACATCAATCCGTCTGACATCCGAGTCGACACGTTTCGGGCAGCCGGTGCTGGCGGACAACATGTCAACAAGACTGACTCCGCGGTGCGCATGACTCACATCCCCACCGGTATTGTGGTGACATCATCGGAAAAGTCACAACATCAGAACCGGGCAATCTGTATGAGTGCGTTACGCTCACGGCTCTATGAGCTTGAATTGCGGCGTCGTAATGAGAAGATTCAGGAGATGCATAGTCAAAAGGGTGACGCTGGCTGGGGAAACCAGATCCGTTCCTATGTCCTGACGCCATATCAGATGGTCAAAGATCTGCGCACCGGCGAGGACACCTCAGATACCGCGGGCGTTCTCGATGGTCAGTTGGACAGCCTTATGGCTTCGGTCCTCGCGAAAAATCTGTCAGGTAAGTCACGCGCCGAAGCCGCCGCAGAATAAATGACCACACCGGTCAAAAGCCAGTCCGGTGAATAGCCAAAATTGATCCACAGGGCATCATGACATGATGCAAGGAACTCTCTTTTTTCAATTGCCGTCCTGGTTCTTTTCAACCCGTGGCGCACCTGGTTGCGTTCGACGCTGTTGTTGCCCTGACGCAGGCGGTGTCGAAGAGCCCCCGCCATTGGGCTGTCCCAAAGGGTTGTCCTGACGCTTCACGGTGCCTTCAAAATGTGCTCCAGCTTCAATTGCGATCGTCTCATGAAGGATATCGCCTTCGACATGTGCGCCATTGTTTAATCGCACGCGGACCCCGCGGACCTTGCCTTTGACATGGCCATTGATGACCACTTCGTCAGCAGAAATTTTGCCTTTGACGACGGCCCTCTCACCAATTTGGATCAATTTGGCAACCAGGTCTCCGTCGACGCGGCCATCCACCTTGATGTCACCTTCTGCCTTGATGTTTCCCGTCACGAAAAGATCATTCGACAAGACTGAGGGAGAGACGTTCTTGTCGGGCCTTGGCGCAGTCTGTGGACGTGCCGTCCGTTGACCAGCAGGTGAAGCTGCAGTTGGAGCTGTTCCCGCCACGGGCGGCACAGCATTCTCAGATTTTTTACTTGCAAACATTTGTTATTCTGCCGTGATAAATTTCATTGGATTAACAGCGCGACCGGCAATTTGCACTTCATAGTGAAGATGCGGACCGGTTGATACCCCTGTGGAACCGATATCACCGATTTTATCACCGCGCCAGACTCTTTGTCCCCGTTCAACATTGATTTTCGACAGATGGGCATACAAGGTCTCGATGTCACCTGCATGTTTGACAATGACTGTCTTTCCATAAGCTCCCAATCGTCCAACATATTTGACGACACCGTTTCCGGTGACATGAATCGCTGTGCCGCGTGGAGCCGCAAAATCAACACCAGAATGATGCTCATTGCGACCATAGACCGGATGATAACGATTTCCAAATGCGCTTGACAAGCGGTTGGATGTCTTCACCGGATGGCCGATAGGTAGCGACTGGTGGACCAACTTGTTGATGCTGAGTTGGTGGAGGGCAGTTGCAAAATCGTTGGTGTCGATGTTGAAGAGCGGGGCTTCTGCGGTCAGTGTGTCTGGTGCATCGACTACCGCACTGAGACCTCCAATACCGGAATAAAGTGATTCAATCTCGTTGGTTAATGCCCCTGAATCAAGGCCAAGAGCATCAATCTTCACGCCAACCTCATCTGCTGTGAGTTTGACCGCATTGGCCAGACGCGAAACAAATCGAATCGTCCGAACTTTGTTCTTTTCCTGTTCCCGCAACAACTGCGCATTGGACTCCTGGAAAAATTCAGTCTCGACGCGGGCTTCCCTCAGCTTATCTACAGCTGTTTCCAGCGATGTGAGAAGTCGTTCGGTCTCACCCGACGTTTCGGGATTGGTGGAATCCTCTCCACGAGTCAGGTCAGCCAATTCCTGCGCAAGCCGTTGGTTGTCTTCAAGAGCAAGGCTGGCAAGCTCAATGGCTGCATCAGCTTCATCTTTCAGCTTTTCGGCGGTGGCGAGCAGTTGAAGAATGTCATCAGAGCCTTCAGCATTTTCAACTCCGCTGACAATTTCTCGATTTTCGCCGTCATTGGGTAGCAGCGACAATGTGATCGCGGTGGTCCCGCAGATCCCGAGAAGCAATGCAAATGATGTGACACATAAACCAGCCTGAAATGCGGGGCTGATAAAGTGTTCATGGCTTTCTTGACGCGTGCGGATTGTAATGGTTCGTGCAGGAAAAAACTTTGCCAGCCGTTCAGAGACTGTTTGTACGCGTGTGGTGAGTCTGCTCATTGGGCCTTCCTGGTTTTTGCGGCGGTTCTTGAGTGGCCACGCTTATTGCCTCGCGACATACTAACATATTTGTCACGACTGGCAAGCAATTTGTCAATTTTTTGTAACTACTTGCCCCCGTTATCAGCTACCTTCGTAGAGGCAGTCAACGGCCTTTT
>JAPOTI010000133.1 GCA_026709265.1 Paracoccaceae bacterium | reverse complement strand
CCCGCGCCTGCGGGCGGCCCGGCATCAGGACGGAATCATGGGGGTGAGCAGTTACCTTTTTTCTTGATCCGGCACGCAACCGGTTAGAGCGGGTCGTGAGCCAATGGCCCATGATGTTGCATCGTGTTCTCATCAAGGCATTGGCGTCACCTGCTGACCATCATGGTCTGCAATGTTCTGGCCAACGCAGATGGTTTGATCGTGTGCCTGTCCAGGTTTGACAAGCTGAAGACGACATATCTGCACTGTCTGTAGCCATTGCTCAGGTGGGTAGAAAACGGGTGCGGTCAGAGGGCAACGCGCGGTTCGATTCAGGAGAGATCAATCTCGTGTGCAACCGCGGTGATATCGTGGTGTATCAGCATGTTCATCCGGTCGGCCGAGCCTGTCTTGAACGCACCACCACGACGCAGGGTGGTATTCGGTGTCAGACGGATCACACCTGTCATGAGCCGCTCAATTGCGCAGAATGCCCGCGCGGCCAGCTCCCGCCGTTGTTCCGATGCCCGGAGGGTCGAGGTCAAATGCTCTCACGACTTCGCCGGGGTGTATCGACTTTCCAGACCGGCACGAACTTTCATTTCGCAATGGTGCGCGAGTTCCTTGCGATCGGCAAAATCGCTGATGCGAACTGCATCGTGAAAGGTCAAATCGACATCGCCATTGCGGGGTGTCGCCAGAACCTTGAACAGGCTGGCAGTAAATTCCATATCACCCCAAAATCCGTAGAAGGCGGGATGTTGCCCGGGTGCTGGACGATAGCGGATCGTCATCGGTTGTACATACACTTTTCCCGCCAGCGACTCGGCGAATAACGCAGCGAACAATGTTGTCTTGAAACTCAGGACGCGCAGCCCATCCGTACTGGTTCCCTCGGGAAAGAAAAGCAAACGGTCTCCGCGCGTCAGGCGACGAACAAACTCGTCTCTCTGCCGCAAGGCTTCTCGTCGTTCACGCTTGACAAACAAGACGCCGGTTGCCTTGGCAAGGAACCCGACACCAATCCAGTCTGCAACCTCTTCTTTTGACACGAAAACAATATTTTGAAGAGAATTGCTTACAAAAATATCAAGCCAACTGGAATGATTTGAAACAATCGCACCGGCTTCCTTCATGGGGCTGCCCTTGCGGTGAAGGGTGATACCGACGATTCGCAAACAGAGGCGGCAGGCAATTTGTGTCATATAGGGTGAAATACGGTTTCGTCCCCAAGGCATTTCGGCAACACGCAAGACCAATAGTGGTATCAAAAAGCCCATAATGACCAGCGTCATCAGCGACCCGCGCATGAAAAACAAAAGATAGTTGAGTGGGCCATAGCGCGGAACTTCGGGCAGTGGGGACAAGTCCCAGCGGATCACTTATTTCCCCTGTATTTGACATATCTTTGTCGGCGGTCCTCAGCCATATTCTGGGTGTCCACAAGTAGGAAAATATCGGTCGAGTTGAAGGCAAAATCAAAGAACACGCCTTCACCCACAAAACCGCCGAGTCGCAAGTATGACCGGATCAGTGGAGGCACCTCCTTCAATGCTTGATTCGTGTTGACCTGCTCACAAGGCATCAAGGGGACCTGCTCAGCCTGTTGTTCGACCACGGTGACCCGCAACGCTTCTGGGGCGAGATGGTTGCAATAGAGATAGGAGAGCGGGGCGGACAGCCGGGCTGCGTCGGTCCCGTGGAAACTTGCGACACCAAAGAGAATCTGGAGGTCTCTCGCCAGCACATAATCAGCAACGCCATTGAACAGCTGAAACATGGCGGCACCGCTGCGGTAATCCTCATGTACACAGGAGCGGCCGAGTTCGACCAGTGAACGCCCTGAATTGGTGAGAGGTGAAATATCGAATTCCGACTGCGAGTAAAACCCGCAGCCGCGCGCTGCGGCTTCGTCGGTCATCAGGCGATAGACGCCGACCACATGTTCAAGTTGCAATTCGTCCCGGTCTGGATCGACCAAAACGAGATTATCCACATAGGGGTCAAATTGATCGACCTCGAGTTGTTGTTCATGGTCGATTCCGGGTCCGTCAGCGCCCAGCTCTTGCACGAAAACCCGGTAACGCAATTTCCGGGCCGCGAGAATATCCTGCTCGCTCTTGGCAATCTGCACGCTCAGGCGTCGTTGACTAGCCATGACAGGTTTCTGCACAAGAGTCCGGCTGCGGAGCCAGTATTAAGGTTGAATATAGACGATCCTGCTGCTGCCACGTGATATCAGCGACTTTCGTCCACCAGTTCCAGTTCAACGAACCGACCATCGATTGTGAGTTTGCCGGAATTTTCAAAATTCACCGTGATGTGGTTGTCGATGACAGACTGAACCTGACCTTGACCCCATTCTGGATGTTTGGGGGTGACGACCAGATTGCCGGGAGCCAGCAGCGCATTCAATCCGAGCATGATACATCACCCATCAATCTTCAAGCCGGCTGAAATCGCTTCGGTATCGGTCGATATTATCCTGATAATGAAGCGCTCCCGCAGCGAATTCATCAATCTCCTCCGGCCTGAGTGTCCGCACGCATCTGGCGGGTGAACCGAGGATGAGCGACGCTGGTGGAAATGTCTTGCCCGCAGTGACCAGCGCACCAGCTCCCACCACGGAATTCTCACCAATATCGCAATCATTGAGCAGAGTGGCACCCATTCCTATCAGTCCGCCACGCCGAATCCTGCAACTATGGAGAATGGCCTGGTGTCCAACAATACAGTTTTGCTCTACGATCAGGGGCAAACCGATATCAGTGTGTAGAATGCATCCTTCCTGAATATTGGTGCCATCTTCGATGATGATAGGTTCATTATCACCACGGAGCGTAGCCCCGAACCAGATGGACACTTTTGCGCCGATTCGAACGTCGCCGATCAGGTTGGCATCCGGTGCGATCCAACAGCTGTCCCTGTCAGAAAATGCCGGGAGGCGATCACCGAGCCGATACAATGTCACTTTTTCTCTGTCCTGAATTCATCAAGCAATTCTTGAACAAATCCGGAGATTTCCCGTTGCCGTTCCTGCCGCATCCGTTCAGCGATCACAATCGACTTGATGGTTTCAAAAGTCTCATCGATGTCATTGTTGATCAAAACATAACTGTAGTCTGACCAATGCCGAATTTCATCTTTGGCTTTGCACATACGCAAGTCAACTGAATGTGAAGAATCCTTTCCGCGCAACTCCAGGCGGCGCCGAAGTTCGCCGATGGAAGGGGGGAGAATGAAGATGGTCACGGTATCCTTGGCAAAGGTTGATGCGGCAATTTGCGCGCCACCCTGCCAGTCAATGTCAAAGACGATATCGTGAGATGACTCGATGGCTGCTTCTACAGGCGCACGAGGTGAACCGTAGAGATGGCCGAAAACCGAGGCCGACTCGAGGAGATTTCCTTTGGTCTGCAACTGTGAGAACTGTTCTGGCGTACAGAAACAGTATTCACGCCCTTGCTGCTCTCCCGGTCGTGGCGGACGTGTGGTCGCGGATACCGAAAATTCTATCGATGAATCCCATGATGTCAGCCGCCGGGCAAGCGTGGTTTTCCCCGCTCCGGATGGTGATGACAGAATGATCAGTAATCCTCTCCGGCAGTGTCCGGCCATAACCTCTTTCCATTGTCAGAATACGCAAGATGCAACTGCACATCTTAAATGATCGATCTCTATGGCAATTGCCGCAATTGTGAAAGTCAAAACCCCATAGGGGCTATCAACATCACACGCTGAACTCGTGCCCGATTTTGTGCGAATCATAGGTGCATGCAGATGAGATAGCGCCGATACCGGGTGACGTTGCGAAAGGGTTTGTTCAAGCCTGCGGTATGGCAGGTCAGATATGGTCGCGGCTGGCGGAGGCGTTGGATCTGGTGATGATGGCGATGGCCGATGGTATTTGACAGGTGCCGCAGTCGGTGCGATTCACTCAAAACAGGTATTCGACCCGCGTATCGCTGTGGGGATCAAAGCAGGGGTGGGTGGTCCGGAATCAGGAGGGCAGCCCGATCAGGATGCCGAGGAATGCGAAGCCTGCCGCCAGAACAGTGACGGTGAGGACCATCTGGGCGATGCCAAACCCAACCACCCAACGCTGGTTATCCTTGTCACGTTTGGCGGCTTCTGCATCGCGTTTGGCGGCTTCTGCGTCACGTTTGGCCGCGTCTTTGGCCGCGTCTTCACGATGCGTGGCCATATCCGCCCGCATCCCGGACAGGGTTGCAGCAAGATCCGCTTTCAGCGTTTCATTTTCCGCCATCTTCGTGTTCATGCGTTCCTCCAGCACGGCGCATAGCTTTGCCAGTTCATGCAGTGTCGGTTCCTCACTCATTGCCACACGGTAAGCATTTCTCGGCTGATGGTCAACGGGTCAGAGATGTGCATTGTCGTTTCGTCGTCTGTAGGCCAGTTTGGCATCGACGCTGTCAAAGTGTCCTGATTTGTACTGTGCCCGGAAGGTGATCTCCCCAGTCTGCCGGTATGAACCCGGTTTAGGCCACAATGTCAGGCGCGTGTTCAGTCTGTGGAGTCAATAGGTTGCAGGCTGGCCTCAATCATCTTGTCGTTGACCTGCAACATGAATCGCGTCAGCAGGATGAAACTGGGACCATCCCAAGGTCACCCCAAAACTGTCCACTGTATCAGGATCATCTTGCCCCAACGCATGGAGACCACAAAAGTTCTTGATGGAATGACCCTCTGGCATTGCACGTCAAACTGGAAGCGGGCAAATGTGCTGGCGGCCAATAATTCTTGATTATGACGTGAACGAGAAGCGGTATCCAGAATTGGAGAAACGGGTCGAATCTGCGTTTGGTTGAGGCAGGTGAAGACGGGATTGAGACAGCGCAGTGGAGAAAGCGAAAGACAGCTTGTTTGAAGACGCTGTCAGCGAAGACATGGATAGGTTAGACCAACACGACGGATCTGAGATGTTGAATCGAAGAAGATGCAGGACATGCCCAACGAAACTGACAACAATAATTCGTTACCAGCCATTATATTGGTTCAGCCACAGTTGGGTGAAAATATCGGTGCCGCCGCCCGGGTGATGCTCAATTTTGGATTCCAGGATCTCAGGCTTTGTGCCCCGCGAGATGGCTGGCCAAACCAGCATGCCATTGCCATGGCGAGCGGTGCCGGGCGTTTGCTGGATCATGCGCAGGTCATGACAGACCTCAGATCGGCGTTGGTGGGTATTGATTTTGCAATGGCAGCGACGGCACGGGAGCGCGACTTGGTCCGGCCCATTCTGACTCCGCAGGATGCGGTCCGGGATCTTTTTCAGCGCAGCAACAAGGGTCAGCGCACAGCAATTGTCTTTGGTCCCGAACGATCGGGGCTCACAAATGCGGATGTTGCGTCCACCAACGCATTGATTGCCATACCCGTCAACCCACAATTCAAATCGCTCAATCTAGCTCAATCCGTGGCGGTTATCTGCTATGAGTGGATGCGGACGACCACCGTGGGCGGCAAAGAGACTGTCGGGATCAGTCAGCCACTCGCAGAGATCGCCGACAAGGCAAAATTTGTTGACCTGTTGGTGGAGGAACTTGAACAGACGGGGTATTTTTATCCACCGGAAAAAGCCGAGGGAATGCGTTTCAACTTGAGAGGACTGTTTATGCGCATGGATTTGACGCCACCGGAATTGCGGACACTGCATGGTGTCCGGCGTGCTTTGGCGCGACATTCTCACGACGCACACGATTCGGTGTGAGAAAACGATTCATGACCAGACGCAAGGTTTTTGAAGAGGTCGATCGCAGGGTCGAGACAGATTCTGTCGTTACAAAAGTGGCATCATTTGAAGTGAATCGGCCAGTCTTGATTTGGTTTGCCATCGTGTTGTCCCTCACTTTGATGACCATAATTGTCGGTGGCATCACGCGGCTGACAGATTCAGGGTTGTCTATCACCGAATGGAAGCCGGTCACCGGAATGATTCCGCCATTCAACGAGAGTGGCTGGCAAACGGAATTTGCAAAATATCGAGAGACGGCAGAATTCATCAACCAGAATTTTGCCATGACCATGGCAGAGTTCAGGACAATCTATTGGTGGGAATGGGCACATCGGATGATGGGCAGAGCTGTGGGGATCGCGTGGTTGTTCGGCTTTGTCTGGTTCATCCTTAGCAAACAGTTGACGGGTCATTCGACGCGCCGCGCCGCCGCAGTCGGTGGGTTGATTGCTGTTCAAGGTGTTGTCGGTTGGTGGATGGTGGCAAGTGGTTTGACCAAGACAGCCCTTGATGTGGCACCTTATCGGCTGGCGATCCATCTCGGACTGGCACTCGTGATTGCGGGGCTGACATTTTGGGAAATCCTGTTGCTGAACCGACCACGACATGAATTGTTTCAAGCGCGGCGATCACGGAACAGGCGACTGGATCAGGCTGCGGGATGGATGATTGCGTTACTCCTGTTGCAACTGCTTGCCGGCGCACTTGTTGCGGGTCACGATGCCGGGGCGTATTTTCCGACCTGGCCGCTGATGAATGGCGAATTCCTGCCATCAGACAGTTTCAATGACATGCCGTGGCCCATTAATTTTATTGGCAATCCGGCACTTGTCCATTTCAATCACCGGATTCTTGGATACCTGACTTTGGTGGCCGCCATCTATCTGTGGGCGATCAGTCGCCGCTCGGGATTGCGCACAGTCATGAATGTCTGCAACTGGCTCCTGTTCACGACTTTTGTGCA
Source organism: Paracoccaceae bacterium (assembly GCA_026709265.1). Lineage (GTDB taxonomy): Bacteria > Pseudomonadota > Alphaproteobacteria > Rhodobacterales > Rhodobacteraceae > JAPOXR01. Next base: position 35,261 of record JAPOTI010000133.1, on the reverse strand, counting down.
GATGGGTCTGGGAATTGCGACCACGTTGACTGCAGCTCAACCTGCAGCAGCACTGATTCACCAGGTCACCGCAATCATCTTGTTTCATGTCGCGCTGTGGTTGCGATATGAAGCACGTTTTCCCCGGCGCATGATCAGGTGATACGCATATTGTGTGAGGTGGAAGGATAATGTTGTGTTGACAGCCTATCAGGCATTACTGCGCCATTGGAAAGAAACCGTTTCATTGAAGCAACTGATCGGTTTGGCGCATTGGGACCAGCAAACATATATGCCTGTCAATGCGGCACGGCAGAGGGCAGATCAGCTGGCGGTGATCACGCGCGTCATCCATGAGCGAATTGACTCAGGCGAATTCGGGGAATTGATCGCGCGCACCGATCATGCGGACCTTGATCGGCTGGGCCAGATCAATCTGCGCCTCATCAAGCGCGAGCGAAAACGCGTCGCGGCGATTCCGGCTGATCTGGCCGCAGCAATCTCACGTGCCTCGTCACTGGCAACACAAAATTGGAAACAGGCGAAAGAAAGCGAAGATGTCGCTGCATTCTTGCCCTTCCTGGCCGAAGTGGTGTCTCTCAAGCGGCAGGAGGCCGATGCACTCGACGAAGGCGACGGTCGTTACAATGCATTGTTCAATTGTTATGAGCCTGATACCGATGCTGAATGGGTTCATGAAATGTTTATCCGGTTGCGTCGCGGACTCACCGAATTGCGGGACCAGATTCGGTGCGCCGATCCCATCGAACCGATTCCGACAGTGGATTTTCCCAGAGATCAGCAACTGGCCTTGGCACGGCAGATCGCCGGCAAGTTCGGTTACGATTGGAAGCGTGGTCGGCTGGATCTTTCCGTTCATCCATTTACGTGTGGAGACGGTGATGATGTGCGGATCACAACCCGAGTCGATGAGACTGATCTGTTGGATTGCCTGTTTGCCACCATCCACGAAACCGGTCACGCCTTGTACGAACAGAATATTGCACCTGATTTGGCGATGACACCTGCTGGCATGGCGTCGTCGTTGGGGATTCACGAGAGTCAGTCACGGTTTCTCGAGAATCAGATTGCGCGGGGAGCATCGTTCATCGCCTGGCTGTTTGATTGCCTGAAACAGGAACTGGGCGACTTTGGAATCATTGATGCGCACACACTCTACTGTTGCTGCAACAGTGTGTCGGATGGATTCATTCGTACGATGGCGGATGAAGTGCAGTATAACCTGCATATTCTGCTTCGCTTTGATCTCGAGAGGGCACTTGTTTCCGGCGACCTTGAGGTTGGTGATCTTGAGGTGGCATGGAACGAGCGATTTCTTGGGGATTTCGGTGTTGCCGTCGATAAGCCTTCCAATGGCATGCTGCAGGACACGCATTGGGCATCGGGCAGTTTCGGCTACTTCCCCACTTACACTCTGGGCAACATTTACAGTGCCTGTCTGCATGCACGTTTGATTCAGGATCTACCCGAGCTCGATCGCGACCTGCGCCGAGGAGACCCGACCAGCGCGGTTGCGTGGATGCAAGAAAAAGTGCATCGACATGGCGCATCTTTGCAGCCGCTGGAGATTATCCAGGCGGCGACGGGTGAGACTGTCTCTGAAATGCCGCTTCTGGATTATTTGCGTGACAAGTTCGGTGAGATATATGGTCTTGGTTGAGGGAGATGCCTGAAACGGGCGTTGCCGCATACGAATTTCGTTGACAGAAGGGTCAAGATTGTTAAACGGGCGGCTTGGTGCAGTGCCAAGTAGGGATTGAGTGGACAGGAAATGCGAACATTTTCAGCAAAACCCGATGATATTGCGAAGAGTTGGGTTCTCATTGATGCGGAAGGAGTTGTCCTTGGCCGACTCGCGGCGGAAGTGGCGGTGCGACTTCGCGGTAAACACAAGCCGATATTCACACCACATATGGATTGTGGTGACAATGTGATCATCGTCAATGCGGACAAGGTCCAGTTGACCGGGCAAAAACGTCGCCAGAAAATCCACTATTGGCATACCGGTTATCCCGGAGGCATCAAATCACGAACTGCTGAACAGATTCTCGAGGGTCAACATCCAGAGCGATTGATTACCAAAGCTGTGCAACGGATGTTGCCAGGCAACCGATTGTCACGCAAGCTGATGGGTAATCTGCGCGTTTATGCCGGTCCGAAACATCCGCATGAAGCGCAGCAACCGGAACGGGTCAATTTCAGTCAGCAGAACAACAAAAATATGCGGAGCGCAGTCAAATGAGTGAATCGCAGACGGGTGAATCGCTGGGTTCTCTCGAGGATCTTCAAAACGCGAATATAGTCGAGCCGCCGGCGACAGAGACTGTTGTCGAACGCGAGCCGCAGCGTGATGAGTTGGGACGCTCTTATGCAACCGGAAAACGAAAGAATGCGATTGCACGGGTTTGGGTCAAGCCCGGCGGTGGGCGCATCATCGTCAACGGCAAGGTGATGGAGGAGTATTTTGTCAGACCGGTTCTGCAGATGATTCTTCGGCGCCCGTTTCAGCTGGTGAATGTGGAAAATCAGTTCGACGTCATGGCGACCGTGAAGGGAGGCGGTCTTTCAGGGCAGGCAGGTGCTGTCAAACACGGTATTTCCAAGGCTCTCCAGCTCTATGAACCGACGCATAGACCGGCACTCAAGGCAGCGGGGTTTCTGACACGCGATGCGCGTGTCGTCGAGCGCAAGAAATACGGCAAACGCAAGGCCCGGCGGAGTTTTCAGTTTTCCAAACGGTAATCCCTTTCTGTTGCTGTCAGACCTTCATCAGGTGATTGTGTGATACCCGGCGGTGATGATGAGGCCTGCAAGCCGGGTGGACATGAAATCAGTAGTCCCGTCAAACTCTGTCTGGAATCGCCGCTTTGTGCGGAAAGTGCCTGATAAAGTCAGAGACTATGGCTCCGATATTGCCAATGCGCATTGAACGGGTTTAAGCAGAACAGCAGATCATCTTCCTGCTTGAGGTGACTCAATGTCCGCAACGCGTAATTCTGGTCGCTAACGCCGTTGCAGGCTGTTCTGGAAAAAGCTGATGCCAATTGGAATTTTTGACTCTGGGCTGGGTGGCTTGACGGTCCATGAAGCCGTCTCATCGCGGTTGCAGCATGTGTCCTTCTGCTACTTTGGTGATAACCGCAATGCGCCCTATGGTGTGCGCAGTGCAGACGAGGTCTTTCGCTTCACCTGTTCGGGCCTCGAGACATTATGGGAGTATGGCTGTGATCTGGTGATTCTGGCCTGCAATACGGCATCTTCTGCGGCTTTGAAACGGATTCAGGAAAAATGGCTTCCCAGCGACAAGCGCGTTCTCGGTGTCTTTGTTCCCATGATTGAAGCCCTCACCGGTCGCAGTTGGGGGGACAATTCGCCGCCGCGCCGGGTATCGGTCGAACGGATCGCCCTGTTTGCAACACCGGCTACAGTTGCCTCGCGCGCCTTTCAGCGGGAATTGGCATTCCGTGCCATCGGTGCTGATGTCGAATCCCAGCCCTGTGCAGGCCTCGTCGACGCGATTGAAGATGGCGACATGCTGCTGGCCAATGCAATTGCCAGGGGACATGTGGAGGCCCTGCTACGGCGCATGCCGACCCCCCAGGCCGCCGTGCTCGGCTGTACCCATTATCCATTTGTTGAGGATGTCTTCCGTGATGCATTGGGGCCGATTGCCATTTACAATCAGGCATCCTTGGTGGCTGAGAGTCTGGCGGATTATCTCAACCGGCGTCCGGAATGGACGGGGCAGGCAGCAGTGGAGAGATTTCTGACAAGCGGTATTCCGGATTCGGTGTCGGCAAAAGCGATCAGATTTCTTGGACGCAATATTCAATTTGAGTCGGTCAGGTGATAAAAGGAAATAATCAAGTGGCAAATGTCGCCGTGATTGGAGCGAGCGGATATACCGGTGCCGAACTGGTGCGCCTCCTGTCCGGTCACCCGGCAATGAAACTGGCCTGTCTCGCGGCTGATCGAAATGCGGGAAAGGAATACAGATACGTCTATCCCGGACTCCGTCATCTGAAGCTTCCAACTCTCCGTACGTATGATGAAATTGACTGGACTGAGATTGATCTTGCCTTCTGCGCCTTGCCACATGGAACCAGCCATCAAGTGATTGGCAAGATCCCGGACGATGTCAAAGTGGTCGATCTGTCCGCAGATTTTCGTCTCAAGGAGCTTGCAGCCTACGAACATTGGTATGGCACCGGTCATTCGGCACCCCATCTCCTGGTCGATGCGGTCTACGGCCTGACCGAATTCTACCGTGGGCAAATTCGCGATGCCCGTCTTGTCGCCTGTACCGGATGCAATGCGGCAACGGGGCTTTATGCTCTGCTGCCATTGCTCGAAACCAACTCTATTGATTGTGATCATATTGTTATTGACCTCAAAACGGGTGTTTCCGGTGCTGGAAGGACACCGCGTGAAACGTCTCTCCATGCGGAAGTCTCAGAAGGATTTCAGCCCTATAATGTGGCGCGACACCGCCATTTGGCCGAATTTGATGAGCAGCTTTCCGCAGTCGCGGGTCGGTCGGTTGAGGTGACATTTGTCCCGCATTTGCTGCCACAGAATCGTGGTATTCTGGCGACCGTTTATGTCCAGGGAAATGCCAGAAGAATCTATGAGTCACTCAATGAGCGTTATCAAGAAGAGACCTTTGTGCATCTCCTGCCAATCGGTCATGTGCCGTCAACCCGCCATGTCCGGGGTTCCAATTTCGTGCATCTCGGAGTCGTGGCCGATCGGCGCGAAGACCAGGTGATGGTCTTTTCGACTCTCGACAACCTGACCAAAGGTTCCTCAGGGCAGGCCGTACAGAATGCCAATCTCATGCTGGGATTTCAAGAGAGTGAAGCCTTGCTTACGCCGCCACTCTTTCCCTGAATCATGCCCGTTTTTGCAACCGTAACCAGAGATGAGCAATTGATGCTGTTGTTTTTCGGCGCCGACCCGCAGCGACGACGGGATGTTATCGGTGTCCTCGACACCTCTCCCAATATCGGTGTCAACATCACATCTGTTCTTCGGGCCGCAGGTATCGATACGATGATGATCATTCATGTTCTCGCGGTTGGGCGGCATCAGCCATGCAGGTAACGCCGCGCAAACAACTCCGCATTCGCCTGGTGCTGATTGCTGCGCTGTTGCTTGTGGCTGCCGTGTCTCTTGTTGGTTATGGTTTCAGAGATGGTATCGCCTATTTCCGTCTCCCCACCGATGTTATCAATGAGACGCCACGGCCCGGCGAGCTGTTTCGCCTGGGGGGATTGGTGGCGGAGGGTTCAGTTGTTCATGGATCCGGTGGCGTTGAGTTTGAAGTCTCCGATGAGCATCATTCAATCAAGGTGGCATTTGCCGGAATCCTGCCGGATCTGTTTGCCGAAGGGCAGGGTGTCGTTGCTCTGGGACGTTACCAGACAGGTGTATTTACGGCGACAGAGGTCCTTGCCAAGCATGACGAAACCTATATGCCGAAAGAAGTTGCCGATGCATTGAAGGAACAGGGCTTGTTCAAACCCGCGGACGGATTATGACAGCATTCAAGTTGATAACCGGACGTAGGAGATGGTGCTTCCGGGATCATCCGTCACTCTTGCGGCGCGGTGGCAAGTGACTGTCGAGCTGGGACATTTCGCGTTGATCCTTGCGTTTCTTTGCGCCCTGGTTCAGTGCACGATCCCGCTGATCGGGACGCAGCGCGGGTGGGTATCCTGGATGCGGGTGGTGGCGCCGGCATCTTTTGCACAGTTCATTCTGACAGCATTGTCTTTCGCCGCTCTGACCAATGCCTTTATCCAGTCGGATTTTTCCGTATCGCTTGTTGCAACGAACTCACATTCTGCCAAACCACTTCTCTACAAATTGTCCGGTGTCTGGGGCAATCATGAGGGGTCCATGCTCTTATGGGTTTTGGTCCTGTCTCTGTTTTCCTGCCTGGTTGCCGTTTTTGGCCGTCAACTTCCGGTTCACCTGAAATCGCTCACTCTGGCCGTTCAGGCTGCTGTGTCGAGCGCCTTTTTTGCCTTTATCCTGTTTACGTCGAATCCATTCGAGAGACGCTTTCCGGTGCCGTTCGAAGGGGCAGGACTGAATCCGCTGTTGCAGGATCCCGGTTTGGCCTTTCATCCACCATTTCTCTATATGGGCTATGTCGGACTTTCGGTGAGCTTCAGTTTTGCCGTTGCAGCGTTGTTGCGCGGACGCGTCGATGCGGCCTGGGCCCGGTGGGTTCGTCCCTGGACGCTTGCCTCCTGGGTCTTTCTGACCATTGGCATCGCCTTGGGGTCGTGGTGGGCCTATTACGAGCTTGGTTGGGGTGGCTGGTGGTTTTGGGATCCAGTTGAGAATGCGTCTTTCATGCCATGGCTGTTTGCCACCGCTCTCCTGCATTCGGCAACGGTAACGGAGAAGCGTGAAGCCCTCAGGAACTGGACGCTTCTGCTGGCCATCCTCGCCTTTTCGTTTTCGCTTCTTGGAACCTTTTTGGTGCGGTCCGGAATCATCACTTCTGTCCATACCTTCGCCAGCGACCCTGGCCGGGGGATCTTTATCCTCGCCATACTTCTTGTTTTTTCTGGTGGTGCGCTGTGTCTCTATGGATGGCGTGGTGCGTCGATGGTTCCTTCGGGTGCTTTTGCTGCAGTGAGTCGGGAGACGGCTTTGATTGCCAACAATCTGTTGCTGGCGGTGGCAGCCATTGTGGTGTTTCTTGGTACTTTCTGGCCGCTGGCAGCGGAGCTCATATTCGGGCGCACACTGTCGGTCGGGCCGCCTTTCTTCAATATCGCCGTGACGCCGTTTCTCGCCGCTCTTGCCGCTATTCTACCGATTGGTGCCGCTTTGCCGTGGAAGCGGGGTGCAATAACGGTGGTGTTGTGGCGCATGCGGATGGCGTTGGCAGCGTCCCTGCTCTCTGGTGTCGCCGTGCTGATCTATCAGTCAGGAGGGCCAGTCGTCGGATGGTTGGGGATGGCAATAGCGGTGTGGTTGGCCGGGGGTGTCCTCATCGATTTCTGGCAAAGAGTGGCCCCACGCCGGCAAGAACTGGGCGTCACACTGCGACGGGTGATCGGACTTCCCGGGTCCGAGTGGGGAAAGGCCCTGGCGCATGGCGGGCTGGCGATCACGATCGCTGGAATTTCTGCGATCACGGCGTGGGAGACAGAGGTCATTCGGACCTCCAATCCCGGTGATCACTATCAGATATCGGGCCAATATGGGCTTCGATTTGAACGTGCCGACACGGTGGCTGGTCCCAATTATCGTGCACAACAGGCGGAATTTACCCTGCTTGCTGATGGTGAACCGGTTGCTCAGCTCTTTCCGGAGAGGAGATTCTATCCGGCATCAGGAATGACCACCACCGAGGCGGCCATTGATATGGGATTCCTGCGGGACGTATATGTGGTGATTGGAGATCCCCAGCCGAGCGGTGTGACCGTCAAGGCTTATGTGAAACCATTGGCCAACTGGATATGGCTGGGGGCTATTGTGATGTCACTTGGCGGGTTGGTGAGTTTGACCGATCGCCGCTACCGGCTTGCCGCAGGGCAGCGACGCACCTCATTTGTTCCGGCCCAGGGTTGATGCGCGATGCGTTTCGCCTGGTTGATTTGCGGAATTGCGGGTCTGGCTTTCTCAGCGGTATTGGCCGTTGAACCCGGTGAAATCCTGTCGGATCCGGAATTGGAACAGCGGGCACGGGGAATTTCGAAAAATCTCCGCTGCCTGGTTTGTCAAAATGAATCCATTGATGAATCACATGCACCATTGGCCGGAGATTTACGAATATTGGTGCGCGAACAACTGGCCGCTGGCAAGTCCGACAGTGAGGTGTATCAATACGTGACCGATCGGTATGGTGAATTCGTGTTGTTGAAGCCACTTGCGAGCGGCAGCAACCTGATCATTTACCTTGCCGGTCCGATCCTCTTGTGTTTTGCGCTTGTTGCGGCGGCTGTCTATGTCGTTCGACGGCAGAAATCCCCCATGGCTGTGCCATCACCACTGACCAATGAGGAACGACGTACACTCGAAAAGATCACGGGTTCCAGGCTGAAACCTCGTGGTCAACAAGACCAAGAGCGCGCCTGATCATGATGAACTACGACACCATCAGAGTTGAAACAGAGAATAATATTGTCCTGTTGACGCTCAACCGTCCTGAGGTCCTGAATGCATTGAACAGTCAAATGCGCGGGGAAATCGCCGATGCAACCCGGCAGGCTCCGGCGTTGGGGCGCGTGCTGGTGATGACCGGTGAGGGAGACAGTTTTTGTTCAGGCCAGGATCTGGGCGATCGGGTCAGGCCTGCCGATGCTGACTTGGAGCGGACGATCACCGACGAATATTTTCCAATGTTGCGGGCGATCCGCAATCTGGAGATCCCTGTCATATCTGCGGTGAATGGGGCAGCGGCCGGTGCTGGTGCCAATCTGGCACTGGCTGCAGATGTGGTGATTGCTGCTGAGAGCGCTTATTTTATGCAGGCATTCACACGTATCGGATTGATTCCGGATGGCGGTGGCACTTGGCTGCTGCCACGGCGTGTGGGTGCCGCGAAGGCTATGGGCATGATGCTGTTTGGTGACAGGATACCGGCGACAAAAGCCAGTGAAATGGGGTTAATCTGGGAAGCCGTTGCTGACGATGAATTTGTTGAATACTGGCGGTCAAAGGCCTTGATTCTCGCCGCGGGTCCAACGGAGGCCTACAAGCGGATCAAGTCCGCGGTCAAGGCTGGATTTACCAATAATTTTGATGCGCAGATCGTGCTTGAAGCACGGTTGCAAGGTGAAGTGGGTAAAACGCGGGATTTTCATGAGGGCATGCTTGCCTTTCTCGAAGGGCGCAAACCTGAATTTGAGGGACGTTAGGAATCTGGACTGCCGCCGCAAGTCTTGAATTCACCCCCGGGCTCTTATACCGCCAAGCTGACAGATCAGGAGACAGCATGAAGGATACAATCGTGCGCAATGCAGCGGCATATCAATTGTGGGAGCAGGATCGTCGCCACTTCCTCCATCCCTTTACCCATTTCGAGAGTTTTGAGGATTCCGGTGCCTTGATTATTTCCACGGGTTCGGGGTGTGAGATGACCGACTCAGACGGACAAACCTATCTTGATATGATTGGAGGCCTGTGGTGCAACAATATTGGCCTTGGCCGTCAGGAAATGGCTGACGCGATTGCTGAACAGGTCGCCAAACTGTCATATAGTTCGACCTTCACGGACATGACCAACGAGCCTGCCGCACGGTTGGCGGCAAAGCTTGCTGAACTCGCCCCCGGGGATCTGAATCGGGTGCATTTCTCCACTGGGGGCTCAACCGCGGTCGATAGTGCCTTTCGCCTGGCACACTTTTATCAGCAATGCGCTGGAAAGCCGGAAAAATGCCATGTGATCGCCCGGCAACAGGCTTATCATGGTTCGACATATGCAACCATGTCGATTGGCTACAAGGAAGCGGATCGGGCGCATGGATTCCGATATATCGAGGATACGATACATCATATTTCGGCCCCCGATATTTATCGGGCACCCGAGGATATGAGTGAGAGTGAGTTTTGTGATTATCTGGTCAAGGAGTTTGAGGACACAATCGAAGAAGTTGGCCCGTCCCGTATCGGGGCCTTTTTCGCTGAACCGGTCATGGGAGCAGGTGGTGTGCTGGTGCCACCCAAAGACTATATACGACGGATGCATGCGGTCTGCCGACAGCATGATATTCTCTATGTCTCGGACGAAGTGGTGACCGCATTTGGACGATTGGGTCATTGGTTCGCCTCTGAGGACGAGTTCGGCATCGTTCCCGACATCATTTGTTCTGCCAAGGGACTGTCATCGGGCTATTTGCCGATTGGTGCGACGATTTATTCTGACCGTATTCATGAGACCATTGCGAGCGGGGATCGCAAGCGCGTGTATACCAGTGGTTTTACCTATGCGGGTCATCCGGTCTGCTGCGTCGCGGCTCTCAAGAACATCGAAATTATGGAGCGTGAGAATATCCTTGAGCATGCGCAATCTGTCGGTGCGTATTTCGGTGAGCGCCTCAAGGAACTTGAAGGGATGCCCCTTGTCGGAGACGTGCGCGGGATTGGCCTCATGCGTTGTCTGGAAAATGTTCTTGACCGGACAACAAAGGCCAAACTTCCAGAAGAGGTGGATATTGGCACGCGTGTATCTGACGCGACCGAGAGCCTCGGCGTGCTCGTTCGTCCAATTGGCAGTTTGAATGTCATGTCACCGCCATTGATCATTACAGAAGACGAAATCGACCGTGCTGTCACACAACTCGGTTCAGCAATCGAGCGCGTTTGTCACGATCTTGGTCAGGAGGGCTGGAACCCGAGATAACCCGGCTTTCTGTCGTCGCCCGGCGCAGACCCGAGGCAAAACCCTGAGAGATGGCAACAAAGGTAACGAACGGGGTCAACGATCCAGGATCAGGGTATCACCGGGCTGCCAGCTCAGCCACACATGATCGCCTCTATCCGCATTCTCGATGGTCGTACGCGTTTCATTCTGAATGGTGACTGACATCCGCGGCCCGTCTTCGGGCTGAACAAAGATATGCGACGAGTCACCATAATAGGCCCAATCGACGATCCGGCCATTCATGCGAAGAGCCGAGTCAGGTTTGTGGCTGTCCATACGAATTTTCTCGGGGCGCACCGCGAGTGACACCGTACCCGAAGCGTGTCCTTGATGCGGGATTGACACCTGACCAAGATGCGCAACGTCAACCGTGACTGTATTCGTTCCGGCACCGACGACATGTCCGTCAAGAAGATTGACCTTGCCAATGAAATCGGCGACGAATCGGGAAGCGGGGGATTCGTAGAGTTCCTCCGGGGTAGCGATCTGCTCGACTTTTCCATCATTCATGACGGCGATGCGGTCCGCCATTGACAGGGCCTCATCCTGGTCATGAGTGACGATGACAAATGTAATTCCGACATCTTCCTGTAATCGCGCAAGTTCCAGTTGCATTTGTTCACGAAGCTTGGCATCAAGCGCTGACATGGGTTCATCGAGCAACAGGACCTTGGGTCGCTTGACCAGGGCGCGGGCGAGGGCAACACGCTGTCGTTGACCTCCTGAGAGTTGTTCCGGTTTGCGTGATCCGAAGCCGGAGAGTTGGACCATTTCCAGGGTTTCTTCGGCGCGCTGGCGCGCCTCTTTTGCCGCCACACCGGTGACTTTCAGACCATATCTGACATTGTCAAGAACCGTCATATGCGGAAAGACAGCGTAAGATTGGAATACCATGTTGACCGGGCGCAAGTTGGGCGGCATCTCGCTGACATCGTGGTTATCAATCAGGATTTGACCATGGGTTGGTATCTCAAAACCGGCAAGCATGCGCAGCAGCGTTGTCTTGCCGCAGCCTGATGGTCCGAGAACAGCAAAAAACTCGTTGGCCCTGATCTCAATACAGGCGTTGTCGACGGCGATGACGGTGCCAAACGTCTTGGTCAGGCTGCGGATCGAGATCATGCTCATGGGCCACCGGCCTCTTGAGGTCTTTGAAAGCGCAGCATGAATGTGGCCGCAACGAGAGTAATCAGGACCAGGACAGTCGATGCGGCATTGACTTCCGGTGTGACACTGAAGCGCACCATGGAATAGACTTTGACCGGAAAAGTCACGGTTTCAGGACCTGATGTGAAGAAAGTCACCACGAAATCATCCAGCGAAAGGGTGAAGGCGAGCAGGGCACCCGCGATGAGACCGGGACGCATATAAGGGAAAATGACGTCGCGAAATGTTTGCCATTGTGAGGCGCCCAGATCACGTGCGGCTTCCTCGAGCTCGCGATTGAAACCGGCCATTCGGGCGCGCACGACGATTGCAACGAAGGGGAAACTAAAGGCGATATGGGCGATCATAATGGATGACAAATTGAGTGGCCATGGCAGGTCGGAGGGCCAACCGATGCGCGAGAAAAAGGCCAGCATCGCAACACCCATACATATTTCCGGGATGACGATAGGCAAAGCCATGAACCCGTCATATGCCGACTTGAAGGGAAACCGGAAACGCCACAGGAGCAGCCCGATCATCGCGCCAAACAATGTGGCAAGAACGGTATTGAAGGCAGCAATTGTCAAAGAGTTGACAAATGCGTCAATTAACCCGTCATTGTTCCATGCCTTCTCGTAATATTTTGTGGTGAAGCCACGCCAAACGATATTGCGTCGTGAATCGTTAAAACTGAAGATCATCATCAGAATGACCGGCGCATAGAGGAGAATAAATACGGTTCCGATAAAGAGTTTCATCCAAAGGCGGTTGGCGTAGTCGAGCGGGTCGGAGCGCTTCCAGAATCTGCGGATCATCAATCTCATGCCGGCATCCCGGATTGCCGGCTGATAACAGCGCGAAGGGCCAAAGCACCGAAGGTCACATACATCAGCAGGAAGCTCAGCGCGGCGCCAAACGGCCAGTCATTGGCTGCCTTGAACTGTCGTTCAATCACGTTGCCAATCATCGTCGCGTTGGTGCCTCCCAGCAGATCGGCGGTCAGGAAAGAGCCAAGACTGGGGATGAATACGAGAATCACTCCGGAGATAATACCCGGCATCGTCAGCGGTACCGTGACACGCAGAAAAGTGGTGAATTGTCCCGCACCGAGATCAAGCGAGGCTTCCAACATGGATCTGTCCAATCGTTCAATCGACGCATAGAGTGGCAGAACCATGAAGGGCATGAACACATAGACCAGCCCTGCAACCACGGCGAAATTGTTATAGAGCAATTCCAAGGGCTGAAAAGCCCCGAACAGGTGATCGAGCCACAAGCCGTTGTAGATCCATTCGAGGGTAAAATTGACATAGCCCTTGGTACGAAAGACCGCGATGAGCGCGTAGGTGCGGATCAGCAGATTAATCCAAAAGGGCAGAATCACTGCGAGAAGCAGCCATGCCTGTCGCCGTGGCGAGGTGAATGAAATGAGGAAAGCCACCGGATACGCAATCAGCAAACACAGAAGGGTGGCAAACACGGAAATCCACACTGATTTCCAGATGATTTTCAGATAGACGGGATCGGCGAGGGCCCGAAGATAGTTGGCAAGAGTCCAGGTGATTTCGGTTTCGGTGATGGAAATCTGTCCATCAATGACCGCCTTTTCACCGAATGACAGTGTCCATACGATGCCGAGCGGCACCAAAAAGAAGAAGAGCAACCAGAAAGAGCCAGGGCCGGCCAAAAGCCAGAAGAGGCGGCGATTGCGGTGATAGCTCTCCACGAGGGTGAAGATGTCAGGCGGGCATCAGCCCGCCCGGATCTGTCGGTTCATCAGGCAGCCTGAACCCGTGTCCATGCGTCATTGATGTTCTTCACATGCTCTTCCCCGAGATAAAGTTGAAACTCGCAACGTGCGACGGTTTCATCGGGCGGGAAGATCGCCGGATTTTCGTTATATTCAGGTCCCAGCTTCGCGCGTGCGGCATCGTTGGGCGTGGCATACTGGATGAAATCGGCAATTGCCGCTCCGGCATCAGCATCCAGAATATAGTTGATGAGATCATGGGCATTGTCTGGGTGCGGCGCATCATTGGGAATACACAGGCAGTCTTGCCAAATCAACCCGCCTTCGTCAGGGACGTAGAAGGAAATATCGTCATCCTCGGTCATGACCTGCAGGATGTCTCCATTCCATTCCTGAGCAATAACCACCTCGCCGGATGCCAGAAGATCCTGTCCATTGTCGTCGGCAAAAACCTTGATATTCTCCTTTTGCGAAATCAGCAGTTCCTCAGCTTCCTTCACATGCGCGATATCGGTGCTGTTCAGCGAATGGCCCAGATATTTCATCGCATGACCAATGACATTCTGGCCGTCCCCAAGCAGGGAAATCTGACCGGCAAACTGGTCAGAATCATAGAGATGTTTCCATGATTTGCTGATGTCACCGGTGCGTGCGGTATTGTATCCAACGCCGATTGTCCCCCACATATAAGGGATCGAATGTTTCAGTCCCGGATCAAAACTGGCGTCACGGAAATTGGCACCCAGGTTGGACATATTGGGAATCTTGTCATGATCCAGCGGCATCAGTATCCCGGCAACCAGCATCCGTTCCACAAAATCGTTGGTCGGCACAATCAGATCATAACCGGGGTTGCCTTCTCTCAATTTGGCGAACAGTTCATCGTTATCGGCAAAAAGGTCGAGTTTGACTTCAATGCCCGTTGCCGCCGTAAAGTCGTCCAGCGTTGTCTCGCCGATATAGGTGTCCCAATTGTAGAAATTCACTTGTTTGTCTTCTGCTGCCAGAGTTCCTTTTGGCAGCAGGCTCAGGCCTGCGAGTGCACCCGCAGCCTTCATCAGACCACGACGGTCAGGCCGGAAGCTCGGCGCGTAAGCTTGCATTCTGTCCTTCCTTTCATTGAATCCATGCATACTTCCTGCAAAATGAAGCAGAAGCGCTGACATGGCAACCCGAAATGTCCTGTTGTCCGCTTGCTGACCGTCGGGTTTATCACTGTGAGATGAACTTGTGTATCAGGCCTGTATTGTAGCTACGGCGTTGTCGCAGGAAGTTGAGTTTGATTTCTTCTTTTCCTTTCGGCGAGAGGGTCAGTATTTTTCACTTGGTTGTGAGACGGTCACGAACTGTTCCCAGGCTGATTGATGCGCCATACTCATTCGTATCATTCAGCCAATCGGGGCGACTGTTGCAATCAGCATACTGTGATTTGTATTCGTGATATCTGTGTATCGGGCCTCCTTGAGAACCAGTGATGTCCCCTCACGGCGGAGAGGCTTCGGCGTTATTTTTTGCAAGATTCTCGCCCTGTCAGTCTGCATGTCGGTGAATCGGTAGACATAGCGATAACCGTACTCACTCAAGAGGCGTGCGATGGGTGGCCATTGGTCGGGATACTGTTTGTAGTGGCCTTCAAATGCGATGGTGGGTTTTGACGCTGAAATCAGTTCTGATGCACCTTTCAACACCTGCTCCTCATGCCCCTCAACGTCAAGCTTGATAAATTCAACATTCTGGATTTTCATGGATGCAACCATCGAATCGAGTGTGACGACATCGCGATTGTCATTCCAGTTTCCAAGTCCGTCACGCCTGACCCACCAAGATTGTCCTCATTGACCCTGAAATTCAATTGGCCTTGAGTCTCCGACAAGCCAATTTCTGCCACTTCAACCTTGTTCCCGGCCGCGATCGTGTTGGCACGCAACACACATGCAACCATCGGGTTGGGCTCAAACGCAATGACTCGCTGAAAATATCTCGCAAAATAGATCGCGTGGTTGCCAATATTGGCCCCAATGTCCAAGGCCGTCGAATCCCGAGGGGGGGGGGGTGTAAAGAGCGTTCGCGCCAAACAATTCAGTTCGTGTGTCTCAAATGTTCCAGAAAGGATGACCTCATTTGAGATCAAATCTCCGAGAAATATTGCACGTATATCCGAAGTGACGCGCTGCCTTCGCAGCACTTTGCGCGTCATACTTTGCCAAAAGTATGACCTTAGACGATGCAAGACATTACGCACGATACCTGCAATTCGGACAAAATCGTCTCAATCGGTCTCTCCACCAAATCGGAAGTTGCTCGGTTGGAAACTGAAAGACCTTTATCATCGCCACAGACGCATGCACAACGGCCACGCGATTACACGCTGCGACACGGCTCGTTTCCTATTCCATCTGAGTCTCTTGCAAAACCCGTGAAAGTCATGGGTTCTTTTGGCCTTCTGGCGGTATTTTTTGTTGATGTCTCTAGAGATGGAACTGTTCCTCTGATCTGTTGGAATGAGAAACAAACCATATACGTAAGGAGACAGTCCCATGCCCTTGGCTTCGACCTTATCAGAGACCTGGCCACCGCCGCTTAGAATCTCACATATGTTTGATCAGGTACATGTGTATTGTTGATAGGGGCGGTACCACCCTGCGCGACAGGCAGCGATCCCACTTCATCAGACAAAGATTGCCGCGCAATCGGGGCCTACTTTGCGCCAATTCGCCGCACATTCCCAACGATTCCGGTCAGGTCTTGTCAATTGATGACAATTTGATGCCGATGCTGTTTCGGTTAGGCAATCCACCCCATTTTCAGATCCCACAGTCCGTGTTCTGCAAGAGGCTCATCACAGCATAAAATAAAGAGTGGGAATTGTTGTGATGCCAATCATTCGTGGAAGGGAATCATTGGAAGCACTGATCTCACCAGTTTGAGAGGACTCGTGCCCAGGTTCGCATGCCACGATGAAAGCTCCGTATGTCATACTTTTCATTGGGCGAGTGAATTTGGTCATCTTCCAGCCCAAACCCGGTCAGGACGGAGTCGATTCCCAGTATGCTCTTGAAATACCCGGCAACGGGGATCGAACCGCCGCAGCCAACCATGACAGGATCCTCCGGCCATTCGGCTGAAAGAGCGGCACGAACATGATCAAAGAGCGGATGATCAAGCGAGAAGCTGCATGCGGGTGACGCACCATATTCGCCAAAGGCAACTGAACAGTCGGCAGGAACCTGTGATTGAACAAAAGTCCTGAACTGTCGGCGTATCGTTGCCGGGTCCTGCCCCGCAACCAGGCGGAAACTGACCTTTGCCGTAGCCGTCGCCGGGATAACGGTTTTGAATCCATCGCCGCCATATCCACCCGTGATTCCGTTGATTTCGCAGGTCGGGCGCGACCAGACCATTTCCAGCAGCGAACGATCAACTTCACCTGCGGGATGTGCGAGACCGACGGACGTCAGGAGAGACTGGCTGCGAATGTCCAGTTTCTTCCATTGCGTACGGAGATCGTCGGGAAGTTCTGGAATATTCTGATAAAATCCCGGTACTGTGACTCGACCCTGATGATCATGCAACTGCGACAGGATATGACTCAGGATACGCAAGGGATTCGCTGCGGCACCACCATATATGCCGGAATGCAGATCAAGTTCCGGCCCCGACACCGTGACTTCTTCTGCAAGCAGGCCGCGCAACATGGTGACAATGGCTGGCGTGTCGTGATCAAAAAGGCCAGTGTCACAAATCAAGGCAATCGACGACGACAAGTGGCTCCGGTTCTTTTCCAAAAAGGGAACGAGTGAAGGAGAACCGGATTCCTCCTCACCCTCGAAGAAAAATCGAACACCTCTCGGCAATGTACCGGTCACGTTCCTGTAAGCCCGACAGGCTTCGACGAAAGTCATTAACTGACCCTTGTCGTCGCTGGCACCACGACCACGAATAACCCGGCCACCGGCGCGGTCTTCGATGATCGGTTCAAACGGTGAATGATCCCACTTGTCCAACGGGTCTGTCGGTTGAACATCATAGTGACCATAAAACAGGGCGGTCGAATTTTCAGACGGACCCACAGCGACGACTGCCGGAAGCCCCTCTGTAGGTTGCACCGACGACTCAAAGCCGATGTCACGCAACTGGTTGGCGAGCCAGTCAGCAGCCCGGCCACAGTCCCGATGATGGGCCGGATCTGTCGACACCGACGGGATACGCAAGAATTCCAACAGACGTCCGGTTGCCTGATCAACAGTCCTGTCAATTTCATCAAGGAGAGTTTGTGTTGTCATGGCCTCTGTCTCCATCAATCTTTCCGCAAGTCACGTGAATCCGGACACATCGTCGCCGGTGGTATCTTGAATCCACCCGCCGCCAAGAACCCGGTTGCCTTCCGGCATGTAGAATACACAGGCCTGTCCGGGAGAAACGCCTTCGAGGGGCATCAGGGACTGGATCTCCGCAGTGCCATTGTCCTGAGCAAAGACAATGGCATCCGTTGGCGAACCCGTGGAACGAATCTTGATGCGCAAATTCCATGACTGCCCGGGTGTGAAACGTTGATCACCGAGCCAACTGACCTCACGAAGACTGATCCGTGAAGACAGCAGGGCGGATTTTGGGCCAACAACAACCTGTCGGCGCTGTGCGTCCAATCGAACGACATACAAAGGTTCCTGGGTTCCACCGATTCCAAGGCGCCGCCGCTGCCCCACTGTGAAATTGATGATCCCATCATGCTTCCCCAGCCATTTGCCGTGCAAATCAACGATGTCACCAGGATCAGCGGCCTCCGGCCGCAGTTTCTTGATCACCTCAGCATAATTCCCATTGGGTACAAAACAGATGTCTTGACTGTCCGATTTGTGGGCAACGCTGAGT
The DNA here is from genome assembly GCA_026709265.1 of Paracoccaceae bacterium. Classification (GTDB taxonomy): domain Bacteria; phylum Pseudomonadota; class Alphaproteobacteria; order Rhodobacterales; family Rhodobacteraceae; genus JAPOXR01. Next base: position 17,103 of record JAPOTI010000133.1, on the reverse strand, counting down.
CCCAGTCGCTGGGCGACATGACGGGTTTCGTCCTTTGAGTTCAATTCCCCCAGAGGGAATCGAAGATAATCGAGTTGTGGCCGGGTGATGGAAAACAAGAAGTATGACTGATCACGGTGCAAATCCCTTGCACGGTGAAGCTCAACACCATTCTGACCGACGATACGACGAATGTAATGGCCGGTTGCCAGACAGTCGCCGCCAAGGTCACGGGCCGTTTTCAGAAGATCGGTGAATTTGACCCTCTCATTGCAGCGAATGCAGGGAATCGGTGTGGTCCCGGCAAGATAACTGTCAGCAAATTCATCGATCACGGATTCGCGGAAAATCGACTCATAATCCAGGACATAGTGCGGAAATCCCATTTCATCCGCGATTCTGCGGGCATCGCGGATATCCTGGCCGGCGCAGCAGGCACCCTTTTTCCCCAAGGCTGCACCATGATCATAAAGTTGAAGGGTGATGCCGATAACATCGTATCCCTGTTCGTGCAGCATGGCGGCGACCACCGAAGAGTCGACACCTCCCGACATTGCGACGATGACCCGTGTCGCCGATGGAGTTTTGGCAAATCCAAGCATATTGTCTTCAGGCGTTGTGTCCTGATCAATTGTCCCGTGATGTGCGCCTGCTGTCGCGGTCGTGGCCATTCCCATCATGTCATCCAATGATTTTCGCCGACAATATAGGGGATTGAAAGGCACAATTTAACCTACGATGTGAAAACGTCGGTAAATTCTGTGATGTTGATTTATATTGCAGGTTTGGGATCATCCCGAACAATGGTAAGATTGTCCCAGTTCGTTCAACTGAATCTCAAGACAGGCACTGCCACTCAGGGCGACACGGTGCCGGGTCGTTGATGAAACACTGACATGGCAAAAAATGTAGACTCTGATGACGCGCAAACCATGGCTCAGGTGAGCGCACAAATGCGCCGCCTGAGCACGCAAATCCGCTCTGCCGATATCGCTTATCATCAAAATGACGCGCCAAATCTTGATGACGGCGAATATGATGCACTCAAGGTGAAATTGAAGGCGCTGGAAACGCAGTATCCGTCGCTGGTGCGTGCTGACAGCCCCAGTCAATCTGTTGGCGCACCGGCAGCAGAGAGGTTCCGTAAGGTCAAGCATTCGTCACCGATGCTGTCGCTCGATAATGCCTTCAGTGCCGATGATCTTGGCGAGTTTGAAGCCCGGGTACAGCGTTTTCTGGGCCGATCACCCTCTGACACGCTTCAATTCACTTTTGAGCCGAAAATCGATGGCCTGTCAGTCACGCTGATCTATCACGGTGGGCGGCTGCAATCTGCGGCGACGCGCGGGGATGGCTCAATCGGCGAAGATGTGACGGAGAATGTGAAGACAATCAAGGATATTCCTCAGACCATTCCAGCACCGCCGGGCACTATCGAGATTCGCGGCGAAGTCTACATGGCACATAGCGACTTTACTCATCTCAATGATATGCAGATCGAAAAAGGCGAACGCACTTTTGCCAATCCCCGGAACGCCGCCGCAGGATCTTTGCGCCAGCTTGATCCCCTTATCACTGCGGCACGACCATTGAGATTTTTTGCCCATGGATGGGTCTCAGCCGACGCAATGTTCGGCGACAGCCAGATGGAGGCGATGAAAACCATCTCCGCGATGGGGTTCACTGTGAATCCGCACACCAAAATCTGTGTTGGTCATCAGGCAATGATGGCAGAATATGATCGAATCGAGAAAATCCGTGCGTCCCTCGGCTACGATATCGACGGCGTTGTGTTCAAGGTCAACACGCTGGGTTTGCAAGCGCGTCTCGGCAACAGTTCAACGGCACCGCGATGGGCGATCGCCGTCAAATTTCCGGCGGAGACTGCCTGGACAGTCCTGAATGCGATCGACATTCAGGTTGGGCGAACGGGTGCCCTATCTCCGGTTGCACGTCTCGAGCCGATCACTGTGGGCGGTGTGGTGGTCTCGAATGCAACCCTGCATAACGAAGATTATATCAAGGGAATCGGTGCTGACGGATCTCCAATTCGCAATGGGCGCGATCTCAGGGTCGGTGATCGGGTGAAGATCTATCGCGCCGGGGATGTGATTCCCAAGGTGGCAGACATGGATCCCGCGGCACGCAAATCCAGTTCCGTACCGTATCGTTTTCCCCGGTATTGCCCTGATTGCGGGTCCAAGGCCCTTCGCCTTGAGGGAGATGCAGTGCGCCGTTGTACCGGCGAGTTTGTCTGTCGCTCGCAGCGGTTGGGAAGATTGAAACATCTGGCTTCCCGGCCGGTATTCAATATCGAGGGATTGGGAGACAAACTCATCGAACAATTTTTTGAGTTGGGAGTGCTGACTGAACCGGCAAACATCTTTCAACTCCGGAACAAACTGACTGCCAAAGATATCAATCTCAGTGAACAATCAGGCTGGGGAGAAAAATCGGCTGACAAACTGTTTGCTGAAATTGATTCGAAGAGAGAGGTGCCGTTGGCACGGTTTGTATTTGCTCTTGGCATTCGTCATGTTGGGGAAATCGTTGCTGAAAGGCTGGCACGACATTTCCTGGCATGGGATAATCTGGTCAAGGCAATCGACGGGTCATTGCACTCCCAAGTGGACGAAGAGAATGAACTCGTATCGGCCGAAGGAATCGGAGAGAAAACCGCAGATGCTCTGCAACGCAGTTTCCGTGATCCAGTGGCCCGCGGGTTGATCAATCGCCTGGCGGCGCAGTTGACGATTGTGCCGGAATCCGTCCGGCCAGATGGCCAACGCCCACTGGCGGGTGTCTCTATCGTGTTTACCGGCACACTTGAGCGCATGACTCGTGCTGAGGCCAAAGCGCGCGCCGAGGCGCTTGGGGCCAGAATCGCCAGTTCAGTTTCCTCAAGAACCGGGATCCTGGTTGCTGGCAACAAGGCGGGCTCCAAAGTACGGAAGGCCAAGGAGTTTGGGGTGCGGATCATCTCTGAAGAGGTCTGGCTTGAGATGCTTGATCGGGAAGAAAACAGCTTTCACTCCAAAACACGCATTCAATAAGCGGGCGATTCAATGAAAGGGAGCTTGTAAGTCATGAATAACAGCTATGACACCGGTCGGCTGAATTTGCCCTTCGTCGGCATTCCGACCTTTGCCAAGGCACCGTATCAACCGGATTGGACACAGATCAATGCTGATGTGGCTGTTCTTGGGGCACCATTTGATTTTGGGACTCAATGGCGCGCGGGCGCACGATTTGGACCGCGCGGCATACGCGAAGCCTCCACCCTGTTTTGCTTTGGCCATGCCGGTGCCTATGACCATGAGGACGACACAACATATCTTGCAGACACGCGCATCGTGGATCTCGGTGATGCCGATATCATCCATACTGACACGCGAGCGAGCCACACCAATATCGAATCAGGGGTTCGGGCGATTCTGGGAGCAGGTGCGTTGCCCGTCACTCTTGGCGGCGACCATTCGGTCAACATTCCCTGCATTGCCGCATTTTCGGACCAGGAACCAATCCATATCGTACAGATAGATGCGCATTTGGACTTCGTCGATGAACGCCATGGCGTCCGTTTCGGTCATGGCAACCCGATGCGCCGTGCGGCGGAGACGTCATGGGTCAAGGGGATGACGCAGATCGGCATCCGTAACGTTTCGTCAACTGCCAAGGAGGGTTTCGATGATGCACGGCGCATGGGAAGTGACATCATTTCGGTGCGGGAATTCCGGGCGATGGGCGCTGGCACCGTGTTGAATCGTATCCCCGAGAATTCGCGGATTTATATCACCATCGACATTGACGGATTCGATCCCTCGATTGCGCCAGGGACGGGCACTCCAAGCCACGGGGGGCTTCTCTACTACGAAGTTCTCGAGTTTCTCGGTGCGCTGGCACGGCGTGAAACGATCGTCGGGATCGATCTGGTGGAAGTCGCCCCGGATTATGATCTGAGCGGCACAACCTCGATCCTGGCAGCACAATTGCTGCTCAATCTCATCGGGCGTGTGACCGTTTGACACATGTCCGGAAATCACCGAGGAGGAACAGGAAAATCACGAGAGAGCAATTTGTTCGATGAGATATTTTCAGAAGTGATACGCAGGCGAGGCGAGCAGTCAGACATCGGGTTCGATGAAAATTTTTTTGATCTTAAAATATTCGTGTTTGGTCACCTCTTTGTTGCTATGACGCAACAGAAAAACTATATTCGTTCTAATAAATGCCTCTAACCGCCTTTTGTTCTTAATTTTAGAATAAAAAAAGAACATACATGTTCCGACTCTGAAAATGTGGAACAAAATGAAAAAACAAATAAGACGATTTCCGCGCCGTGCAATTGTTCGCAATGTTGCCGACGGCATCGGTTTCCTCTCAATCATTATCACGACAATTGCCTTCATTTACATTTATAACGGTTTCTCCTGACAGCGTGTCAATTCGTCATGCCCCTCGAGATGTGACGCGGGCGTTGCGAAGTTGGCTATTTGTCATGCGGGGATGTTGGATCAAACCCAGGCAACCATCAATTGGCACGACGGCGCCCACATGTTGGTCCGACCTCAAAACATGCTTGTTTCAGCATCTTCTGGTATATGTTGGGCATGGTTCTGGTTTCGACCATTGATCTTCGGCCAGTGGGTTCGCCGGGTACAGGTCAACACCGATGACGCGGGCGCGTCGTGTTCTGGGAGGTGGAAGGGCAATTGGTCACTGTTGATTTCAGTCGATCTCATGCACACAAGAAGTTCACCATAATGTCGCATGTATCGTGATCGTTTTGCCCCTTCGCCAACCGGGCGTCTCCATCTCGGTCATGCATTTTCGGCATTAACCGCCTGGGAAAATTGCCGGCAATTCGGGGGTGAATTCATCCTTCGGATTGAGGACATTGATACAGAGAGATCACACGAATCTTATGTTGACGCCATTTTTGAGGATCTTGAATGGCTCGGACTGAGTTGGCCTTCACCCGTGATGCGTCAGTCTGAACGTATCGATGTCTACGAAAGAGCATTGGTTTCGCTGATTGATCTCGGCATTTGCTATCCCTGTCGATGCACGCGCCGTGACATCCAGAATGCGTTGATGGGCCCACAAGAATCATCGATTGGCGAATCGCGGTCAGCTCCGGAGAAACGGATATATCCAGGCATTTGCCGACATCGATCAATTCAGGAGGTCGGACCCGGAGATTCCATTCGACTCGATATGAAAAAAGCTATTGACAGCCTCGGGGGTCGCGAGGCCGCTCGCAGAATCAGCTACCGGGATGTTGGCCCGCAATGCGGCGGTCTCCATTTTCTTGATCCAGACAATCTGATTGACGCACATGGTGACATTGTCCTGGCTCGCCGGGATATCAGGACTTCGTATCATCTGGCGGTCGTCGTCGATGACCATTGTCAAGACGTGACCTGTGTGAGCCGTGGCAAGGATCTGTTCGGCGTGACTCCAATTCACCGGCTTTTGCAGGTACTTCTGCAGTTGGAGCCGCCGGTCTGGCACCATCATCGCCTCATACGTGATGAACATGGGCAACGTCTCGCGAAACGCGCCGGTTCAACCGCCATAAGCGAATTTCGCAAATCAGGTCATAGCGTGCGCAGTTTGAGGGAAAAGATCGGCTTGTGAGATTCGGGGATCAGCCTGCGGTCGCCGGGATGAGTTCTTTGGGTAGCGATTCAAAAAAACAACTGCGCGCTCCAGTGTGGCACGCAACACCAGTTTGCGTGACCGTGGCCAGCAGACTATCGCGATCACAGTCTGCTTTCATTTCAATCAGATGCTGCATATTTCCGCTTGTTTCACCTTTGACCCAAAGGCATTTCCGTGATCTTGACCAATATGTCATCCGCGAAGTCCTGAGTGTCTGTTGCAGCGATTCCCGATTCATCCACGCGACCATCAGCACATCGCCAATCTTCGCATCCTGAACGACAACCGGTATCAATCCTGCTGCGTCAAACTTGAGCCCAGAAAGTTCTACAATTTGACCTCATCTTCTATTTCTGTCTTTTGCGTCCTACATTGAGTTGGGTAACCCTCCATGCGGCGCGCGACGAATGAACGACTCCTCTGACCTTGTAAAGCTCTACTCCCAAAGGATCCTGGCGCTCGCTGCAGACATTCCTTTGACGACACCGATTGAAACTCCGCAGGCGGCGGCCAAGGTTCGGTCCCCACTTTGTGGCTCGACTGTGACCGTTGAGATCAAGGTTCACCAGGGAACCGTCACTGCTTTTGGCCAAAATGTAAAGGCATGCGCCCTGGGTCAGGCATCGGCATCAGTTCTCGGCAGGAATATTGTTGGGCGCAACCGAAAAGAAATTGCATTGGCCCATCACGAGCTGAAGGAGATGCTGACGAATCATGGTCCACCCCCGACGGTGCCTTTTGATGAATTGTGCGTTCTGCAGCCGGCAAGAGATTACAAGAATCGCCATGCTTCCATCATGCTCGTATTCGACGCGACGCTCGAAGCATTCGATCAGGCTGAATTGGCCGGCGCAATGGGCCGTTGATTTGTGAATATCCATCTGCGGTTTTTGAATCGGCGGCGCGATGAATGGAAGTCCGCAAAGTTTCAGGATCTGTCTTTCACGCGACTCCGTTGGACCACTGACCCTTGATCCCAACAAGTGTGCTTGAGCCGGGCGCATCGATGGGATCGTGTCCGCATGAATTCAACAGTCGATGACAGGAAGCCAAGCCCAACGGGAAAAGTGATTTATTTGCTCTCTTGTGTGGTTTGGTGTGGTTCCGTTTCAGTCTCCGATATCTCCTCGGTGTCGTCATGAACGTTTGTGTCGACTGTTTCGTTGATCCGGGCAACTGAAACCACTTCCTCACCTTCTGCCAGCCGGATGATCCGCACCCCGCTCGAGGTTCGCGACTGGTAAGATATGTCTGCAACCCGGCATCTGATTGACTGACCGCTATTTGTCGTCAACATGATCTGGTCTTCCATATTGACGGTGAGGAAGGCAACGATTCCACCACCGCCCATTCCGTTGACGCCGAGTCCACCGCGTCCAGTCAATCTATAATCAAAGGATGACGATAATTTTCCGCTGCCGTTGCCGGAAATCGTCAACAGCAGACACTCGGCGGCGACCATCTCCTGATAGACGGCGCGCGTGTGTGTTTCTGTCTTATCCAGTGGGAACACGTCTTCATCGGGTGGGTCTGCTCCTTCGGTATTTCGATTGCGATTGCGCCAGAATGCAGCACGGCTGCGCAAGAAAATATTGCGCCTCGTCGTCGTCACATCGTAGCCGGGGATGATCTCCATCGCGACGACTTGGCCACCATTACCAAAACGGATTCCGCGTACACCTTCGGAGTAACGCGAGCGGAAAATCCTGAGTTCCGATACCGAAAACCGGATGACCTGACCATTTGACCCAGCCAGCATGACGTCATCGCCAGTTTGACAGATTCTGGCATCCACCAGGGAAACTCCTTCCGGAAGACGAACAGCGATCTTGCCGTTGGACATCACATTGGCAAAATCCGACAGGCGGTTGCGGCGCAGCCGACCCGCTGAATTCACGAGGATAATCTCCCGATCATCCCAGGATTCCTCATCGATATCAATGGGTGTGATTGCAGCGATGGAAACGCCAGGATCAATGGGAAGAATATTGACGATCGCCTTGCCGCGTGCATTGCGGCTGGAACGCGGAAGTTTCCATGTCTTGAGTTTGTAAACATAACCGCTGGTCGTGAAGAACAAGAGGGCATGATGCGTGTTCACGACATACTGCGCGGTGACGAAATCTTCATCTTTGGTTGACATTCCGGAGATGCCTTTCCCGCCGCGCTTCTGTGCCCGGAACTCGGTCAACGGGGTCCGTTTGATATATCCGCCATTGGTGATCGTGACGACGACATCCTCAGGCTCAATCAGATCCTCGTCGTCGATATCATCGGCATATTCCGAGATCTGGGTGCGGCGTGGAACGGCAAATAGTTCCTTCACTTCGCGCAGTTCATTCGAAATGATTGATCGAATGCGCGATGCGGAAGCGAGGATATCCAGACATTCACGGATTTTCTCCGCCAGTTTCTGGAGTTCATCACCGGTTTCGCGAATTCCGAGGGCAGTGAGCCGTTGCAAGCGCAACTCGAGGATCGCACGCGCCTGCTCGTCCGACAGGCGGTAGGTGCCATCATCACGGATCGCATTGAGCGGATCGTCAATGAGCTGCACATAGTCGGCGATTTCTGTTGCCGGCCAACTTCTTTCCTGCAGCCGTTCGCGTGCCGCTGCCGGCTCGGAGGACGAACGAATGATATGAACCACTTCGTCGATATTGGATGCTGCCACTGCCAAACCACAAAGGAGATGACTGCGCGTCCGCGCCCGACTGAGTTCATCTGCTGTTCGCCGACTGACCACGTCTTCCCGGAATTCGACAAATGAACGCAGTATCGTATCGAGCGGCATTCGTTCTGGACGTCCGCCATTCAACGCCAGCATGTTACAGCTGAAATGCGTCTGCATCTGGGAATTCTTCCACAACTGGTTCAACACGACTTCTGCCGTCGCGTCGCGTTTGAGGTCAATGACGACACGCACGCCGCTACGGTCGGACTCGTCACGGATACTGGAGATCCCTTCGACTTTCTTGTCGCGGACTGATTGTGCAATGCGCTCAATCATGCTTGCCTTGTTGACCTGATAGGGGACCTCTTCGATGATGATCGCCTGGCGATCTTTCTGAGCCTCTTCAATTCGCGTCTTGGCACGAATGACGATCTTGCCGCGACCCGTTGCATATGTTTCCGCCGCGCCATGCCGTCCCTGGATGATTCCACCCGTTGGAAAGTCGGGAGCGGGGATACACTCCATCAGGGCCTCGATCGAGATGTCTGGATTGTCAATGAGTGCCAGAGTGGCATCAATGACTTCACCCAGATTATGCGGTGGAATATTGGTTGCCATGCCGACGGCGATTCCACCACCACCATTGATGAGGAGGTTCGGGAACCGCGCTGGCAGCACCACCGGTTCTTGATCTTTGCCGTCATAATTGTCCTGAAAGGTGACGGTATTCCGGTCGATGTCGGCGAGCAGCCACTGGGCTGCTTTTGCCATGCGCACCTCGGTGTAGCGCATTGCCGCCGGATTATCCCCATCCATGGATCCAAAATTGCCCTGTCCGTCAAGGAGCGGCAAAGACATGGAAAAATCCTGTGCCATGCGCACCAACGCGTCATAGATCGCGGCATCGCCGTGTGGGTGATACTTACCCATGACATCTCCGACCGGTCGCGCCGACTTGCGGAAAGCCTTGTCGTGGGAGTTTCCGGTTTCATGCATTGCATACAGAATCCGCCGATGAACCGGCTTGAGTCCATCACGAAGGTCGGGAATGGCGCGTGAGACAATCACGCTCATTGCATAATCAAGATAGGCCGAACGCAACTCGTCTACAATCGAGACTCCAGGGCCCAATGGCGGCGGATTGTAAGTCTCACCGTTGGGTTCATCGGGGGGATTGTCAGCGCTATCATTCACGGCAGAGATTCATTTCGCATGTGTCAAATCTTGTGGTTGTCACCCTATCGTATCACAATATAGGTGTAAATGCCGCGCTTCATTGTTGAGTCCACCCGACTGTTTCCAAACGCGTCGATGCCGTGTTGGTGATACGCATTCACATCCAGGGATCGTGACAAGACATGCGCACGAATCGAGGCCTGTCGATGCAACGATTTCACGGGTGTCTTCTTGCTGAATGTGCTCGGCAGGAAGTCAGATTATGCGGCAATTCCGACATCAAGCTGTGGCGGCGCCTGTTACAAGATTCGGCAGTTTGGTTTGGCTCTTCGGAGGAAGCTGCAGGGATGACGGGATGATCAAAGATCAGGGTTTCGCAGGGTGAGTGATCGGCACGACGGTCGCCGCACGTGAATTGCCCCGTTTCGCTTGAACCAACTGTGATGCCCCGAAAAATCTGAGGAAAGATACGTGGACAAACGGGCGGTGCCTGACGGTCGCGCTCGGATCTCCTTGCGGGTCAATTCCTAAAACGGGATGTCATCATCGTCACTATCGTTCCCGGTGCCGTAACTCCGTTCACCAAAGCCAGAGTCGAAGCCTCCCTCTCTGTCTCGACCACGATCAGATGTTGAGCCCTGCGCGGTCTGCGCCGATTCTCTCGATGAACGTGGCGCGGCAAGTTCAGATGAAGACATGTCACGACGCCCGCCCAACAACACCATCGTCCCGCCAAAACCCCTGACAGCGACTTCTGTTGTGTAACGTTCCTCACCATTCTGGTCCTGCCACTTTCGCGTTTCCAGTGTCCCTTCAATATAGACCTTTTCGCCTTTGTGGAGATACTGCTGAACAACTTTCACGAGTCCATCGGCATAGATGGTCACATTATGCCATTGGGTTTTTTCTCGCTTCTCACCACTGTTTCGGTCTGTCCACCGTTCGCTTGTCGCGATACGCAACCGACAATATTGCGCACCGCTTGGAAACTCGCGGGTTTCCGGGTCCGCGCCGAGATTACCCAAGAGAATAACCTTGTTTACTGATCCAACCATCATTTTCTCCAGATCATTTTCGACAGGGAACTAGCGATGCCCCCCGGCGCGATGTGCAGCAGAGGTTGAGGCATGTCCCAACTATGTAAAGTGTCTCTTGGAACTGTCAACTGTCGGCACAACGATGACGGCATATTCTCGTAGACCGCCGGATTGTATCGTCTATAGCCGGTCTCCGTCTTGAAGAAAACGCGCCGCGCATTTTTTACGACACAACAATCGGGCCCATATCCTGATTCTCGAAGGAGGAGGGCCGCCCCAGTTTTCAACGCAAATCGCTCGCATCGAATACGATCCCCGGCGGCGGGCGCAAGGGGACAACCGCACTGGATTGACTGGACAAGGTGGCAAGTGGCGCAACACCGGGCGCCTCAGTTCGAAATTGAACACATCATATGCAGTTCATCGTTGCCTCAGCCCGTGGTTGCTTATATCGACACGCGTTTGAAGGAGCGGGTATGACTGACGTCACCATGATTAGCGTCCGTGGGGCGCGTGAGCATAATTTGAAGTCGGTCGATGTGGATATTCCGCGAAATCAATTTATTGTCCTGACGGGCCTGAGCGGTTCCGGAAAATCCTCGCTTGCCATGGATACAATCTATGCTGAGGGACAACGACGCTATGTCGAGAGTCTGTCGGTCTATGCCCGTCAGTTTCTCAATGTGATGGAAAAGCCCGATGTTGATTCCATCACCGGCCTGTCGCCAGCGATTTCCATTGAGCAGAAAACGACGAGTCGGAACCCGCGCTCCACCGTGGGAACGATCACAGAAATCTACGATTATCTCAGATTGCTATTCGCCCGTACCGGAATCCCGTATTCGCCCGAAACGGGTTTGCCGATTGTTCCACAACAGATTTCGGACATCATCCGACAAATTAATAAGTATCCCGAAGATTCTCGCCTGATCATCATGGCACCGGTGGTCCGGGACCGCAAGGGTGAGTTCAAGAAGGAGTTGATGGAATTCCGTAAACAGGGGTTCCAGCGGGTCCGAATTGATGGCGAGATTCATGACCTGGACGACCCACCGAAACTTGGAAAGACCTACCGTCACAGTATCGACCTGGTCGTTGATCGACTCGTCTTGCGTTCGGGAATTGAACGGCGATTGGCGGATTCGCTGCGCACCGCGCTTGATCAGGCGGATGGCATCGTTCGGGTCCAATTCCTGCACGAATCAGGGGAACCGGAAGAAGTCACGTTTTCTGAGAATTTTGCCTGTCCGGTCTCGGGTTTTACAATTCCCGAACTTGAACCCCGGCTGTTCACCTTCAATGCACCCTTTGGTGCCTGCCCCGATTGTGATGGATTGGGTCAGGAAAACTACTTTGATGTTCGCAAGATTGTCCCCGATCCATCACGTCGTCTGATCGATGATGCAATTGAAGCCTGGCGTCGTCTGATGCCCGACTATCGCTATCAGACTGTACAATCACTGGCGGAGCATTATGACGTCAACCCAGGCTTGCAATGGAGAAATTTCCCGGAATCGTTTCGTGATGTCGTGCTGCATGGGTCAGGTGGTGAAGCCATTGAGTTTTCATACAGCGCGCGCAACAAGGACTACACGGTGCAGCGCCAGTTTGAAGGTGTGATTCCGACCCTGGAACGACAATATCGAAACGCGCAATCCTTTTCGGCACGCGAGCATTGTGAAAGGTTCCTATCAAGCCGAGACTGTCAGCGATGCGGTGGCTATCGATTGCGTAGTGAAGCCCTCGCCGTCAAAATTGCGGGACTCCATATTGGCGAAGTCACAGATATGTGCGTGACTGATACGCTGGACTGGTGTCAACAGATTCAGCCAGTTCTTTCAGAACAGAATCAGGCCATCGCTGCGCCGATCTTGAAGGAAATCAGGGAGCGATTGGGATTCCTTGTGAATGTGGGTCTAGGCTACCTGACCCTGTCGCGGACTGCCGGGACTTTGTCAGGGGGCGAAAGTCAGAGAATTCGGTTGGCGAGCCAGGTTGGAGCCGGGTTGAGTGGGGTTCTTTATGTTCTCGATGAGCCATCGATTGGGTTGCACCAGCGAGACAATGCGCGTTTGTTGGGCGCACTGAAAAACCTGCGCGATCAGGGAAATACTGTCGTCGTGGTCGAGCATGATGAAGAGACGATGCGGGAAGCCGATATGATTATCGATATCGGGATTGGAGCCGGACGCCATGGGGGTCGACTGATTGCTCAGGGTACGGCAACCGAGATTGAAGCGGTGACTGAATCATTGACCGGCCAGTATCTCAGTGGGCGCAAGACAATTCCCTATAATGCTGAACGACGAAAAGGCAGTGGCAAATTCGTCACTGTTGTTGGTGCACGTGCCAACAATCTCAAGTCAATTGACGTGAAATTTCCACTCGACAAATTTGTCTGTGTCACGGGAATTTCTGGAAGTGGTAAATCCACTTTGACCTTTGAAACGCTTTTTCGACATGCTGATGCCTATTTTAATTCATACCGCACGGCACCGGACAATTGCGAGAGGGTCAAAGGACTTGATTATCTTCAACGGGCGATTGATATTGATCAGCGGCCAATCGGGCGGACCAGCCGCTCCAATCCAGCCACCTATACGGATGCGTTTACGCCGATCCGCAACTGGTATGCGGGCCTTCCCGAGTCCAAAGCGCGTGGGTACAAGCCGGGACGATACTCGTTCAATGTCAAGGGTGGACGGTGTGAAGCCTGTCAGGGGGATGGTGTCAAGAAGATTTCAATGCACTTTCTGCCTGACATTTATGTGTCGTGTGAAAGCTGTCGTGGAACCCGTTACAACCCGGAGACATTGGAGATTAAGTTTCGTGGAAAGTCGATTGGGGATGTCCTGCAGATGACCATTGATGACGCCCTGGATCTTTTCTCCGCGATACCTGCGATTTCAAACAAGCTGAAATCCCTGTGCGAAGTCGGGCTTGGTTATATCAGTTTGGGTCAATCATCACCGACTCTCTCGGGGGGCGAGGCACAACGGGTCAAATTGTCAAAAGAACTGTCGAGGACTCATCGCCGTGGAACACTCTATGTCCTTGATGAGCCGACAACGGGGCTTCATTTTGATGATATCAAGAGGTTGTTGGGGGTCCTGCACAGTCTTGTCGATTCGGGTAATAGCGTGGTGGTCATCGAACATAATCTTGATGTGATCAAGACGGCCGATTGGATCATTGATATGGGACCAGAAGGTGGAGACCAGGGTGGACGAGTCATTGCCCAAGGCACACCCGAAGATATTGCCCGTCAACCAGACAGCGTAACCGGCAGGTTTTTGGCCGAGCTTCTTGAGAGTTGACCGGGTGCGGCGGCATAGATCTGGCCCACGCCCGATCAGCATGTTCCTGAAAAATGACCGTATGATATTCGTGCATTCTATCGCTGTATCACGATGAAGATATTGCATGACAGCCAGGGCGGGAGATCTGCTGCGGCGTGGTGATCGCATCGAACGAACCGATGAGATCAGTTCCGACTCGTGGAAGAGGCAGCAATCGGCTTTATTCGCTGGTGAATTTTCGCATGACCCCCGAAAAATCGACGCCGGATCCCGCTTCTTTCTCCACAAATTCTTCATAGATTTGCATGGCAAGCGTGCCGATCGGTGTCTCGGTATTGACGGACTGGGCTGCCTGGCGAGCCAGACGCAGATCCTTCAGCATGAGTTCTGAGGCGAAACCTGGTTGATAATCATTGTCTGAAGGAGAGCTGGGGCCAATGCCAGTGGCCGGACAATAGACATTCATGCTCCAGCTCTGTCCTGAGGAAGCCGAGACAACCTCAAACATCTTCTGGCGATCAAGACCGAGCCCATCAGCGAGTGCAAACGCTTCACACGTGACAATCATGGTGGCCCCAGCGATCATATTGTTGCAGATTTTCGCCGCCTGTCCGGCACCTGCCTGACCGCAATGGACGCGGCGACTCCCCATTATGTCCAGCAATGGCCAGACATGTTTGATATGCGCCTCATCCCCACCGGCCATAAAGGTGAGTGTCCCGTTCTCAGCGCCCACAACTCCCCCCGAGACCGGTGCGTCCACAAATCCGAGATTGTGCATTTCGGCCTCGTGCGCAACAGCACGGGCAGAGTCGATATCGACTGTTGAGCAGTCGATGAGAATGCTCCCCTGAGCCATTATGGGAAGGATTTGGGCAGCCGTCTGACGCAAGATGGCGCCATTGGGCAACATGGTGATGACGAATTCTTTTTTCGTGACTGCCTGTTCGGCGGATTCAGCCGGCGAGATTCCGGTCGGGCAGGGGGCGGCGATGTCGTATCCGGTCACATTATGACCTGCGGCGACCAGGTTGCGTGCCATCGGTGCGCCCATATTTCCAAGGCCGATAAATGCAATAGTCAATGATTGTTCTCCTCTAAGTCTGGCCGATTTCAGAGCCCGGATCGCACACGTCTTGTCGATGCCTGATTGAACCGAACCGTAGGCGTACCCGGTGTTATCCATTGCACGCCCTGAAGAATCTCGGCAGGGGTCATCGTCATCACATTGTCGGTAGCTTGGCAATCAGGCGTATCACGAACGGCCCATGGTCTCCCAGATGATGTTCACGATCATGGTCCAACTCTTCGCATTCAATCCAGTGTCGGAAAATTCAATACGGCACCTTCCTTGATGCCGGATGGCCAGCGCGACGTCACTGTCTTGGTTCGGGTATAGAAGCGGAAGGCATCAATTCCATGCTGGTTGAGATCACCGAAGATAGATTTTTTCCAGCCACCAAAAGTGTGATAGGCAAGCGGCACAGGGATCGGGACATTGATGCCCACCATTCCGACATTGATTCGGTCTGTAAAATCACGCGCGGTGTCACCGTCACGGGTAAAGATCGCGACACCGTTGCCATATTCATTGTCGGTCACCAAATTCACGGCATCCTCATAAGTATCTGCCCGCACGGTGGAGAGCACCGGCCCGAAAATTTCCTCTCTGTAGATTTGCATATCATCGGTCACATGATCAAACAGATGCGGTCCGACAAAAAACCCGTTCTCGTAACCCTGCAGGCTGAAGCTGCGCTGGTCAACGACCAGCTCTGCACCCTCGTGAACGCCGGACTCAATGAGTCTCAGCACCCGCTCTTTTGCATCTTTGGTAATCAAAGGACCATAATCGACATCGTCACCGGCCGTATAGGGACCCACCTTCAAATTTTCGACGCGTGGAATCAGACGGCTGATCAGGTCATTTGCCGTATTTTCACCAACGGGAACAGCAACGGATACAGCCATACAGCGTTCACCTGCGGCCCCGTAACCAGCGCCAACCAAGGCATCGACGGCCTGATCGAGGTCAGCGTCAGGCATGATGACCATGTGATTCTTGGCGCCGCCGAAACACTGTGCCCGTTTTCCGGCAGCAGTTGCCTGCGAATAAACGGCCTGGGCAACCGGGGTCGAGCCGACAAATCCGACAGCACCGATGTCTGGATGACCAAGGATGGCATCAACAGTCTGCTTGTCCCCGTTGATGACCTGCAGGATCCCATCCGGGAGTCCGGCCTCCTGCATCAGTTCGGCGAGCATCAAGGGGACCGAAGGATCGCGTTCTGATGGTTTGAGGATAAAGGCGTTTCCACATGATATTGCCGGCGCAAGTTTCCAAATGGGAATCATCGCCGGAAAGTTAAACGGCGTAATTCCAGCGGCAACGCCAATCGGTTGTCGCATGGAATACATGTCAATGCCGGAACCGGCGCTGGCGGTGAATTCACCCTTGAGGAGATGTGGGGTGCCAATACAGAATTCGGCAACCTCGAGTCCCCTCTGGACATCTCCACGTGCGTCAGCAAGTGTTTTTCCATGTTCGCGTGATAGGGTTGCTGCCAGCTTGTCCATATCGCGCTGGAGAAGGCGGACGAATTCCATCATCACCCGAGCGCGTCGTTGCGGGTTGGTGCCAGCCCAACTGACTTGAGCCTGGCCGGCAGATTGCACGGCATCATCGACTTCGCTTTCTGATGCAAATGGCACATGAGCCTGAACTTCGCCTGTTGCCGGGTTGAATATATCGCCAAATCTTCCAGAATTGCCCGTCACATTCTGACCGTCGATAAAATGAGACAGTTGATTCATCTGCACCCCTTTCTGTCACTCCGCACAAATTGTTGCTACGGCACAGCCAATTAGCGAATCGCTGACTGCGGGGCAAACAGAATGAAACCGTCATATGAGATGGCGGGGACCAGACTCCCGCTGCCAGGCGACCTGTCGCTTGCGATGAGATAGTGGCAACTCGCCACTGAAGAGAGGTGAATTGATCCAGCATCGCTGCTTTCTGATGCGGGCAATTTGGCACGGTGTCGCCCTCCATCTCGGCCACACAAGACGACACAGCACAGCCAATTGTGATGGCATCAGGGCTTTACTTTTGGTTGATCACAAACAGAGAAATAATGGACGTAGAATCACAGCGCCGTGCAGCGATACAGAAATCAGAAGAAAAGGGGCGGAGAATTGACAGTTGTTGTCGGGTTTTGTGGAAAGCTCCGGGATGACCGGAAGACCCCCGTCACGGATTCATCACGAGTTCCCG
>JAPOTI010000046.1 GCA_026709265.1 Paracoccaceae bacterium | reverse complement strand
TCACGCGCCGATGCGGCCCTCTCAAGACCCATCTGACATCGCGGGATCGGATCGGGCGGGTGCCGTCCGACACCACGATGCGGGAGCGGTTGGACAGGGTGGATCCGGATCGGTTGTGGCCGGCCTTCCGCACCGTGTTGGCGCGGCTCCAGCGCCGCCAGACGCTTGACGCCTTCCAGTCTTTCGACAAGGCCACTCTCCTGTCGATTGACGGGACGCCCTATGACAGCTCTCACACAGTGCATGGCGATCCGTTCTGTCGGAAAGACCGCAGGAACGGCACGGTGACCACGGATCACCCGAGGCTCGGTGCGGCCCGGGTGCATCCGGATCTCCCGGTCGTGGGGGCCCTGGCACCTGAGATCATCCGCAACCCCGATGGCACCACCCCGACTGATGGCGCACGACGCCTGCGCTCACCTCCCCACCGGCCTGTCGTCAATCCCAGGACAGACTGGCATCAACGGGACCCCGATCAAGACCCTCCAGGCCCATGAGATCGGGACTGTTCTGGGGGCCAGGCCGGGGGATCACACAATCCTGTTCGCCGGGCTGGCAGACAATCCCCGTGTCCCACGACAACTGATCCACCATCCGCGATATCTGCGCCGATCTTCGCCACACCCCCATGGCCTTCCAGCCAAAAGATGACACGATCGCCCCGCCCACAACACACACATCACCGGGGTCTGAAGACCCGACATTATCCCCCAAAATAAGCGCCGCGGCTTTTCAACCACCGGGCCCATGCGTCGTGCCACGACGAAATTTGGCCCTTTATGGATTGGTGCAAATGCACACAACGTTAAAGATCAGCTAATACAGCCAGTCCACGAGAAACAGGGTAAGGGCTGGAAAAGCAACAAGAATCACGATGCGGACAAGATCGCTCATAACAAAAGGCACCACGCCTTTGTAACTTTCGGACAAGGAGACATCTTTGGCGAGTCTGTTGATGATGAACAGATTCAGGCCAACCGGAGGTGTGATTAAGCCGACTTCCACGACAATCAGAACAAGTATACCAAACCATAAAGCGGCATGTTCCGAATTCATGCCGAAATCAAGAGTCTGAAAGACCGGGAAAAATACGGGGATCGTGAGAATAATCATCGACAAACTGTCCATGAAACACCCAAGAATGAGATAGCATGTCAATATCAATGTCAGAACCAGCCATGGCGACAGTTCCAGACCATTCACGAAAACGGCGGCCTCAAAGGGCAGCCGGGACAAAGCGAGGAAACTGTTATAGACTGCCGCACCAAACAGAATCATGAATATCATTACGGTGGTCGCAATGGTTTCCAGGATGGCATCCTCAAAACCCGTGCGATCGAGCCCACCGCTGGCATAGGCGACAAGCCCGGTGGCACCCGCACCAACGGCTGCACCTTCGGTTGGTGTAAACCAACCCTGATAAATTCCGCCAAGGACCAGTATAAAGATCGTAACAACAGGCCATATATCCTGTATTGCCTGAGTACGTTCACGCCATGATGCCCGCTGATTCATCTTTTCCTGCTCATTGGTGACGCGCACGATCACTGAAACCGTGACCATGTAGCCGAACACTGCGAGGAAACCGGGAATCAAAGCCGCGACAAAGAGTTTTGCGATATTCTGTTCCGTCAGGATCGCATAAATGATCAGCACCACGGATGGAGGGATCAGGATTCCCAGCGTCCCTCCGGCCGCCAACACTGCTGTCGACAACCGTCCCGAATAGCCGTGTTTTTTCAATTGTGGCAAAGTAACCTGCCCCATGGTGGCGACCGTGGCCAGTGAAGAGCCACAAATGGCACCAAACCCGCCACAGGCAACGATAGAAGCCATTGCCAAACCACCGCGCCTATGCCTGAGAAATGTATTGGCAGCATTAAAGAGTGCCTTTGATAATCCACCGCGGCTTGCAAATTGCCCCATCAGCAGGAACATCGGAATCACCGACAGGGAGTAGTTTGAGAAGGTCGAATAGCTGACAGTTTTCATCTGGGCGAACAGAGGTACCAGACTGCCTTGAACCCAATACAGACCCATACAGCCGACAACGAACATCGAGAGCATCACTGGTATCCGGAGCAAGATAAGCCCCAGCATCACTGGCAGGGAATAAAGACCGAGTTCAAGCGATGTCATGGCAAGGGAGTTCTGTGCTTCATTCTTGCGGCAATGTCGCAGCCGGTTGTCGCAGTGGTCACCACCCAAAGCCAGGCACCGGGCAATGCAGCGGCGTAACCCCACCAGATGGGCAATTGGAGAATGAACGACGTTTCTCCCCAGTTCATCTTGTCGAGCAGCCCAAGACCCAGTTGGCGTGCGACAAGGATGGCCATCATGAACATTGCCAAATGACAGACTATCGCCACGATCCAGTTGAGCAGATATGACAAATGACGTGCCACGATGTCGACAACCACATGGCCATATCGCAACTGACACCATGGAAGACCCCAAAACACGATGAAGGCTCCGCCATGCTCCACCAGTTCAAAATCACCAGGAATCGGTCCCAATCCAAAAGTGCTGACTTGTCTGCCAGTGACCGAAATGATTGTGAGAACGACCAGAGCCAGCAGAACAAGGCCGCTCACACAGGCAAATCCGCGCGCCAGCCGTTCAATCAATCCAGTGATATTCTGCCAGGCGAGTCGCATACGGGTCACATCATAATACATCAGACGGGTTGTTCTGAGGCAGTATTGAGCGATGAATCAAGCCGACGGGTTCTGATCAGTTTGCGGCGGCGATTGCAGATCGAGCCTTGGTCACAAGGCCCACGCCATTAAGACCTTTTCGATTCATCTCAGCAATCCAATTGTCGACGACCGGCTGTGATGCGGCTTGCCACTTGGCTTTGGCCACATCATCAATTTCGACCACTGCGTTACCGGAGCGCCGCGCAATGTCCAGACCGACTTTGTCGACATCATCCATCGCCTGCCCTGCCAAACGGGCCAGTTTCTCCCCGGATGCGGCGTCAATAACGGCTTTGAGATCATCGGGCAGACCAGCATAACGTGTTTTGTTCATGATGAGCGCAAAAGTTGCCGTATAGAGTCCCGGATAACTGGCAAAACCCGTGTGACCATCAGTCAATTCTGCGATTTTCAGTGGAATCGTCACCTCGTAAGGGAGAACCGTCCCATCAATCACGCCCTTCGCGAGTGATTCGGGCACTGCAGGAACGGGCATGCCAACAGGTGTTGCTCCCAACTCTCCCAGCAGGTTGGTGATCATGCGGGTCGGTCCCCGCAATTTCTTGCCGTGCAGATCATCAAGGTTTCTCACGGCTTCTCCCTTGACATGAATGACACCTGGGCCATGAATGTGAAAAGCCAATGGATGCACGTCCTTGAATTCGTCCTCACCGTTTTCCATCATGAATCGATGGAACGCCACGGAACCGCTGGTGGCATCTCCCGTCATGAAGGGCAGTTCAAAGGTCTCAGCAGTCGGGAAAAGACCCGGGGTATAACCCAAGACCGTCCAGATAATATCAACGACACCATTACGCACTTGGCCATAGAGTTCAGGCGCTCTGCCGCCAAGTTGCATAGATGGATAATGTTCAATGGTGATGCGTCCCCCGGAGGCCTCATGGACTGTCTCGATCCACGGCGCGATGGTGTTTGCAGGTATGGCGGCCTGCAAAGGCAAGAACTGATGCAAGCGTAAAGTCACTTCTGACGAATGGGCACCCACTGCGGCCAGCGTGATACCCAGTAATGAGAGGCTCATGCATAGGAGTCTTTTCATGATATCCTCCGGATTTGGATGCATAACAATATCCTGCCGCCCCTTCACAGGTCAAAGTGACTGCGCCGTCAGACCCAATCTTCCTGCGTCGGCACATCAAGCCATTGAGAGCCCGCCTTGCTTGATTGCGCAGCGATACAGACCACATCGACCATATGGCGTCCATCCACAACCGAGGGAAATAAATGCTGCCGCGGACTGATCGTGGATCCGTCACCGGATGTCCGAATGGAAGCGGCAAGGTCACGATAGATGTTGGCAAATGCCAAAACCATTCCCTCGGGATGGCCAACTGCCAGGCGGTTGGCCGTTTGCGCCTCGGGAGCGAGCGAAACGGTGCCCCGTTCAAGTATCTGTGACGAACCGTTCAATGGAGTCCATAACAGTTGGTCAGGATGTTCCTGATTCCAGCATAGACCACCCTGCTCACCAAAAATCTGGATGGACAAACCGTGTGTCTTGCCAAGTGCAATTCCACTCACCCACAATCGACCAATGGTTCCGCCCTCCATGCGAAAAACAACCGAGGCATCGTCCTCCAACTGTCGCCCCTGAACCCCATTGGCAAAATCAGCGGATAATCGCTTGATCTGCTGACCAGTCGTAAAACATGCCAAGTGCATGGCGTGGCTTCCCATATCGGCCATCACGCAAGAAGGCCCCGCCAGCTCCGGGTCAAAACGCCACCTGACCCGTGGATTCGTGTCAGATTGTGCATCAGCAAGAAAACCGGCGGCAAACTCAGTCTTGACGAGGCGTACTTTTCCCAACTCGCCATTGATCACCATCGCCCGCATCTGCCGGACCAACGGATATCCGGTATAACCGAAATTTACCGCGCAAATCTGTTCGCCAGTGACGGCAACGGCGTGGAGTTCCTGCGCACTCTCGCGTGTAATGGTGAGTGGCTTTTCGCACAAGACATGGAATCCCGCCTGCAGAAAGGCACGACAGATTTCAAAGTGGGAATTATTGGGGGTCGCAATGGTCACTAGGTCCAGCCTGTTGGCACATTCAGACTCCGCAGCCAACATTGACTGCCAATCGCCATAAACGTGTTCGAAATCCAGGCCGAGTGAATTCCCAAAGGACCTGCTTCGGCCCGGATCAATATCAAACGCGCCGGCCACCAGTTCAAACTCACGGTCAAGTTCGGCAGCCGCACGGTGCGTGAAACCAATCTGGCTTCCCTCTCCACCGCCAACCATCCCCCATCTCAATCGCGACATTCCCGCCACCTCCAGACGCCACACATGAGTCCACACGACAATACGTCTACTTGACTCCTTGGGAATGCCGCAATCAGCAATCGAACTCGGCATAATCGTTCTGTTCTTGCGTGGTCGTTGGCACAAGACGTTTCACCCATCGGCTTTTCCACAGTTTGAAATTCGAAAAATGCCGATATTTCCCGGCTGTTGACAGGTCGGCATCATGTTGACCTGAACATCATGATCGCCGCATGCCAGCCGAACACCATGCGAGACGCGGTGAAAGCCAAGAGCAGGGAGCGGGCATCCGCAGCGTCTGTTGAGCGTCCATCGGGGCCGGAACAAGACTGTATGGGTTATTGGGTCTCCCGGACATGTCGTGCCCCGGAAAAGAGCCATGACCCACAAACGGGCAGGTATCACAACTCGATATGCAGCTGATCAAACATATGTGAGATTCTGAGCGGTGGAGCTAGCCAGGCAGCTTTCCGTGAAGATCAATGCACAATTGCGCATCGGCTTTGTCTGGACAGCCAACGGCCCGCTCGTGTGTGATTGCCGAAAACCATTGAGAGGAAATATGACGCGCCGGTTTGCAGAGTCGGCTTCCTCACAACAAAGATACCATGATTCTTTCCGGGGTCGGTTTCGGTGGTGTCCTGCGTTCAAACCGTTCACTTGACCCCGGCACGGTCACGGATACCGGTGACC
>JAPOTI010000028.1 GCA_026709265.1 Paracoccaceae bacterium | reverse complement strand
TTCGGCGTGCAATGCCGACACAAAGACACGCCCAGCGCTCAAAACGCAAGGCAATTGTCAACGGACCTTAATACAAAAGAGGAGGCGGTACGCCGCTAGCAACAAACCAACTCCCCAAAAATCCACTGGCCATCGCCGCCAACCTGCGGCAAAGGCAATAGGTCAGGGCATCAAATGGATTTTCACCCAGATTGACGCGCTATACAGGCCCCGATACGGCCCAGATGGGCACTGTGGATCCAGTAACAGAGAACCGCACCGGGATGGCGCGATGCCCCCCGGGGTGATGGGCGGTCAGAATGGCCCGCAGGGCCCGTCGCCCTGTGCGTGTCGTCTCCAGTTCCACATGCACACCACCAAGATCGCTCAGATCACCCGCAAACTCTACATCCGGAAATCCTCCATCCGCAGCCGTGCCGGCACAGGGAGATCGGTCGCGCTAGCCGGAGATCATGGGGGTCAATGACATGACACCCGGCCAGGAGGTCAAGCACGGCGACTGTTTCCTGCTGCCCTGAGGGGTCGTGACTGGCCATCACCTGGCGGACAGCCTATATGTCATCATCACCGACACGCGGCAGCAGCGAACGGGTGGGAAGCCAGATGTGGGGTTGGACAGATGCACCCTGATATTGAATCGCGCAAGAAAGAGATCGCGGAACTCTGCCGCAAGTATCAGATCCGGCAGCTGGAGGTCTTTGGCTCGGCGGCGCGGGAGCATGACTTCGACCCCGAGAGCAGCGACTTTGATTTCATCGTGGATTACATTCCGGTTGATGGGGGCAGTACGTTACGCCGCGTGATGGGTTTTCGCCGGGAACTTGCGTCTGTGATGGGCTGCAAGGTGGATGTCATGGACAAGGGTGCCAGATGCGACCCTTACTTCATGGTGCTGGTCAACAGGGATCGCAAGACGATCTATGCGTGTTAAAGCTTATATCACCCTGAGAGATATTGATCGCGCGGCGGGCTTGATTGAATCCTTCATAGATGAACTCGACTATTCCGGCTTTGCGGCCAACGACATGGCAATCAGTGCCGTTGAGCGTCAGTTCATCACCATTGGTGAGGCCATATCAAGGCTTCACAGGATTGCGCCCGAAGTCTCCGCCCGCATTCCCAAGATGCGAGAGATTGTCGATTTTCGTAATGTTTTGACCCATGGTTACGACGCCATTGATCATGAACTTGTCTGGCGCAGTGCCAATCGGGAACTTCCGGCATTGCGCAAACGGTCAATGCGCTTCTGGCTGAGATGGTGCAGGAGACAGGCGTAGTGCTTCATGCGGCGATCAAGTCCGATGACATCTCTAATGTGCGGTTGATTCTGGCAGACGGGCTGGACCCCAACATTCCTGACACGTCCGCACCCTCTGGATTGGCCACACCTCTGATCCACGCGGCTTGGTATGACCAACCGGAGATCGTTCAGATGCTCATCGCGGCGGGGGCTGATGTCGACATGAAAAATGGTAACGGCTTGACACCTCTGCACCTTGTGGCGCATCGTGCCAGCACGAAAACAGTCCAGCATCTTCTCGCCGCAGGGGCCGATCCCAATGGTCGTGGACCGCAAGGTTCAACGGCACTGCACTGGGCCGCCGCACGCAAAACTCCCGGCGATGCCAGTCGGATTGTCCTGGCCCTGCTTGATGCCGGTGTTGACCCGGCGGTGCGCGATGACCAGGGCCGCACGGCGTTGATGATCGCCAGGACGGACCCGGCCCTGGCCGAAACAGATGGGTTCACCCGGCTCCGGGAGGTCTCCCTGCGGCCACCGGCGAGAGTACCGCAAAGTGTGGGGCAATTCAGGCCGCCATTCACACGGCCATCCATCAACAGATCGGTCGCGGACGGGTCGGTGACATCACCAGACAGATCCGTGTCCCCGCGAAAACTACAAACGCCGCCCGATGACCCCGTACCCCCGCAGATCACCCACAATGCCCGGAAAACATCCCGCAGAGGGAGTTCCCATCACACCACAGATCCTCTGTCGCAACGTGGACCTTTGTTGTGAAGGAGGCCTTGGTTGCGATAATACCAGCAAAGCAAACAGATGGATTTGGACATGCAAGAGACTCTCGATATCGCTCAAGCAGGCACGGCTGACCGTGTACCCATAGCGGACCTTCTGCTTGATGAAAACAACCCGCGATTCGGTGATCTGGAACGAGGGGCGGGGCAATCTTCCTTAGTAGACTTGATAGTAGAGAAATTTGGTGTTGACGACCTTCTCAGCTCGTTGTCGATGAACGGGTTTTTTGCTGCCGAACCTCTGGTTTGCATGCGCTATTCGGATAAGAAACTCGTTGTGAAAGAAGGCAACAGGAGACTCTGTGCCTGCATTATACTCACGGGCGATTCACGTGCTGCCCGCCAAGATCAGCGCGCAACAAGGTTTGCCCCCTTGTGGAAGGCCAATGGCCGCCCTTCCGTGGAGCCGGTGCCAGTCCTGATTTTCAACAAGGACGATACAGAATCTGAAAAGATGCTTTCCTACCTCGGGGTTCGACACATTTCAGCCGCACAACCGTGGGATTCCTACGCAAAGGCGTCTTGGGCCGCAAAAATCGTCGACTCCAACAACAACATGACTGTTCAAGACATATCCAGATTGATCGGGGATCAACACAATACGGTTCTTCGTTTGCTTGAAGGGTATCGGTTTATTCGACAATTGATTGATACAGACCTCTTTCAACCAGCCAATAGCCTGCGCCGTGGCAGAGGCAGTGTCACGGAGTATCCTTTCTCGTGGGTGTATACGATGTTGGGGTACAGGGCCGCACGGGATTTCTGTGGCTTGGAAGAACTCTCTGATTGTCAGAACCCCATCCCTCCAGACAAACTAGAGGATGCAATGACCGTCGTGACAACGATGTTCGGTAATGGGTCAATTGGGCGCAACGCGGTCGTCCAGGACTCACGCCAGTTATCTGAGTTGGCGACCGCGTTTGCCGATCCAGAGAAAGTGAAACTGCTCAGGTCTGGCAAGGACTTGCTTGAGGTGCTGGACAAAACACAGCCAATCGGGCGGAAGCTTGATAACAACCTTGTGCAAGCCCAGGACCTGTTGTCTGATTTGGTGTCCAGTGTTTCGCAAACACCTCCATCCGCCGATTTGGCAAGGAAACACTTGGAGACATCACGCAAAACCCAGGCCCTTGCGGTTGATCTCGCCAAGCGCTTGAAAGATGCCGCCACGGATCCTGAAGTAGATGACGGCTAGGCACCCATACTACTGCCAAGGCCACGAGACCAAGATCTCGACCGATGCCGACCAGACCGAGTTGAATGCGGTGATAACCGGTTCGGTGCCGGTGGTTGCCGGGATACAGGACGACGATATCGCGGACTCCCTGGAAGATCATTACGCACCAAGAACAACCACGAATGAAGCACCCTGGCAGACACGAGAGTTGGCCACTGAGAATGCGGCAACGCAGATCATGGACGAGCTGATGCGACGGCAGAAGTCATTGGGTGACTTGTATCCTTTCGAGATTCAAGGTGATAGCCTCACTTATAAAAAATCAGACTCGTTGTTGTACGAGTTTCTGCTCTGCACATGCCTAAGCCCGAACCTGACCACAGGCGATTTCGTCAAATTCCCAAGACTCTTCGAAAGGATAGCGGCACGATTAACGGCAAATTCCCTTGGCCATAACACCGGATTCTCGCACATTGGTGCCCCAAGTGGGAGAGGAAATCTGAAGGCCTCAGTGCAAGAGGCCATCGAAAAAAGCCAAGAGCTGCATTGGGGGCCGCGATTTAACCTGCCCGATGCCGGTCCACATCAGGGTGATCAAGGTGTCGACTTTATAATCTGGCGCGATTTTGAGTGCGGCAGGAAGATTGGACAACAGTTCTATTTTGGCCAGTGCGCCTGCGGTAACAATTGGGAAACGAAACTGAATGACGTTTCAGATTACTTCATGCAGTGGTTTGAGCCTCTCGATGTCAGTCCCACGAGCGTGTTTGCCATTCCATTTGTCATTTCAGACTTGAAACTCTCCGCCACAAGCCGGCAAGCAGGAATTGTGATGGACCGCTTGAGGCTTGTCAGGGCAGCGAAAAAGGGGTCCAATTTCAATACAAAGGAATGGCGGGATTGCATGTCCAAGACTCTGGATTTGGTGCGGGAGGCGTGATTACCAAACTGCTGGGATGGCCCGCACGACGGCTTCAAAGAGCGGTGGTGGCACGGCGTTGCCGACGACCTTGTATTTTTCATTCATTGATGCGGTATCGGGGAACTCGACGTGTCGGCTGAATCCCTGCAGGATTGCGCACTCACGAAATGAGAATCTGCGGGCCGGGCCCGCATGCTCGAAAACCCACTTGTCCGTATGGACCCGAAGAAGCTTCGGACTGACTGGATGAAGAGGAACATGCCGGCCCTTGGCAACAACCGTCTTGCTGATCGAGTCCCAGTCCCGGTATCGGTTGCGTGACAAGTAGTACCAATGGAAACGCTCAGTGTTGTATTCACCTTCTGGCCACAGCGGGAGATGGGAAATGGAGTCGCGGATGGTGACAAATGGACGACCCGTGGCCCCATGCGTTGGGTCGGGAAACGCATAGGTCATCCCAAGATCGGATCGAAGTCCCACAATGAACAGGCGTCGGCGTTGTTGGGAAACCCCGTACTCCTCTGAATTCAGGATCTTCCACCGAACGCGGTATCCGGCGAGTCGAAACCGCGTCACCTGATTCTGGAGCAAATGGTTCAGGTCAGACCTGCGCATGCCGGGTACGTTTTCGACGATGAAAGCCTTTGGCCGTATCTGGCGGAGAGCGCGGTCAAACTCCCGATACAGGTAATTAACTTTCCGGCCTGCCTTGCGGGCCCCGCCTTGGCTGAACCCCTGACATGGATAACACCCTACTAGAAGATCTGCGTCCGGGAAGACATCAATTTGACCAATGTCTTGAACAACAAAATCGGTTTCAGGGAGATTACGGAGATAGAAATCCCTCGCATAGGGTAAAACATCGTTGGCGAACACAACCTCGAAGCCCGCAGTGTGCAGGCCCACGTCAGAGCCGCCCCCACCAGTAAACAGTGAAATCGCTTTCGGCAACCCCAGAACGCTCCCTTTTTGATGTCCTTTTGTTTATCAAAACATCCAAACGGCCTCCAGTCCTCGGTGCAAGAGTCAGGGACCACCAAAAACTCCGGGGTCAGGTGTCATTTGTCACAAATAACTTCAGTGAATTGTCACAAAAGACTTCAGTGAGGGTTGTGTCCACTGCTCACGATGGCGGATTCTTTCCTGCTTTGAGGGCGCGATAGACCGACATCCGTGAGATTTTGAGCGTGCGGGCGATCTGTGCCTTGGGTATGTTTTGCGCGGTCAGCTCCCGGATCCGGTCCGTGTCGATCTGTTGTTTCCGCCCCTGATAGCCCCTTTTGCCTTGGCCGCGTCAATGCCCGCGCGCTGGCGATCCCGGATGAATTTGAGTTCCAGATCGGCGACCATTCCCAGGACCGTGACCACCAGACGGCCAAGATCTCCTGCTGTTGTCACGTCGGGTTCGAGAACCCGCAACGCGGCGCCCTTGCCCATCTCTTGGCCAACGCTAATCGCCCGCCTCTTGCGCAAGGGCTTGATCACCGGATGCCGCCCATCAGGAATCAACCGTGGTTCAAACCCAACCATAGGGGAATCACTCCCTGTGTCATGCGGAAACTTGTTTTCTACTGAAGGAACAGTAAATCATGGGTCGT
>JAPOTI010000040.1 GCA_026709265.1 Paracoccaceae bacterium | reverse complement strand
ACGTCACCCCGACCGCGGCGTCGTGGATGAACGCCGTCGAGGGGGTCTTCTCGAAACTGACGCGGCAGAGGCTGAAGAATGCGGTCTTCGACTCGCTGGACGCGTGTATCGCAGCGATCGAGGGAGACATCGCGCACCACAACGCCAACGACGCCCGTCCGTTCCGCTGGAGCCGGGATCCCGAAGACCTCGTCGAGGCGTGGAAGCGAGGGCATCAGAAGCTTGACGAAATGGCATCAAATGAATGATTCGAACCACTAGCATGTCTGCCACCCGCAAACCGAGGATGACAAATATCTCTGCGGCCAGTATTGCAGAAATCTTTCGCATACGATTTTGTCAAATCGATTCGGCGAAGTTGTCAAGTCAGCTTTATAACCCCCATAATTTGTGTGATTATCGGTGTAAAGCATGCGGTCGCGTTCGCTGGAATTGCTGCTTGTACATGCACAATATTAACTCTTGAAGGTAAATATAGCATCAAAATTAGTTGCAAATCGAACCTGCAACAATGCCACCTGATTGCTGAATCAGGTGGTTTGGAATAGATGACCTTTCATCATCAGTATCTCTCCTATATCGCTGTTATACAATTTGATTGAGGCATGGTCGTGGACGATTCTCAAACTTATCCGATTTCGGACAATCCCGTATTTGTTACCGGTTCTTCCGGTCATGTCGGGGCAAACCTGATTCGGCGACTGCTGCGAGACGGGCAGCGGGTGCGCGTTTTTGTACGACAACAAAGCAAGAATGAAAGCCTTCAGCACCTTGATGTCGAGGTCGCCTATGGAGATCTTCGCAACCTGCGCGAAGTCCGAAAAGCAATGGAGGGTTGCCAAGGCGTCTATCACGTGGCCGCTAAGGTTTCGACGATCAAGGGTAACCGCACGCATCGGCGTGAAATTTTCGACTGTAATGTCATGGGCACGCGTAACGTCTTGCAGGCGGCAAAGGAAACTGAGGCTGGTCGGACAGTGGTCACCGGCTCTTTCAGCGCAGTGGGCTACAATTTGGAGAATCCATCTCTGCCCAGTAACGAGATGATGCCCTTCTACCCAATGGAACGGACAATGCCTTATGAGCGAAGCAAGTCATTTACCGAACACGAATGTTGGCGGGCTGCAGCGACTGGTCAGGAGGTCATCGTCGCAACAAGTTGTGCGGTAGTTGGGGGCGCAGATTTCGTCCCGTCGAGATTGGGAAAAACCTTATGTGATTATGCCAATGGAAAGCTCCGCGCCTATATCGAAGGTGGCTTCGAGTTTGTCAATGTCCATGATCTTGTGCAAGGGCATATTCTCTGCATGCAAAAAGGAAGGTCAGGAGAAAAGTATATTTTCAGCACCGAATATAAAAAGATATCGGAAATCATTGGCCTGTTTGAGGAGATCACCGGTGTGCGACGCCCTCAGCGGCAGTTTCCGGCTTTTTTGATGCTGGCATTTTCCGAAGTGGTCAGTGGATATCTGAGCCAGTTTCATCCTGACTTTCCACAACGGTTCACTCCCGGTGCCATCCGCCTTCTCAAGAAATGCCGTCATGCCGACACCAGCAAAGCAAGACAGGAGCTCGGCTATCAACCGACATCCATTCGTCGCGCTATCATTGATGCCTATACGTTCCATCACGCGCGCGGAGTGATCACAAATCCAAGTGCCAAGCCACCGCGCAGCGGAGGTTATGATTAGGGCATGTCAAATCGGGATGGTGTCAGAGGTTAGACCTGGAACTGGATGACGCCCAGATCAGGCGGCGTCCTTAAACCTAAACTTCCAGGTCCGCCACACACGACTTGTTGATTTGTTTGCATAATTTATCACTTCGAGATGTGTTTACTGGGTACGTTGGGAGTCGAATGCCGAGCCGTTTGAACACCTGCGTCTGCAACGCGGTGGGTCGTGTCACCATGGGGATGAGTTGGGTATCGGCGTTTGTCTTGTGGCCATCCTTGTCCCAACGCGTCACGCTGGCCTTAAGATTGTCAATCACCAATATCTTCGGACAGCCACCAAAATACGCAAACGTGCGCCAATGCCCTCAGGGCTACAAACCCCCACATAGGTCAGTGTCTTGCCAGAAAATCAGACATACACTGAGAACTGTGGCTCATTGACAATCGTCTTACCTATTGAGCGTTTGGTGTGTATTATTGCCCGTATCGCACGCCGAAAAAGGCGGCGGGAGCAGACAAGGTCGGTGACAAAATGAATGCAGAGAGAGTGGTCTTGATTGATGAGATGTCTGAACGGGTGGCCCCGCTGTGTCCCGGCCAAGAGACCGATCTCCCGGGAGGCCCGGTGCTGAAAAGGGGGTCAGGTGCCTCAAAGCCGACAATCAACAACTTCCCCTCCTCAAGGAAGCTCTCATCAGACAGCGTCACAACTCACAACTTGACCCGGTCAAGGAAGACGCCTAAACGATACTCTTGGCAACGCCGCTCAAACGATTTTCAACAAACTCCGGGACATTCCCACATATGACGGTGACATAAGAATTGGCATATGGAAGGTGAAATTTAGGAAATGACTGCATTCGAACAATTGTCGATCGAGTCGCACCGGATAGCTAATGTAATCCGCATACGCAGGGCACTGGGTTGCTTGTTGACTTTCAATTTTATGATATTTTGGTTGCTCCCGATTATTGTTCAGGGCCAATCTTGGAGACATGGCTTGTGTCGTGTTTTCCGCCCAATTTATCGGCTGATAGACGAAAGGCCTGCATGGCGCCAGCTTGCTACAGGTCGGGTTTATCGACTGAAATCGGATTCAGCATACTTCACAGGAGCAGTTCTTTGTGCATTTGGTATGCTGATGAGCGTAGGAGTTATGTTCGGTGTGCAGATTTCAAATGGGGGGCTGCCATGGTGGCTGATTGCTCTCTATTACTTCATCTGGGTAGGTCCAGGTGGCCGCATGATGGGAGTAGGGTATACACTGGCGCATAGAGAAGGTCATCGTCCCGGCGGGAAATTATACCAACCATCCGTTGGCAAGTGGATTGGCAATACCTTCGAAAATCGTCTAGGTTTGCTTTTTGGAGTTGTGCCCTACAATTTCTCGACATCACACATTCTCCTGCATCATAGATTGGATGGAGGCAAAGGTGACCCCATTTTTCTGTGGGACATTGATCGAACAAAGTTTGGTGATCTGATGTTGTATCAGTGGAGAATGTTTTGCTGGATGACTGGCTTTAGCAGTCTAGCCGAATTTCGGCGTCAGTCAGGCGTTCTTCCTGCGGTTGACAAGGCGCATGCCACTCTACGTAGCGGAATGATAATCTATTATGTTTTGGTGCCGTTTGTCATCGTTTCATTTCTAGTTGCTGCGGGGTCCACTTTAGGTTCATCGCTGCTATTCCTGCTCTTTGTATTTTTTCAACCATTGCTGGCAATGTCAACATTCCTGGCCTTCATTAATGTTGGTCAGCATGGTTTTCTTGAATTTGACTCTGAAGGAAAACATATCCGGCTAGTGACGGCGACTACAATACTTGACGGTTACGATGATTCATATGGTGAAGATTACCACTTTGCCCATCACTTTGCTCCGGTTGTACCGATCGATAAGCTGAAGGACAACATTAT
This sequence comes from Paracoccaceae bacterium, assembly GCA_026709265.1. GTDB lineage: Bacteria > Pseudomonadota > Alphaproteobacteria > Rhodobacterales > Rhodobacteraceae > JAPOXR01. The sequence goes on along the minus strand of JAPOTI010000040.1, from coordinate 2,143 downwards.
GGGTGAGCAAACGGAGTGCGCGCGTGTCCGTGGTTCGGTGTTTAAGGAAACAACGATTTTTGAAATAGCGATTATGTTGCATCTCGGACAGTTCAAAGAGCTGTGTAAGAAACACTATGTGGAATTTGCAGATGATTCATCGGCGGAGTTCGACAATGTCGATGAATTGGCAGAACTTTTCAAAAATCGTGCTAAAAGGCGAGAGATGAGTTATGGCGAGTATGAGTTTGCATATCTTCCAAAGCTAAGGAAACGTGTACGAAAACTTGTCGAAGATGGCATTTGCCAAAATGAGAATCAAGCATATATCTATCAGGCGAATCGAATTATGTCATAATATGACCAGTATAACGCGCTGACGAGTTGCAGGAAATGTCCCGGAGTCTGTCGAAACTCGTCTGAGTGGCGTTGCTGGGCATGTCGTTGAGGCGGCTTCCTTGAGGAGGGGAAGTTGCTTGTCGGCTTTGAGGTGCCTGAACCCCTTTCCAGCCTCGAGCCTCCCGGCGGCGGTCTGGTGCAGCACCATCTTGACGTCCCGCCCCGTCTGGCGGGTCGCACTGTTCATCGATTCGATGATATGGGGCCGGGTAGACGGGGGTCTTGCTGCTCCCCGTCCCCCACCGATCCGGACGTGCACGATTCATGCATCCGGTTCCTCACACAGCAGTTTCGCTCATGCGGCGTAGATTGATCGCACAACCCTGGCTGTTGGCATTGGGAAATTGGCAAGGATCACCTTGAACTTGACCCACGGGATGCACCCATCCCTGCTGCGCCGTCCAACCATTTCTTCCAACTCCGTATGACCACCTCTCGAAACTGTGTCTGTCGTTTGCTGTCGCCCGTTATGCTCTGGGATCAGAACCCGTTAATTGTTGCCCTATCGCTTTGTGCGTGATTTATGCTCCGGCGACAACAACAATTTTGATGGGCAGTGACATGAGCGATCTTTTCTGGCTGACAGAGGCATAGCTTGCGCGGATCCGTCCGTGGTTTTCGAAGTCTAGAGGTGTTCCCAGAGCTGAGGACAGGCGGGGTCTGAGCGGGATCATTTTTGTCAATCGGAACGGGCTCAGATGGCGGGATGCGCATTCTGTGTATGGGCCTGACAAGACATTGTACAACCGCTGGAAGCACTGGACCCGACGGTGCGTCTTCGCCCGCATTCTGGAAGAGCTTGCGAAGGCGGGCGGGAGCGGCTGAACGCGTATGATTGACACCACCCACCTGAAGGTTCATCGCACTGCAGCCAGCCTCCGGCTCAAAAAGGGGGATCGGTACGACAGATCGGACGGACGAAAGGCGGATTGAACAGCAAACTCCACGCAGCGATTGACACCGCAGGCCGCCCGCTGCGGATGGTCCTGACAGCTGGACAGATCCGCGACGATGAGGAAGCTGCCCTCCTGATTCCGGATCTGCCGCCCGCGAACACGCTGCGGGGTGACCGTGGTGATGACGCCAACTGGATACGTAAGAAACGGAAAGACAAGGGAATCCGTCTCTGCATTCCGTCACGAAAGAACCCACGGACACCGATCCCCCATGATGCGGATCTCACCCAAAAGCGTCACATGGTCGCGAACAGCTTTGCCCGACTCAAGGACTTAAGGCGTATCTCCACACGCTCTGATAGGGACCCGGATGTATTCCTCTCCGCATGCATCCTTACCACAATCGTCATGTTCTGGTAATACGTCCTGACCGTAATGACATCCGGCATCATATCGGTACGCGAAAATTGACTTTACAACTCAATTCAAGGCCCGTTGACAATTGCCTTGCGTTTTGAGCGCTGGGCGTGTCTTTGTATCGGCATTGCACGCCGAAAAAAGGCGGCACGAGCCGACGAGGTGGGTGACAGGATGAATGCAGATCGCACAGTTTTGACGGATGAGATGTGGGCGCGGGTGGCCCCGCTGTGTCCGGGCCAGGTGACGGATCCGGGGCGGACTGCGGTGGACAATCGTCTGTGTCTGGAAGGGGTTCTCTGGCGGTTCCGGACAGGCACACCCTGGCGTGATCTCCCGCCGCATTTTGGGCGGTGGACCCGTGTCGTCAAGCGGTTCCGGCGTGGGGCCAAGGCGGATCTTTGTGAACGTATTGTCCATGAGTGATCCGGTGATTGGGATGAGTCGATGGT
>JAPOTI010000095.1 GCA_026709265.1 Paracoccaceae bacterium | reverse complement strand
TTCGGCGTGCAATGCCGACACAAAGACACGCCCAGCGCTCAAAACGCAAGGCGATTGTCAACGGACCTTAGTATCCCACTTTCACTGAATTGACGGGTACAGAGATTTGCGTTTGATGCGGGCATCGTCTGAGATTTAGCGGCACGTTTCGTGAGATTCAGCATGCAGGTCAGTACGGCTTATTGGAAGTCGCCTGATCTGGCCATCCCCCGGTTTTGGACATAACCCTGTCATTTCGGTTCGGAGGACTGACGCGATAAAACCGATCTGGGTTCAGTTCCGGCAAGGAGACGGCGGATATTCTGGTGATGACGGATCAGAATCCAGAGGGACAGAACGGTCATGACGAGAGCCGGTTGGGTGCCGACGAACAAGGCAGTTGCTATGGGTGCGACCAAAGCCGCAGTCATGGAGCTGACCGAGGAAATGTGCAGAATTGCAAAAGCAACCGCCCAGACCAGGCCAACCGATAACCCAACCAGCGGATCCAGCGCGATCAGGATTCCCAGATAGGTTGCCACGCCTTTGCCGCCACGAAATCGAAGCCAGACGGGATGGACATGTCCAATGAATGCGGCGAGAGCAGCCATCAATGCACTCGGCATGTCGAGTGTGCCGGCGATGAAGACAGGCAGAAATCCTTTCGCCGCGTCGAGGAGGAGCGTGAGCAGCCCCGCAATGCGGCTACCTGTACGCAGAACATTGGTTGCGCCGATATTGCCGGAGCCGATTTTTCGGAGATCTCCAAGTCCCATGAATCGTGACAGCAGCAACCCGAAGGGAATGGAGCCAAGCAGATAGGCCACTATGGCTACAGGTATAAGTTGAAAGATTGTCGCTTCTTGAACAAAAAGCATCAACTTTGACCTCGGGTGATAATCTGGCGCTCAGGAGGAGCAAGAACGCAATCACAAAAATGCGACATACGACACCATAGCACGGTAACGATTGCAATGCTCTCAAGTTGTGAACTCATCAGCAGTTTTCGCACAGTCCGGCTCCGTCGGTTTGGCGTGGTCGTTTTGCAGGTGGTTTCAGGCAGACACAGCGAATCCGGGTGGCGGAGTTGTCGCAGGTTGATGGAGTGGCCGTATGAGATGTGGATCTTGCACAAGGCGTCCGGGCATGCGGCTCTCCCCATTGGAATGAAGGATTGCCGCCGCGTGCTCGAACGGTCACAGACGTTAAACGGGGCGTCTTGCAGAATTTTTGCCCCTCTTCCCGCGGGGAGAGGAGCAGCATCCACCACGACCTCAGATTCTCACCCTGATTGTCACAGATTCTCAGGTTGATTGACGTGCCATACCCGACAGTGTGGATATTGGTTTGACCGCCACCTGAGACACCCGGTCAGGGTGTTGTGAGGAGTCGCATGATGCCATCATAGAGAAATATCAGCGGGAATTGCTGTGAATTCGAGGTTACATTCAGATCTTATGATGAGGTTTCGTCTGGATCAGTTCCGACCGGCTCCAGAAAGAACTTCCTGTACAGATCCGCATGAAAGCTGATCGCAGCGGCGCATTCGGCCTGCAACGCCTCAAACCGTCGGTGCTCAGACAGGCCCGTTCCTTGATCGGAAGTGTGTCCAGCACTGTAGCCCAGCGCATCATTCTTTGCCGCCTGCATGAACATGCGCTCAAGGTGCGAGTTGACGCTTTCCTCAATCGCGAACCGCGTGTCTTCGCCCGCAGCACCTTCGGGTGTCCGGGTTACGTTCATTTCAATCCTATCTTTTCAGCGTTCCAACATAAAATCCATAAATGCAACAAAACAGACTTTAATGCAACAAATGTTGTATTATATGCAACAATACCCTTAATCATGCATTGGAGGAAGATTACGTATGAATCACTTCCCGATTGTTCAGGCACTGTGCCGAGCCGCGATGGCACAACCCACACCCGCGCTTCGCAAGCAGGTGGAGCGTCTTCGCGATGCCTTGGCCAGAGAAGGCAAGCAAAAGCAGGCCGCATCACTCGCAAGTGTCCTGTCGGCAGCCGATCGGATGAAGGATATAGCACCAAGCCGGATCATACGCTCCAAGGTGGGCCCGCTGGGTGAGGCCATCCATCGCAGCACGCAGGTTCCGGTCGACAAAGAAACAGCGGCACCCTTGGCGGAGATCATCTTCCCGGAAGACATCAATATGGTGGCCCCGTTGTTCAACCCGACTGTGGCCCAGGCAACCAAGAGCATCGTGGGCGAGTGGCAAAATTGTGAGATGCTGCTGACTGTCGATATCAGACCATCCAACACCTGCTTGATTTATGGGGACCCAGGCACGGGCAAGACTCGATTGGCCTTGTGGATCGCCCGGGAACTGATGTTGCCGGTGGTCCTGATCAGGCTTGATGGGCTTGTGTCATCGTTCCTGGGCACAACCGCCCGCAACATCGGGAACCTGTTCACCTTCGCCAACCGGTATCAGTGCATCCTGCTGCTGGACGAATTCGATGCGATTGCCAAGCTCCGCGATGACCCGCAAGAAGTTGGAGAGATCAAGCGGGTTGTCAATACCCTGCTGCAAAATCTTGATGGGCGAAAAGACATTGGTCTCACCATCGGCATAACCAATCATCCAGCCCTGCTTGATCCTGCCGTGTGGCGGCGTTTTGAGATCCAACTGGACATCCCGCGGCCCGATTTTCAGGTGCGAGAAGCGATCGCAAAGCACTTTATGCCACCAGTGCAGGCACCTGATGCCCATATCCGTCTGATCTCGTGGTTTGCCGAAGGCTCGACGGGTGCCGAAATCGAAGCTCTGGTGCGCACCTACAAGAAAGCCAGGGCAATTCAAAAGGGAGACCCGCATGGCCTGCTTGAAACCCTTCGGCAGTTTGCAGCCCTGAACGCGGCTCGTATCCAGCCCGATCGCCGCGAACTGCTTTTTGCCAAGCCCGAAAAGCTGTTCAGAGTCATGTACAACGATAAAACATTGAACTTCACCCTGGCCGATATTGGTGAGATTGCGGGGAGAGACAAATCAACGGTCAGTCGCTTGATCGGCAAACCACGGGATAGAGCCAAAAAGAAGGAAGCAATCGGTGGCTAGCCCCATTCAAGTCATTCTCAATCCTGAAAACTATCAGGAAGTCCGCAAGGCAGGAGGGAGCGGATGGCCCAAGGATTTTTATGCTAACCGTGATCAGGAGTTTGCCGCCCACAGGGACGCTCTCGTGGATCAGATCGACACGATTTCAGCAACCCTCGCCGCCCAGTCCCAAGGAGAGGTCGGTTATCTGAAGGTTGTGTTGAGGCGAGAGGCGTAGGCAAAGAGTCACCGTCCAATCACCTTATTCCGCCCTTCCCGAACCCCGGTGGTTGGGGGTGGCGACATCGGCGAAATGTTCGTCGAGGTCAGTCCGGATCGGCTCGCCTTGGTCAAGGGCGAGATTCAGAAAGCTGAAAACCGCACCAGGATTGAGTTCAGCGAAGCACAGGATCGTGAGATCCCCCATCCCACAAAGCAGCGCAGTGAAACAGGCGCAATCAAGAGTCTTGAGCTTTACGGCTCTTCTGACAAACGCAGTTTCTCCGTGGAAGATGCTGTGGCCTGGCTATCCAACCCACGGACCGGCGGTGGGTATGAAGTGGAACTTTTTGATGCCATCCCGCCAAGAGCCGACTGGGATAGACTGCCTGATACACACCATAAGTTGATCACCACGTTTGTGGAGGGTTTTGATGAAATCGGGCGGGGAATATTGGTCGAGCAATTGCCTTTTTGGCACAGCGGTCTGCCGAAGGTGGTTGTTCGGCTGGACCAGTCTCCAGATGTGACTGTCATGAAGCCGGTGAATGCGTCCAATGCCGGACGAGACCGTCGGGCGTCAGCACCATTTGATGAGAATCCCAAACGGCATCAGAAGCTTCTGGAATTCCTGGACAACCACCCGCTTGTGCGAAGCGTTGAACTCCCAGGCGTCATTGTTCAGTCAGCAATCCCACCTGCCCAATCCCGATCACGACCAGACCGTGTGACAATCCCAACCCGCAACATCCAGACATCCTATCCGAGAATTGGAATCGTGGATGGCGGTGTCGGTGCTGCCCTCTCGGATTGGATTATCGATCGGTGGGCCATTCTGGCTGACGAGGACATGAATCCCAATCATGGCACCTTCATTGGTGGTCTGGCTGTTGCGGGTACACGCCTGAATGGGCAACAGGTCTGCCCCGAACCAGACGGGGCCGATATTGTCGATCTGGCAATTTTCCCAGATTCGGAACGGTTCTCCTCCTATTATTCGGGTGGCCTGCTTGGCTTCTTTGATGAGCTCAACAGTGCCGTAGCCGATGTCCGTGCTCGGCACGGAGTGCGGGTGTTCAACATGAGTCTGAATGTTGAGGCACCTGTCATGCTCAAACGTTACAGCGTGCCTGCCGAACGCCTTGATCAAATTGCCGAAGACAACAATGTTCTGATCTTCGTATCTGCTGGCAATATTGCACCCCAGGACTTGCGTCCTGAGTGGCCATCCGATACGGCGACCGCTCTTTCTGACCTGGCTGTTGCACAGAACGATGGCCTTCTGGTTCCCGGCGAAAGTGTACGGAATGTCTCGATCGCCGCTTTGAATCCGCCCGATCAGGAAGGAAGCATCCCCTTTGCACCGGCACGCTACAGTCGGCGGGGTCCCGGTCTGCGTTCCGGGGTCAAACCGGATCTCTCACATGTGGGTGGCTCTGGGACCAAGCACCCAGTGCAGGATCATGGCTTGTTCTCAATCTTGCCGAATGGGGCAGTGGTTGATGGCTGCGGCACCAGCTACGCGACCCCTTTGGCCGCAAAAACCGCAGCGAGACTGATCCAGGAGATTGAGGGCGAGGTCTCCCAAGAGACCGTGATTGGATTACTTGTCCACAACGCCGAGACCCCCGAGCCGCTGCGTTCAAAGGACCTGGTTCCGGTTGCGCACCACCTTGTGGGCTTTGGGATGCCGCCATCCGCAAATCAGATCCTGGAAACGGATGAACATTCGATAACTCTTGTCTTTGCCTCCCGCATTGAAGAGGGTCAACAAATCAATTTCCGGTTTTCCTGGCCACCTTCACTGGTGGAAACAGGGGGGAAATGCAGGGGCCGTGCCAAGCTGACACTGGTGTCCACACCGCCATTGGATACCCGTTTCGGGTCTGAATTTATCCGAGTGAATCTCTATGCTGCGCTTCAGCAGTATCAAGCCAACGACAGATGGAAGGGACGGCTTGATCCACTTCATCATTCCGCAGCCCGTAATACTCATGCAGACGAAGCGGATCTGATCAAACATTACCTGAAATGGAGTCCGGTCAAGGTGTTTGGGAAAACCTTCCCCAAAGGGGTCGGGCCAACATCCGATTGGAGACTGACGGTCGAATACCTGACCCGTTCACATGGCGATATGCCTGACGGCGGCATTCCATTCACCGCCATTCTCACAATCAGTGACCCGGAAGGTGACGCGCCGGTGTTCAATGATCTGCGCCTGAATCTTCAATCTCTTGGTGTGCAGATTGCAGACATTTGGACAGCGATTCGTGTCACATCGCGTGTCTAGATTTAACGGCTTGCAATCATCCATCCCGGCCAAAGTGTCCCCAGTTTGTTCGGTCACACCTCGGATATGGACGAATCGGTCCTCTTTGTGTGGCGCGTCAATCAACCTGAGAATTTGCGATAATCAGGATGAGAATCGCAACCCTGAGGTCGACCGCCTGACCCGACAAGAAATCTGTCCTTTTGTTCACATGCAACCGGATTGCGATTGGAAAATAAAAGGATCCATGGTAACTACTTGCCCCCGTTATCAGCTACCTTCGTAGAGGCAGTCAACGGCCTTTT
>JAPOTI010000055.1 GCA_026709265.1 Paracoccaceae bacterium | reverse complement strand
CCTGCCGTGTCGATGTCCTGCCCATTCGCCTGTCTCCTGTTGGCGCGGGCCGCGTGACCGCGGCAGCAGGATCATACCATGATTCGACAACGAATGGAATCTTTTGTTTTGCATCAACCACTAGCAAACCGCGTCCAGCTTGCGACCGATGGTCACAAAGCCTATCTCGAAGCCGTGGAAGGCGCGTTGGGTGGCGATGTGGACTTCGCTCAGCTTATCAAGCTGTACGGCGAAACGAAGGGCAACAAGCGTCACGAGAAGAAGTACAGCCCCGCCGAATGCACTGACATCAAGAAGCGGGCTATAGAAGGCCGTACCGACATGAAGGCCGTCAGCACGTCGCACGTTGAGTGCCAGAACCTCACGATGCGCATGGGTATGCGCCGCTTCACCCGCTTGACCAACGGCTTCTCAAAGAAGCTGGAAAATCATCTACACATGCTTTCGCTGTCCTTCGTGCATTACAATTTCGTTCGCATGCACAAGACGCTTCGCATGTCACACGCTATGGCGGCTAGCGTGTCGAAAACGCTGCATGATATGGAATGGATCGTGGGTCTTATCGACGCTCGGGCACCAGCACCGAAAAAGCGCGGCCCATACAAGAAGCATCAGGCGGGACATTCAAACTGAGACACTACGATTTATTCCATATGATGGAAGATATGCAGGGTTATTGATGGAGAGCTTGTGTGAGACATTGTCATGGGCGGTTTGCATTCCGCGGCGCAACATCAGACAGAGAGTCGATTCTGTCCGATCACACGTCCGACAATATGACAGTCTTTTTCGTTATTCCTGCCAATGGTTCTGCGTCATCAGCCGGTCATTGCGGGGTCTTGATCATGGGTATGTCTGCAGTGATATGGCTCAGGTTTTCAACCCTTGACGGCACCGGCCGTCATTCCGGCGATGATCTGCCGTGCAGCGAAAAAGGTAAATATCAATGGCGGGATGACAATCAAGGTCCCCATCGCCATGATCCGACCCCACTCGACTCCGGTATCGGTAATGAAGCCTGCCGCACCGACGGGCAGGGTGCGGGTTTTTCGGCTGGTGAGCAACAAGGCCAGGATGAACTCATTCCATGCAATGCGGAACGTGAAGATTCCCGCGACCGCATATCCCGATTTCATCAGCGGCAGCAAAACCCGAAAATAGACCTGCAAGGGTGACGCACCGTCGATAACGGCGGCTTCCTCGAGCTCGACCGGAATCTGTTTGAAAAATCCGAAGAGAAGCCAGATGGCGAAAGGCAGGTTGAGGGCGGTGTAGAAAAACGTCAAAACCGCCAGATCGTTGTTGAGACCAAAATTGACGACCATCGCAAATACCGGAACGGCGAGCACGGCCGGCGGAACCATCCGCACCAGCAGCGTGGAATTGGCCGTGAATTCCCGGCCTCGAAACTCCTTTCGTGCCAACGCATAGGCACAGAATCCACCAAATACGAGAGTAAACAGAGTCGATAGGCTGCCCACAATGATTGAGTTCCACAGGTAACCATCAAAATTACCTCGGGTCATGATATGTTCGTAATTTCCGAGAGTCGGCACGAAGAAGAACCAAACCGGTTCCTTTTGCTGAACGAGAACATCGTTCTTGAAACCGGTCGACACCATCACCCAGATCGGCATCAGGGTGATGACGGCGAGGACCAAAAGCGCCACGTAATGCGCAATGACCGCGTGTCGCCCTCCGATCGCTCTGCCGGTCATGCTAGATATCCGACTTTTCTTTCATCGGGTTGCCGGCAACGAGAATCGCAAAACTCAATCCGAAAACGATCAGAATCAAGAGAACAGAGATCGCCGACGCATAGCCCAGCTGTTGCGTCTCGAAGGCGCGATTGTAAATGTGTAAAGAGAGAAGTTCAGTCGCACGACCAGGACCACCACCGGTCAAAATATACATGACCTCGAGGGCACGGAACACGTCGATGAGGCGCAAGAGCAGGGCAATCAGCAGGATTGACCGGATCATCGGCAGTTTGACAAAAAGAATATGCTGCCACCAATTCGCACCATCGATCTTGCTGGCTTCCAGTATCTCAGACGGTAGCGCCTGGAGCCCAGCGATGACAATAATGAAGATAAACGGTGTCCACTGCCAGATATCGGTAAAGACGATGGCGAAGAATGCCAGTTCGGGGTCACCAAGCCAGACCTGCGGTTCAACACCAATCATCCCAAGATAATAGTTGATCCAACCAATGCGTGCGTCGAAAAGATAGCGCCAGATCAAGCCGACGACGACCGGGGATATCATCAATGGCAGAATGAAAATGGTCCGGAAAACCGATGCGCCACGGATCGGTTTTTCAAGCAGCAGAGCCAATGACACACCAAGGAACATTTCGATGGTGATGGTCCAGAAACCGAAGCGAAGCGTCACCCAGATCGACTCGTGGACATTGTCGTCGGTGAGCATGCGCACAAAATGACGCACGCCCACATAGGGCGCATCGTTGAACTTGGTGCCGATTTTCCAGTCGAAAAGACTCAGGTAAAATGCCTGCAACACGGGATAGACGAGGCCGGCAAACATGATGGCGACCGCTGGGAGTATAAAGAAATACGGACTCAGCGTACGAATGCTCATTGTTGCCGATGGCACCGACGGAGTCGTCACAGGTGTCTCGCTTTTATCTTAACGTCATGATTGGCCGGGCCCCGGTCGATGCCGGGGTCCATGCCAAAAATCAGTGTCAGTTACCCTGACGATACGCGGCCCATTTATAGTAACCTTCACGCTCCATGATCGCCCGAGCCTTTTCGTTGGCTTCGTCCATGATGGGTTGGATGGGGTCATTGGTGGTGATGACCCTGGTCAGAGCCTGGCCGAGAACATCAATATTCAGTTCGTTCCATTCGGGAATCAAAGGCCGCCAATCCGGGTCGGCGCACGGCAGTTGCTCAGCAACAACCGGGTATTCCGTGAACTGGCCGGCATTATTCTGGATCGTGGAGTGGCGGATTGGATCGCCGCCCAACTCGACCATACGCTGGTCTCCGGCCTTGTTGGTGAGATACTGAATCAGCAGGAAGGCAGCTTCCTGATTCTGTGAATTGGCAGGAATTCCAATCGCAAATCCGCCCGTTTCAGAACCGCATCTGACATCTGTCGGATGGAGTGCAAACCCGACTTTTCCATCAACCGTTGACAGATTGGGGTTGCGCGACATTGCGGCAATCTTGAGAGTATCAAGATACAGCGCGGCATCGCCTTGCAGAAACGCTGCCGCCGCTTCACCAAAGCCGAAGGTTTCAATTCCGGTCGGTCCGGTTTGAACGACATGGCGCATGAATTCGGCTGCCTTGACACCTTCTGGAGAATTGATCACCGGATTCCATTGATCATCAAAAATCTTGCCGCCCATCGGTGCGAGGTGAAGCAGCCACCCAGCCGTAACCTGGTGGCCGGTTTTGCCACGCGATGTCATGGCTGGAATACCGGCCGCATCCAATTGCGTCATCACTTCAGTGAGTTCGTCATAGGTGGTCGGAACGGCAAGCCCCTGTTCTTCAAAAATGTCTTTGCGATATGCAAGGATGGAGGTTTCAGCCCCGAAGGGGAGGCCATAGAGCCCACCTGACTTGCCGGGCAAATACCCTTTCTGGCCACCCACGACTCCACCATTTTGCAGATAGGCGTCAGCAATATCGTCAATGTTAAATTCCGGGTCGACGAGAGCACCATTGGTGAAGAATTGTGACAGTGGTGTCAGCAGTCCTTTCGACACATATTCACCCTTCCACATGACGACCCAAGACACGATGTCATATTCGCCTTCGTCTTTCGACATCTCCAGAAGTTGTCGATCGCGCAGCTTCAGATATTGCAGAGCGTCGACTTCGACCTCAATTCCGGTTTCCTCCGTGAATTCTTCAAGCAGCCCTTCGGCAGCATTGAAATGCGCAAGTGCTGGCCAGCTGATGACCAACGTGGTTCCTGCATATTTCTCATAAGGGTTGGCTAATGCCGGGCCGGCCATTGCCAGGGCCGCACCTGTTGTCACAGCAGCGAGCCTGTTTTTCCAGTTCATAAGATTCATATTTTTCTCCTCTGGCGGATCTTGGGTTGATCAGGCGATCGCCGTGCCTGTTTTTCGGTCAAACAGATACATTCTGTTCGTATCGAAAAGGTATTCGCCGCTCTCCAGCGGCGCACTATCGGGGCCAACCTCAATAGAGGCGGTCACCGGTTGATCATCGATGCGGGCCGCGAGAAACTGACTTGAGCCAATATATTCGGCAACCTCGACTTTGAGATCAACGGGAGCAAAGAGTGAAGATCGGGACCCGCCGGCACCCTTGACGGAAAAATGTTCCGGTCGCAGCCCGATGATGACATCACGCGCTGAATGTTGAGAGGCGGTTGCGCTGAGACGTGGATTGAGCGGGATATCAAAACCCTTGCCCTGAACGCGGGGGCGATCAGAGCCCGTTAGTTCCGCCTCAAGGAAGTTCATTGACGGCGAACCAATAAACCCGGCAACAAACCGGTTGACAGGTGTGTTGTAGACATCTCGCGGTGTGCCGACCTGTTGAATAATGCCCCGATCCATGATCACGATCCGGTCAGCCATGGTCATTGCCTCAATCTGGTCATGTGTGACATAGATCATTGTCCGCTTAAGACGCTTGTGCAAAATTGCCAATTCTGTGCGCATGGTTGATCGCAGCTTGGCGTCAAGATTGGAGAGCGGTTCATCAAACAGGAAACAATAGGCATCACGAACAATGGCCCGCCCCATCGCCACACGCTGACGCTGGCCACCTGAAAGATCACGCGGCCGACGGTCAAGATATTCGGTCAATTCCAACATCTCTGCCGCCCTACGTACCCGTTGTTTCACTTCCGCTTTGGGGCGGCCTGCCAGCCTCAGGGCGAAGGACATATTGCCGGATACATCCATATGCGGGTACAGCGCGTAGGATTGAAAGACCATTGCAATGTCGCGTTCCTTCGGCACCGACCAGGTCACATCCTTGCCGCCAATGAAAATTTGCCCCGATGAAACGGGTTCCAGACCGGCAATCATTCGCAATGTGGTTGATTTTCCGCAGCCTGAAGGTCCGACGATAACGACAAATTCACCTTCATCAAATTGCAAATCCATCATCGGGATCACAATTGTTTCCCCGAACGACTTGGTGACTCCAGACAGCTTAACGCCCGTCATTTTTGCTTCCGTCGCCGTTTCGTAAATCATGCGCCGTCATAATACGACCTCACCGCCGCGTTGCAACTTGGTTCGCCGGATGATTTCCTGATCCCTTTGCTGCTCGAAAGCGACGACGTCTTTCCGGTCCCATTCGTAAAAGCCACTCCCGCTTTTCATCCCCAGATGTCCTTCGGCAAAGAGTTTGCCGAGCGGTGTCTCCGCCGGATCACTTGCATTGGAAAGATCCGCCCAGACTGCCTTGGCCGCGGCACTGTTCATGAGATCAAATCCGGCGAGGTCAGCATGTTCGAATGCCCCCATTGCCGGGAGCCTGGAAGCATATCCCTGTTTCAGGATCTTGTCGCAGGCTTGTGGTGTCACGAGCCCTTTGCCCACGAGCGAGACGAACTCGCGCAGGACAGCATGTTGGATTCGTGCCCAGAGAAATCCCGGAATGTCGGGACAGAGAACAGGAGTCTTGCCTATCCTGTCGAGAAGATTAACGGTAAATTCAGTGGTTTCTTCTGATGTCTGACGGCCCGGGACAACTTCGACAATCTGCACCAGATGAGCTGGCTGGGCAAAATGCGCCACGCAAAAACGACGCGGTTCCCTGAGTTGAGACTGCAGATCTGTCGGGCTGATGGCTGAGGTGGTTGACGACAGGACAGCGTCATTGTCGCTCTCCGCCCGTTGCAGCACAGCCTGCTTTTGCGACAGATCTTCGGCAATGGCTTCGATGATGAAAGCACGTCCTGAAATGGCATGATCGAAGTCAAACACCGGTAATATTCTTGGAAAGATTGCGCTCTTGGCATCTGGCGGGGCCAGTCCGTTGTCCGCCAATGTATCAATGGCAGCGTCAATGCGTATCATTGCCTCTTCGAGGCTTTCTTTCCGCCGTGCCCAGAGACGGACATCAGCGTGGCCCAGGGCAAGCGACAACGCGATCTGTGCGCCCATGGTGCCAGCGCCCAGCACGGTGACGCGGAGATTTTCCCTGCTAGTCAGCGATCCAGCCGCTTCCATCGGCATGAATGATTCCCTGTTGTGCGAATGAGCGAAGGCTTGCATCAATTGAAACAAGGGCCCGCCACTCGCGCACCTTCTCGAATTCATCACAGACATCATCGCGCAATTCAGCGCGCGTGATTCCCGCTCTTTCGCGGATACGGCGTAACATTGATCTCTCGATGGCGTCGACTCGACCCCGACAGTCTGAAATCAGCTCGCGCGCCGATGCTGCTGATCGGGGTTCTTCATGTGCCAACAACACCGTTTCAACCGCGCGCTCCGTAAGGAATTGGTCCAGCTTGTCAAAAGTCGCACGCATCGCCACCGGGTTTTCATAGAGATAAAGGACCGGGTTGAACCAGGGCAAAAGCGGGTCGGCGATGACAAGCGTCCGGCTTGAATGTTCAAAAAACCCGATTTCGGCCATTGAATGCCCAAAACATTCGATTGTTTCAAGTCTGACGCCGCCACCGAGATCAATCAGGTCTCCGTCCGCGATAAATTCATCCAGCGGACCCTCGAAGGGAGCCATCCAGTCAAGATATTCGGAATTGAGGTCGAAAACTTCGCCCTCGGGAAAGGCATGCACGATTGATTTGGCATTCAGATAATTGTCAGCAACTCGATCGGCTCTGGCCTTGTGACCGATAATCTTGCAACCCGTATCACGCTTGAGGGGGCCGTTATTGCCGACATGGTCCATATGTTCATGCGTGACCAACAGGTAATCCAGATCCGTCTTCCTGAGGCCGAGTTCATCAAACGCGGCTTCCAGCGTTGAATATCCGGCAAATAATCCGCTGTCGATTAGGGCAAGATGCGTGTCGCCCTGGACAAAGAATGTCCGTGTTGCTGTCTTGCCTTCATGATCGCCCGGCAATCCCATCGTGACAGTTGAAAACGGTGCGGAGCGATAGCTGATGGCAGTGTGATTCATCCCAATTCCCCTACCTGCCCACAAAGTTTGGATTTCGTTTCGAGAGAAAGGCGTCAATTCCTTCCTTGGCATCCTCGGTCGCAAACAGGGCGCCCAATACGCGCTGCTCAAATGTCAGGCCGTTGGCAAGGGACGTATCAGCACTATCATCAATGATGCGCTTGCCCTCGGACAGTGCGATCGGGGCCTGCGCGGCCAGCGTATCGGCAAATTCTCGTGCAGAAGCCAGAAGTTCATCTGGCTGAAGCGACTTGAGGGCAATGCCAAGATCAACCGCCTCGCGTGCCGAAAGAAAACGTCCAGTCAGCAGGATTTCCTTTGTCCGCATCGGGCCGATCAGTCGTGACAGACGCTGTGTACCGCCTCCTCCCGGCAACAGGCCAAGCTTGATTTCGGGAAGGCCCAACTTGGCTTTCTCGGACAGCAGAATAAAGTCGCAACAGAGGGCGAGCTCCAGTCCGCCACCAAGCGCATAGCCGTTGACCGCGCAGATCGTGATTTGATCCAGGGCAGCGATTGCGTCGAATGTTTTGCGTGATTTTCTTTGAAACCTGTCAAACTCAATCTGGGAAATTCCCTGGTATCCCACGATGTCGGCACCAGCGACGAATCCTTTTCCGGTGCCGGTCATGATCAATACGCGGCAGTCTCGATTGTGCGTCAGGGACTGGGTGAATTGAGCGATCTCATCCATGATCTCGAAATTGAGGGCACCGAGAGCTTCTGGTCGATCGATCCGCAATTCAACCACGGCACCGCGATCCGTTGCCACAAGATTGGTATGAATTCGTGTTTCAGTCATACGACGACATTTTCCCGGCGAAGTTCGGCAAGACGGTTCGCGCCAACCAATGGTTCCAGGACATCTTTGGTATGCTGCCCCACTTGAGGTGGGGGGATTTTGGGCATCTCAGGGGCAGCAGACAGGGAGATCGGACAGCCAATTGCCGAGATCATCCCGGCTTCTGGATGTTCAAGATGGATCAGCAGGTCGGATTCCTCCTCGGTCAATTCCTGCATGATCTGATTGGACGTCTTGACGGGTGCACACCAGATGTCGCGTTCTCTGAGTAAGGTCAGAAGTTCGGAACTGGACATGGCTGAGGTTCGCGAATCGATACGACGTTTGATTTCGTCGCGATCCTCAAATCCGTGCAACGTGGCAATCGTGTGATCGTCAAGCAATTCGCCGAGAATCTGCAGCGCACACATGGCAATCACCACGAAACCATCGGCAGTCGGATGTGCGCCGTAGGGCGCATCATTCCATGGTGTGGCGAGGCCTGATTCGGAACGGTTGAATTCCACATTCTGATTAAGAACTGCAAAATTCTCCTGCGCCATCGCGTTCAACGTCGATGAGAAGAGATCAACCTCGACCCTTTGACCAACACCATTATTGCTTCGTGCAATCAGCGCGGCAAGGATTCCTATGGCCATCGATTGTGAAGCCGCAAAATCAGCAATCGGTGTGCCGCACGGCGTGGGTTGATCGTTCTGTTTTCCGGTATTGTACATCACACCCGACATCGCTTGAATCAGCAGATCCTGGCCGGGCCAATTCTGTTTGGCCAGTTTGGAATTGCGTCCCCAGCCGGAGCCTGATGCATAGATGATTGCCGGGTTTCTTGACTTGAAATCCTCATAGCCCAGTCCCAGCTTGTCCATGACTCCTGCGCGGAAATTTTCTGTCACCACGTCGAATTCCGGAGCAATCTCGAGCAGGAGATCCTTTCCCAAAGGATGTTTGAGATCAACGGCGATCGAGCGTTTGTTTCGGTTGAATGCATGAAATGCAGATGAATCCTTACCGACCAATTCGCCGAGCATGGGCATCCCGCGCATCCAGTCGCCGGTGCCGGGTCTTTCCACCTTGACAACGTCAGCGCCGAGATCGGCAAGGGTCTGGGTTGCCAGTGGCCCCAGCATCATTTGCGTGAAGTCAAGCACGCGGACAGCTTGCAGACTAGCCGACACTCTTTTCCACGCAGTTTTTGTATGGGTGCAAACGGGATGAGTTCAGACGGGAGCTGTCAAAGACCAGTCGCATCAGGGACATTTGCTGAAAAGTCTTCGAAAGAACCTCATCGCGCATGACATGGTTTTCCAAACAGGGTCAAGGCATGCCTTTACAAAAAATGAGAATTGTCGTCAAACTGCAGGAGGTGGCGATGGGTCTCCCCTGATTTGCGCAAGGCGGATTGATACGAAATTTCTCATTGATCGGCAGGTGGAATTTGGGAAAGGCAATCAGCGATCGCGCAAGACAGTCTGTCCTTGGCCTTTTGTCGAGGTCCAACCGGCCAGCGCCTTGTGCGCCACAGCAAGCGGATAACCGGCGCGCGCCGTTTCCAGAAATGTAATTGAGTCTAATGGTCATCACGGGCGATGAATGCACCGTTTTTCTCTGCCTATTCTCGCGCATGCATTGTTGCAGCCATCCATCAGGAACTTCTTGTTCTCCCTCCGATCGAAGATCGAATCCGGTCGGTGACGCGCAACAATTGGTCATTCAACTTCGCACCTCTGTTTTTTTGCAGACCATCTGGATCCCGAGATATCCGTGAACATGAACCCTATCTTGCGGGCCCACAGTAGACAGTTTGAACCCATGGAATGCCAGTTGATTGGCAAACGGGGGACAGCGTTGTCAGGGCAGTTTGAGTCACAGTGATTCCTTTGGCACGGTCGGTGACGATCCACTTTTTGAGTTGATGTCGGGGGTCAGTCGGCTATCCAATACATCAGGCTTCATGGTCAGGGTTCTTCGGTTTGTCGATCGGTTTGCGGGATCGACTTTGGCAGGAGGGGAGGCAGGAGACTTATCTGGCTGTGTACGACATCATTTGTGCTGTCTTCGACGCCAGGTCATTCGCCGATTGGGTCACGTGGCTGAATCATTGTCCAGTACTCGAGACTTGAACGCGGATTGACAGGTTTATGCCGTCTGATACCCACAGGATTCGGTTTGTGTGTGGTCAGGTTGATGGCGTTGATGATGTTTGAGGGTGGAGTGCAGGATGTGATTGACGTGGTCTGTCCGATAGCGTGTAATGGTGCGGTGCGTGCCTGAGGTGATTGGGCGGGTGCGGGATGAGAAGGGAAGGTGTGGAGAGTATGAGCAAACCCCTGGTGGCCATTACCGGCGCGAGTTCTGGTATTGGCGCGGCCACGGCGCGGGAGTTTTCCGCTGCCGGGCATCCTGTTTTGTTGATGGCGCGGCGGTTGGATCGCATGCAGGCGATGAATCTTCCCGATGCGCTTTGTTGTGCGGTTGATGTCCGTGATCGCGACCAGATCCGACAGGCGGTCGCCGCGGCAGAAGACCGGTTTGGGCCCACCGACATGATGTTCGCCAATGCCGGTGTGGGTCGGTTTGCCGACATTGGCCGTCAACCGCCCGAAGAGTGGGATGAGATGATTGATATCAATACCAAGGGGGTGATGAACACGGTGCATGCCGTCATGCCGGGGATGATGGAGCGCCGCACGGGGACCCTGATCCTGATGAGTTCGATTGCCGGGCGCAAGGTCTATCCGGATCATACCGTGTATTGCGGGACGAAGTTTTTCGTGCATGCGGTGGGGGAATCCTTGCGCGCCTATCTTTCGGCGTATGATGTGCGGGTCCTGGTGGTGTCACCGGGGGTGATTGACACCGAGCTCCTGTCGGGGGTGCGGGACAAGGAGACCCTGGCGGCCTACAATGAAGGCAAGGCCAAGATGGGCGGCGGCATCGGCGCCGATATCGTTGCGCAACTGATCCACGATGCCTACCGATTGCCGCAACGCGCCCTGGTCCAGGAGATTTGCCTGACACCGACACGGCAAGGCTATTGAAACCCCGCACCCCTGTCGCGGACAGGTTTGACCTGCGGGGGCGATGCCCGTACCACGATAACGACACCAAGGATCGATGGCTGTATGTCAACGCATTCCGGGATCACATAGCCATATCATTCGGGGGCAATCATGCAGTCACGCTGGGACCAAGCTGAACACGACTCATTGATTTCACATTATGCCGGCGAGGGCGTGTCGGCGGATCTTGCGGTCCGGACCTACACCACGCGTCTCCTCGGTCAGGATCCCGCTCTCGTGCTGCATGGCGGCGGCAACAGTTCGGTGAAGACATCGATGACTGATACTTTCGGCAAGAGTCTCGATGTGCTGTGTGTCAAAGGTTCAGGCTGGGATATGGCGACGATTGAGCCAGCAGGGCTGCCAGCGGTCGAATTGGCACCGCTTGCCAGTCTTGCACAACTCGAGACCCTGAGTGACGCTGAACTGGTCGCTGCTCAACGCCGGATGCTTCTCGATCCATACGCACCAAATCCATCGGTTGAAGCGGTACTGCACGCGATTATTCCACACAAATTCGTCGACCACACGCATGCCAATGCCATTGTTGCACTGACCAACCAGCCGAATGGCGAAGAGCTGATACGCGATCTTTTTCAGGATGCCCTGATCGTGCCCTATGTCTTTCCCGGTTTCACTCTCGCGAAAGAATGCGCACGCCTTCTTGGTGTGGCGACGAAGGTTGAAAGCATGATTCTCATGAATCATGGAATCTTCACTTTTGATGATGACCCGCGTCAATCCTACGAAGCCATGATCGCGATGGTGGATACAGCAGAGAGACGCCTCGCCAGTGGCAAGTCACGTCCCTTCGGATGCCGTGAATTACCAGGAAAAATTGCTGATTTGGCAGATATCGCGCCCATCCTGCGGGGGGCCTTGGCAGGCGATACACCGGCTGAAAAATGCCCCGACCGATGGATACTTGATCACCGCAATTCTGATTCCGTTCGGCATTTTGTCGATGGCCAGGCACTCACCGATTATTCTTCACGGGGGAATGCAACGCCCGATCACGTGATCCGTATCAAACGATTTGGAATGGTCACGTCGGTCCCCCTGGCCGACGATCTGGAGAGTTTTGCTGCGGGTCTCCGCCGTGCAACCGCCGATTTCACTTCTGCTTACGTCGATTATTTTCACCGCAACAACAGGCGTGTGGGGAGCGGACTGACCCAACTCGATCCCGTACCCAGAATTGTTTATGTGCCGGGTTCAGGCCTGTTCGGTGTGGGCCGGACCGCACGTGAAGCAGCGGTCGCGGCCGATGTCGGTGAAGCTACAGTCGATGTCATAACGCGTGCCGAGGGATTTGGCAGATTCGAAGCACTTTCCGAGAATGATTTGTTCGACATGGAATATTGGTCGCTCGAACAAGCCAAGCTGGCGACGGTTGCGGAGAAACCCCTGCATCGGCAAGTCGCCATTGTCACAGGTGCAGCCAGTGGTCTTGGTCTCGCAACTGCCAGGGCCCTGAGAGGAGAAGGTGCCGAGGTGGCAATGTTCGATATCGATGGCGCGCGCCTCAAGGCAGCAAGCGATGAAGTGGGTGGCAAGGAATTTACATGCGATGTGACGGATAGCGCGGCCGTGCGATCAGCTGTGCGCCGAGTCGCTGAGACTTTCGGTGGCGTCGATATTCTGGTGTCGAATGCCGGGGCGGCTGTACAGGGCAATCTGCTTCAGGTTGCAGACGCGGACTTCCGGCGTGCACATGAACTGAACTTTTGGAGCCACCATTACATGGCGCGCGCCTGTGTGGAGATCATGCAGCTACAGGATACCGGGGGAGCCCTGGCATTCAATGTGAGTAAACAGGCACTCAATCCGGGCCCGGGACTGGGTCCCTACGGCACTTCCAAAGCGGCGCTTCTGGCGCTTGTCCGCCAGTATGCGATTGAGTTTGGAGCATCGGGTATTACTTCCAATGCTGTCAATGCTGACCGCATTCGAACCAATCTTCTCACCGACGCTTTCGTTGTCGAGCGCGCCGCTTCTCGTGGCATCAGCCCGGAAGATTACATGCGTGGCAACTTGTTGAAGAGAGAAGTGATGGCCGAGGATGTGGCCGCGGCGTTTCTTCATCTTGTCATGGCGCGCAAGACCAGTGGCGCGATCCTGACAGTGGATGGCGGCAATACAGCGGCCATGGTCCGATAGATGAGAGACCATCGGGGGTTGCACCTGATCAGGTTTGATGAACGGTGATGAAGACGCGATTTCACAGCTTTCGAGGCCTGTTTCATTGAGGCGCAACCGTACCGGCATATTCGTCGACACCCACGACAATAGACTTGTCGAAGCCCTGACAGATTTGCTGTCGCAGAGCGACGAATTCGAAATTCAGGAGTCACTGGTGAAGCACCAGCCACCTGCGGTGATCCTGTTGCATCGGGATTCGCATGATCGGCAATCAGTTTTTGTGCGGTGTCAACATTACCGCGCCGAGCTGCCACACTCGTCACTCGTGATCCTGACCAGCGACCATTCGAAAGGGGAGGAAATAGGAGAACTCGAGGCCCTTGCTGATGTGATCCTCCGCCAACCGTTCAGGATTCGTGACCTGATCGCCATGATGCGTCTGCAGGTGCGCGATCGTCAATGGCGGGCGCATGAACCTTTACCCATTGGCAGTTTAACTTTCCTGTCAGCTGAAAACCTGCTCAGGAACGATGATGGAATGCAAAGCGCATTGTCGGATCTGGAATCCCGGCTGCTGCATCGCCTGTACCGCGCGTCGGGAAATCCTGTCAGCCGTGACATGCTCCTCAAGGATGTCTGGGGATATGAAGCATCTGTGGACACCGCCACCGTGCAGGTTCATATTCACCGCCTGCGGATCAAGCTGCGAAGTCTGTGTTCCGGGGTCAATTTTATCATGACGCATGATGACGGCTACAGTCTCGATGCCAAAGGGGACACCCATTCACCTTGTCACGAGGTGAAGAAATGACAGGATTTGCAATGGGCAAACCCTCCATTCTGTCCAGCGGGACATTCAGAGAAACCTGTGCGGCCCAGCGGCAAATCTGTCCGGTCACGTGCCGGACATCGTCTGTCCCATTGCGCGATAAATTAATGCGTGGAGGGGTGAATTGAGATTTTCGATTGCAACCTGGAACATCAACTCGGTGCGGATACGTATGGAATTGATTGCGCGTTTCTTGCGAAGTGAACGCCCCGATATTCTCTGCTTGCAGGAGTTGAAGTCTCCCGCGGACAAGATTGCCTGCTCGGCGTTTGCCGAGATGGGCTACGATCAGTCTGTGTTACGAGGCCAGAAGGCCTATAACGGTGTCGCAGTCTTCTCGCGGATTCCGATTACGGATATGGGATCAAAAGACATGCTCGGCAACGGATCTGCCCGCCATGTCGCAGTGCAACTGGATAACGGCATTATCATTGAGAACTTTTATGTGCCGGCTGGTGGTTACGAGCCTGACCCCGTCACGAATCCGAAATTTGGTGAAAAACTTGATTATGTGAGGGCCATGCGGGATTGGAGCCGTCAAGAGCAACCCACAAGGAAAATTCTGGTTGGCGACTTGAATATCGCACCGCAGGAAGATGATGTCTGGTCGCACCGCCAACTCCTGAATGTTGTGAGTCACACGCCGGTCGAAGTCGATCTGTTGAACTCGGTTATCGAAGGGGGTAACTGGACCGATATTGTACGTGCTGACATACCGCACGGAAAACTCTATTCCTGGTGGTCGTATCGGTCACCTGACTGGGATGCCGCCGACAAGGGCCGTCGTCTTGATCATATTTGGGCAACGCCGGACCTGGTCCGCGATCATCACTGTTCGCGCATCCTGCGATCGGTACGCGGTTGGGAGAGACCATCAGACCATGTGCCGGTCATTGCTGAATTTGACTTATAAACGAGGTTGTCGGCGCGTTTGGACATTCAGTTTGGAGCAATTATTGACAGCCAGAAACATGAAACGGTGATTTTCCATGCTTGAGATGAATCAAAGGAACGGCACCGCCGCTGCAGTCGTGAAACAAGGGACCGAATCGTCGTTTGCCGCCGATGTCATGGAGGCCAGCAAGTCAGTTCCGGTTGTTGCGTATTTCAGCGCATCCTGGTGCGGTCCCTGCAAGACATTCGGGCCGCAGCTTGAACGGGCGGTTGCGGAACGCGCAGGCACGGTCACACTGGTGAAGTTCGATGCAGACAAGTGCCAGTCACTCGTTGCTCAACTTGGCGTCCAATCTGTGCCAATGGTATTCGGTTTTGCTGATGGTCGACCTGTCGACGGTTTCGCAGGGGCACAGCCGCCTTCGCAGATCAACAGGTTCCTGAGTCAATTGGCAAAGCTCGGCAAGGGTGATGGCATTCCCGAGGCACTTGAAGAGGCTGAGAAGCTTCTGGATGCGGGCGCCGCAGTCGATGCGGCGCAGCAGTTCGCATCCATTCTCTCGCAGGTTCCCGACAACGCCGCTGCGCTCGGTGGTATGGCACGCGCCTATCTGGCCCTCGGGAATGTTGACTCGGCCGAAGCCATAATCAAGTCCGCGCCCGAAGAAATCTCTGAATCGCGGGAAGTTGCGGCAGCGCGTTCGGCGGTGAGTCTGGCTCTCCGGGCAGCGAATACCGGCCCGGTCGACGAACTGCGTGCGAAGGTTTCAACCGATCCGAATGATCATGAATCGCGTCTGCAACTGTCACTTGCGCTTCACGCCAATGGGCACAACGCGGAGGCGATTGAAGAATTGCTGGAACTTTTTCGGCGTGATCGGGAATGGAAGGACGGTGCCGCGCGCGAACAATTGATGACGATTCTCGACAGTCTGAAGCCAAATGATCCTGTGGCCCTCAAGGGTCGCCGTCAGTTTTCCTCAATGATATTCTCGTAACTGTTTCTGGACCCAATCTGATCGGAGTGAGCGAAATGGTTTCACTGGCAGATCTCCCGAATACCATTCCGATCATGGAGGTGGCTGAATTTACGCTCTACCCGCGCTCTGCTGTCATGTTTGCCATTGTACGTCCGACGGACATCCCTTTATTTGAACGAGTCTCGACAACTGAACAAGGGGTGATCGGAGTCATTCAACCCAGAGATTCAAAAGGTACGCTCTATTCTGTCGGTTGTGCAGCGCAGATTGAGGGTGTTGATGTCCAGAATGACAATGTTCATTCAGCGTGTTTGATGGGCTTTTCCCGATTCCGGCTGGTGCGGCGGATTTCGGGATTTGAGCCGTTTTCCCAGGCCGAGGTCAAGTGGGCCGAGTTTGCGGGCGATTTGGAGCCGGAATCCGGTTGCGGCATGTCTGACAAGGCGCAATTTGTTGAACTGGCAAACCGACATTTTTCGGCGGCGGGCATGGCCGGATTTTGTAATGACTTTGCGGATTCAGATGATGAGCTTCTGATTAATTTCGTCGCGATGCATGGCAAGTTCTCAGCAGCGGACCGGCAGGCACTTCTGGAAACAAGGTCGCTGGATGAGCGGCGCGCTGCGCTGGTCGCTCTGATGCAGATATCTGGTGTTGAAGGAGGCTCGCAGAGACTCCAATGAGTTCAGAACGCGAAATCAGCGGGCGGATGCTCGAAGCCCTGGTGTGTCCGGTGACCCACGCGCCGCTCACCTATGACCGTGCGGCAGGCGAGTTGATTTCGAAAGCTGCGAAATTGGCCTATCCGATCCGCGACGGTGTCCCCATCATGCTTGAGAGCGAAGCCCGGCAACTCGACTGATCTTCTGCTCTCCCCGGTGCCTGTTGCCGGCATGACCGAAACCTTGAACAAAAACGGTATCTTGAGAATATCCGGTTAGAAGGACTGCCCTTCCATGGCTTTTGGCAGGTCCGCATGCAGGCCTGCGGCGGCCCGAATGATTGATCGTCGGACGGCGGGGAGTCTCTGCAGGGCGGCCATTCCACCAGTTCGCAACATGCGTAGCGTCGGATCAGCATTGGAGAATAGCCAGTTGAATCCATCCGTCACAACGGCAAAGGCCGCAATATCAAAACGCCGCCAGCGTTGAAAACGTTCCATGACATTGATCGCGCCGATATCTTCGCCCCGGCGCGCCGCCGTTCCAAGGATCTCGGCCAGTGAGGCGACATCACGTAATCCAAGATTGAGATTTTGGCCGGCAAGCGGGTGAAGACCGTGTGCCGAATCACCAAGAAGCGCAGCACGCGGCGCGACGAGATGCGTGGCGAGCGACAGCGTGAGTGGGAAGCTCGCACGGGTTCCGATCAGGGAAATGTCACCAAGGCAATCGCCGAAGGGGGCACGCAACGCCCGCAGGAAGTCATCATCGCCAAGCGATGCCAATCTCTTACCCTCGGGATGATGCATCGTCCAGACCAATGAAGAGCGGTTGCCGGTCAGCGGCAGGATGGCCAATGGGCCGCTCGGCATAAAGAACTGGCGGGCGATGCCTTCGTGCGGTTTCTCATGACGGACGGCACAGACCAACCCCGACTGATGATATTCCTTCTCATTCCAAGTCATTCCGGCAGCTCTGGCAACAAGACTGTCACGACCGTCGCAGCCAACGATCATGCGCGCCGCGTGGAGGTTGCCGTGTGAATCGGTTGCCTTGACACAGAAATCTTCAAGTTTGACCTCTGTGAGACGGCGCGAAAGCCACCTGATCCGGTCTGTGCAAGACTCCACGCACTGACGCAGCGTTGCGTGCAGATGCCTGTCTTCGACCATAAGCCCCATCGGTCCGGTTTCGATTTCTGCCGAGTCAAATCCAAGGGCAACAGGGTCAGCCCCCCCATATGCGGATCCCTCAGAAATACGAATCGCACGAATTTCCTGACATTTGGTTCGCAGAAAATCGGACATGCCGAGACTGCCGAGCAGCCGACAAGAGGACAAAGTCAGTGCAAAAGCCCGTCCATCAAACACGCGATTGATGGCGGCGGGTGAGTCATCCGCAACAAGGACACGAAAATTCTCTTTTGCGGCGACCAGCGCAAATGCCATGCCAACGAGCCCACCGCCAGCGATGATGATGTCATGGTCAACCTTCATACGGAAACCCACGCATGATGACGGGACAAGGATCAATCACGCTCATGATCACGTCGTGGTTCGCCCTGTCAGCGGCGGTGAAGGAATTGCCGCAATGGGTTTGTTGCCTGCCTGAATGACGCTGTCTCAACCGATCCTGGCCCTTCCATTGATCATCACTCCGTTGTTGTATGTCTCCGAAAGACCATTTCAGTATGCCTCTGAACAGTCATCTGACGATGATCGTCTGAGATCATCCGATGATCAGTCGATTCGTACCTGATTGCAGTTGCAATTTTCTGTACAGAAGTCAAAAGGATTGTCTGAATATCCGGTGAGTCCCTCACGCGATATCCGTATTGCCCGATTCATGATAGGCAGCACACATGGTGCAGGTTTCAATCCCCGTTTCCGGTATGTCATGTTCAAGTTGCGTGGGACGGGTGGAGCAGACAGTCTCTGCTGCACCGGGCATTTCAGAAGTGTCCGTCAGCCTGGCTTGCGAAACTGTTTGGCTGAGCGCAGATAATGCCGCGCAAATCAGGCAGGTGGCGGCGCGACTCGAAAAGGCGGGATATGCGCCGCAAACCCATGAAGTTGAGATCAAGCTGCAATCGGCGTTGAAACCAGCCGAGATTGAACGATTGGCCGAAGTGCCGGGAGTTCTTGATATGCGCTTCGCAGCAGGAGCAAAAACGGTTCTGGTCAAGATCATTGATCGTGCGGCGGATCTCTTGCCCTTAATGGACATACTGGAAAAGGCGGGCCATTCGACCCAGATTGCCCTGGCAGAGGATCGTGCAGCACCGCGCGCGAGCGATGGTCAGCGTGTGCTCTGGGCATTGCTGTTGGCATTGCCGGTTATCGTTCTGGAAATGGGCCAGCATGTTTCTATTGCGATGCGGGAAGTGATCGATCTGACTTTGGGCCTAACGAATTTCTGGCTCCTGCAGCTGGCAGCGACTACGGCTCTTGTCATCGGGCCAGGTCGCGGATTGTTTTGGCAGGGGCTCTCCGCCTTGCTGCGCGGCAAGCCCGATACCAACAGTCTCATTGCGATCGGCGCTGGCTCTGCCTGGATCTATTCGTCAATTGTCACCCTTTTGCCTGACCTGTTGCCGGAGGTGGCGCGCCAGGTCTATTTTGAGGCGGCGGCGGCAATCATTCTGCTGGTCCTGATCGGTCGGCTTCTCGAAGCACGTGCCAAGTCAAAGGCTAACAGTGCGATTCAGGCACTTGCAGGATTACAGGTCAAGACTGCACGTCTGTTGAAGGCGGGTGCCACCCAGGACATTCCGATTGAGAAATTGCAGGTCGGTGATCGGGTGGTGATACGTCCGGGCGAGAGATTACCCGCGGACGGGATCATCGAGGAGGGCATCAGCGAAGTTGACGAGAGCATGTTATCCGGTGAGCCGTTTCCGATCAAAAAATCTCCCGGTGATTCTGTGACCGGCGGCACGGTCAATGGATCCGGCGGTCTCACCATGATTGTCCAGAAGGTCGGACGGGATACGGTCCTTTCACAAATTGTACAGATGGCCGAACGCGCACAGAGAGTTAAATTACCGGTACAGCAGCTTGCTGACCGCGTGACCTATCGATTTGTCCCCATCATTCTGTTCATTGCCATTATGACGGCGATTGTCTGGCTGATGGTCGGCGGTGTCGCAGCAATTGCGCATGCGATGGTTGCAGCTGTTTCGGTGTTGATTGTCGCCTGTCCCTGCGCAATGGGATTGGCAACGCCACTTTCGGTAATGGTTGGGACCGGGCGCGCCGCGGAAATGGGTGTTCTCTTCCGTGGCGGTGACTCACTGCAATACCTGGCCAGTGTCCGCCAGATCGTACTGGACAAGACCGGAACCCTGACCGCAGGGTCACCACAACTGGCCGCGACAATGATCCATGATGATTATTCCGAGAGTGAAGTGATTGCATGGGCAGCTTCGGTCGAAGACCGCTCCGAACATCCGGTGGCGGATGCGCTGCGTCGTGCGGCGGCGGTGAAAGGACTGCAAGTGTCACCGGTCGAGAATTTCGTTGCTCAATCGGGATTGGGCGCAGAGGGACGAGTCGATGGGCATCACCTTCGCGTTGGCAGCAAGCATTTCATGACACGCAACGGAATCGACATCGCGCGAATGGACAAGGCGGACACGGAACTTGCTGGACAGGGAATGACAATCGTTTGTCTTGCGGTTGACGATCAACTTGCCGCGATTTTCGGAATCGAGGATGCAGTCAAACACTCCAGTCAGGAGGTGATTGCAGCTTTGTCCCGCATGGGCTGCAAAATCTCGATGATGACCGGTGATCGCCGAGAGGCGGCACATCGCGTTGCTTCCGAAGTTGGTATTGACGAGATCGCGGCGGAGTTGTGGCCATCAGACAAGGCAGAAAAACTGGCCATAATCAGTAAAGAATCCGGTCCGGTTGCTTTTGTTGGTGACGGTATCAATGATTCGGCTGCCTTGGCTGCAGCGGATGTCGGTATTGCTATTGGGACAGGTTCAGATATCGCCATTGAGTCGGCTGATGTGGTGTTGGTATCCGGTGATCTTGCCGGTATCGTACATGCCATTCATATCGCCCGGCGCACGATGCGCAGTATCCGCCAGAATCTGGCATGGGCCTTTGGCTACAATATTGCTCTCGTTCCCATTGCTGCCGGGCTGCTCTATCCCGCATTCGGCATCTTGCTGTCACCCGCCTTTGCCGCAATGGCTATGATGTTGTCGTCCTTGTCTGTCCTGCTGAACGCACTTCGCCTGAGGGGTTTGCGGCCCGTTTTGGTTGCAAGATAGAGTTCCGTTGGAGATGAAATCAATGCGCCCACCATCGATCGCTCACTGAGGACCGGACATGCCGTATGAGATCTGGCTCAACATGAGTGCCTGCGATCTTGGGAGAGGCATTGAAGCCGGACGAATTGATCCGCGCGCGCTGACCGAAACCTTCCTGTCGGCAATCCGTCATCATCCGCATGCTGCATCGATTTACGCGCGTTTGACTGAGAAGAGGGCAATGGAGGAGGCCGAGGCAGCGGCGCAGCGTGCCCGCTCGGGTTTACGGGAATCGCCTCTCGATGGCGTGCCGGTGTCATGGAAGGATCTGTTCGATTCAGCAAATGTTGCCACAGAAGCCGGCTCAGCCCTGCTCGCTGGGCGCGTGCCGAAACGCGATGCGGAAGTCTTGCGCCGATGCCGTATGCTGGGATTGATCTGTTTGGGAAAAACGCATCTCAGCGAACTCGCTTTTTCGGGACTTGGTTTGAATCCGATGACGGCGACAACCCCTTGCGTCCATGATGTGGACAAAGTGGCAGGGGGTTCATCGTCCGGTGCCGCTGCTTCGGTTGCTTTCGGTCTGGCAGCTGCGGCAATCGGCTCGGATACCGGCGGCTCAGTCCGTATTCCGGCGGCCTGGAACGATCTGGTTGGCCTGAAAACGACGAGTGGGACTCTGCCGCTGGAAGGCGTGGTTCCACTTTGCCCGAAATTCGATACAGTGGGACCATTGACCCGGACTGTTGAGGATGCAGCGGTTCTGTTTGTTGCGTTGTCCGGTCAGTCACGGATGCCATTCGTGGCTGGTGAAGCCCTCCGCGATATGCGACTCCTGATCGCTGAAGATTGTCTGGAACAGGTCGACAGGGAACCATCATCGGCGTTTGATGCTGCTGTCAGCAGACTGCAAGCTGCTGGCGCGCAGGTCACCAGCACCTCCCTTGGCATGGTCAATGATGCCCTGTCGTTGGCACCTTGCCTTTACACAGCCGAAGCGTACAGCCAATGGAATGACCGGATCACCGCCGCACCCGAGAAGATGTTTGAGAATATCCGTGATCGGTTCATGTCTGGCAAATCCTTCACCGCCGCCGAATATCTCGAATCCTGGAACCGCCTCATACAATCCCGCAGGGAATTTGACCGGTTCACGGTGGGATATGATGCTGTCATGGTGCCGACTTGCCCCAACATGCCGCCGAAGCGGGAAGATCTCCTGAGAGATGAAGGTTACTATGTCGAGCAGAATCGTCTCGCTCTGGGCCATACCCGCATTGCCAATCTTATGGATATACCGGCACTGACGATTCCCACCGGAGTCGCATCGACTGGATTGATGTTGCTCGGGCATCGGCATGACGAGATGCGGCTACTGCGCATCGGCGATGCCGTCGAAACCATTCTTTCGAACAGGGATTGAGTGATTCCGGCATCCCGCGTGGTTCTTGCCATCCGGGCAATAGATGCCCGTCATGCGGTCATGTATTGCCGTTGACATTCTGGAGGTCTCTTCGAGATCAAGCCACAACTGCCTGATGAGAATCATCATGGGCCACTGGACTCCGGGCCCTGTTGGGTCTAGAATGGCAGTCAGTGAGGCAAAAGACCCCACGCTTTGAGGCAGAAAATGGAATTACCGGAGCGGATATCCCAGCTTCCGGAGTACCCTTTCCCAAGGCTTCGCCGCCTGCTGGACGGGGAGTCATCCGGTCATCGAGAGATTGATCTCTCGATTGGAGAGCCACGTCTGGGTTTACCCGATTGGGTCGGCCCGAGACTTGCTGAAGCAGTTGCGGGATTTGCGCACTATCCCCCCAATTTTGGTACAGAAGAATTGTTGCAGGCGATTGCAGACTGGCTCAGTCGTCGTTACGGGGCCAATGTCGAGCCTGAAAGCGGAATCGTGTGCCTGAACGGGACTCGTGAAGGATTGTTCAATGCGAGTCTGGCTCTGTGTTCCGAGCAAAAAAACGGGTCGGCGCCATATATTTTGATTCCCAACCCATTCTATCCGGCTTACGCAGCCGGTGCGATTGCCGCTGGCGCCATCCCCTGTTTCGTTGCTGCTGAGCAGGAGACAGACTTTCTGCCGGATTTTGCGGCGTTGCCCCCGGCAATTCTCAACCGGACATCCCTTGTGTTTTTATGTTCACCATCGAATCCTCAAGGTGCTGTGGCGTCTCTGGATTATCTGAAGGAATTGCTTGCCCTGGCGGAACGATTTGGGTTCCGACTTCTGGTCGACGAATGTTACTCTGAAATCTACCGGATGTCGCCGCCTACGGGCGCTCTCCAAGCCGCTGCCGCGATGAATTCCGATCCCGAGACAGTGGTGGTTTTTCACTCACTGTCAAAACGGTCAGGCCTGCCCGGGTTGCGTTCGGGATTTGTCGCAGGTGGCAAAGGCTCGATTGCAGCGGTCAAACAACTCCGCACGTATGGCGGTGCGCCGATTCCCACGCCGCTGCAAATGATTTCAGAATATGCCTGGCGTGACGAGGAGCATGTCAAACATAACCGTGCAGCGTTCCAAGACAGATATCTTGCCGCCGATGAAATCATGGGGGGTTGGAAAGGCTATATGAGCCCGCGTGCGGGGATGTTTCTATGGCTTGATGTGGGTGATGGTGAGCGCGTCGCGCGGCAACTGTGGCGCCAATCCGGTCTGCGCGTTGTTCCAGGTGAGTATTTTGCTCATGACGTCGATGGGAACAATCCAGGCAAACAGTATATCCGTGTGGCTTTGACAGCCGAGGATGAAGATCTCCGCACCGGTCTTGAGCGACTGCGCGCCGGAATCTAGTGGATCAGGAGGTAAGTCAATGACGTATCAGCAGTTGGGGCAAGGCGAGTCGCTGATCGATGAAAGTATGAGCTTGGCATTGAAACGGCGTGCCAGGGAATTGGTGGGTTTGTTCATGCTCGGTGCGGGTGCATTTGCAGCGATTGCTGTGGGCACCTATTCGGCAGAAGATTCAGGTCTTCTGATCTCCAGCGGTGCGCAGACCCAGAATTTGACCGGTGCAACTGGTGCCGAAGTCGTCAGTGTCTTCATGGCGACCATTGGCTTGGCCACCTGGTGTTTTCCGTTTTTCTTTTGCCTCTGGGGGCTGCGTTATCTCAGTCACTTTGGCCAGGCGCGGTTTACCATGCGCATCATGTTTTTGCCCGTATTTGTCATCATCACGTCAGTTGTTGCGGCCGGACTTCCTTATCCAGAGGGCTGGGTGCATGGATTCGGTGCGGGTGGCATGCTTGGAGATGCCATCTTCGGGGCCCTCACCTACAGTTGGCCGGCTGGCTTTGTCGGGAGTTCCCAAGCGGTCACAAGTCTGGCTATGGCCGCACTGATACTCTGTGCACTGATTGCACATGGTGCCACCCTGCGCGGAACTCTTGCCATCTTGCTGTTCACTGCCAGTTCGACCGGGACAGTGATCCGGTTTGTGTGTCACTCCCTGAGCCGGACCCGACCGGAATACACGCCCGCAGAAATCGAGAGCGGGAAAGGATTGTTCAACCTGTTTCGGCGTCACCGCGTGCGTGATGAGCCGACCATTGAAGAGACGTGGGATACAGACAATGATGAATGCGATTCAAGGGCACATCATCATGGGTCTGACCATCCCGAGGTATCGCGAACTCCGCCGAAATTGATGCAGATTCTCAGCGCAGCATTGCGCTGGAGACCTTCTTTTCGATTCCCTGAAATCCACAATGAGATGCCCGTGCGACGCGCTGTCGAACCGACCTTGACGCTTGGCACCGACCAGCTGGAGTTTGGATCGGGTCTGGCAGAGACGAGAGAAGAGGCAGAAATTGAAGAGCAACTGACGGTCGTCGAACTCCCCAAATCTCAGACACGGAAAAGAACAAGAAGCCGGGCAGCACTACGGGAGGATCAACCGCCACTGATTGGCGATGATGAGATAACGGTTCATAAAATCCCACCATTATCCTTGCTGCAGGAGTCAACGGAGCCTGCGCATCCCGCACTCAGCACGCAAGCGCTGATGGAAAATGCGCGTATGCTTGAATCGGTGCTGAAGGATTACGGTGTGCATGGAACCATCAAGAATGTCCGCTTGGGCCCCGTGGTCACACTCTATGAGTTAACACCCGAAGCCGGGTTAAAGGCCAGCCGGGTCATCGGTCTCGCCGATGATATCGCACGCAATATGACCGCTTTTTCGGCGCGCATTTCCACCGTGCCCGGTCGTAACATCATTGGCATTGAGCTACCCAATGCAACGCGGGAGACAGTTTACTTGCGCGAACTTCTTGCCGACAAGGAGTTTGGAGATTCCCGCATGGAACTGGCGATCGCTCTTGGCAAGGATATTGGCGGTGAACCGCAGATTGTCGATCTCGTGCAGATGCCGCATTTGCTGATCGCGGGGACCACCGGGTCCGGCAAGTCAGTGGCCATCAATACCATGATCCTGAGCTTGCTCTACCGGTTACCCCCGGAAGACTGTCGAATGATCATGATTGACCCCAAGATGCTTGAGTTGAGTGTTTATGATGGCATTCCGCATCTGCTGGTTCCCGTGGTGACCGATCCGAAGAAGGCGGTGGTTGCATTGAAATGGGTGGTCGCCGAAATGGAGGAGCGATATCGCCTGATGAGCACTGTCAGTGTGCGCAAGCTCACCAGTTACAATGAGCGGATGCGCGAAGCCTTGCGACAGGGCAAGAAAATAACCCGTCGTTTTCCGAATGGATTTGACGAAAATGGCGATCAGATCTTCTGCGAAGAGGAGCGCGAACCCGAAACGCTTCCCTATATCGTTGTCGTCGTCGACGAAATGGCCGATTTGATGATGGTGGCGGGTAAGGAAATTGAAGCCTGTATCCAGCGGTTGGCGCAGATGGCGCGTGCATCGGGCATTCATCTGGTGATGGCAACCCAGCGTCCATCGGTGGATGTCATCACCGGAACGGTGAAGGCGAATTTTCCCACGCGGGTGTCGTTCCAGGTCACGTCCAAAATCGATAGTCGCACGATTCTTGGTGAGCAGGGGGCTGAGCAACTTCTCGGCAGAGGGGATATGCTGTATATGTCCGGGGGGTCACAAATCGGACGCGTTCATGGCCCCTTCGTAACCGATGAAGAGGTCGAACAGGTCGTGAGTTTCTTGAAGCAACAAGGTGAGCCCGACTATCTGGCCGAGGTCCTTGATGGATCTGAAAACGATGCTGTGGATACGGTGCTGGGCCTTGCCGGTGACTCGCAGGATGCCGACTCCGAGTATAGCCGGGCGGTACAAATTGTCCAGAGAGACAGGAAATGTTCGACATCTTATATACAAAGGAAGCTCGAAATCGGGTACAACAAGGCGGCAAGAATTGTTGAACGAATGGAAGATGAAGGGCTGATTAGTGCAGCAAACCATGTCGGCAAGCGGGAAATTCTCATTCCGGAATAAGGTCGTGCCCCGCATGATGGTGACTTTCCTTGGCCATCGGATGATTGGCGCATGTATCGGGCTCTGCCTGTTGTTTGGTGCCGTGCAGGCGGTGGCACAGAATAGCGCCCAATCATTGCCATCGGCACAGGCCGATACTCCATCCGATTCAAATGATCAGCCACAAGTGGCCGGGACCCAGATTACGCTCACAACGCTGGCCGATTATATGGAAAGCCTGGATAAGGGTTGGATACAGTTCAGCCAGCTGAATACCGATGGGACGATTTCGACTGGCAATATTTTGTTTGGCCGCCCGTCATATGCACGAATCGAATATGACCCACCTGCTTCGGGGTTGGTGATTGCTGAATCCATCCGTGTGGCAGTCTTCGATCTCAAATCGAATAGTGAACCCGTATTTTTCCTGCTCGCGACGACTCCGCTCTATTATTTGCTGCGAAATAATGTCCGCATTGATGATTCGGATTTGCTGGTTGATTACCGGGTTGGCGCCGCCTCGAGCGAAGTGGCTTTGCGGGGACCCAATAAATCCGAGAAAATCCTGATTCGCTTGGCTTTTCGGCATGATCCGGTCCGTCTTGCTGGCTGGACCTTTATTGACCAGTTTGGACAGCAAACGCGCATGATATTTGAGAATTTCGTGCAGGATATCGTGATCGAAAGAGAAATGTTCAGTATCCAGCATGAAATTGAGCGCCAGTCACGATAATCGCACCGAGGAAGCCGTACCGGCAAGCAAGGGGGTATCCTGATCCGGGCCTTGTCGCTTGTTGCAAATCGCCCCGGCAGATGAATCCTCAATAATCAGAAACGTAACGTGGTTTTGCCCATTCGATTCTGCACACTCAGACAGAAACGACGCAAGACCTGCGTCTCAGAGGACGCAGCTTCTGAGTTGACGTCGATACATGTCTTCCCGTGAAACCAGCTTGTCAGCAACTTCAACAAGCCAGCGTTTGCGCTCGTATGACCGGCGTTTATATCCGGCATGCCCTTCATGATAGGCAAGATATTGATTGCGGACATCGCTCTTGGCGATACCATTTTGCCGCGTCGAGATGTCGCTATACCAGCCCATGAATTCAACGGCATCTCCGAAATTTGCGCGGCTTACGAATCTCTTGCCGGTCTTCTTCTTGTACCAGTCCCAGGTTCCGTCGACGACCTGAGCAAATCCGTAGGCGGAAGATTGCCGTTTCCAAGGGATGAAACCGAAGAGCTGGGTGCGTGGGGTTTTGGCGTTTGCGGAAAACTTGCTTTCCTGCCAGAGTATGGCCATCTGGACAGATATCGGCAAATCCCAGCGCCTTTCCACATTGCGCATTTCAAAATACCATTTGGGTTTCTGTTGAATGATCGAACAGGCGTCGTCAAGATTGGCCGGTGGGTTCCAGTCAGCGACTGAACAAGCAGCCAATACGACGACCAGTAAAAGTCGTCTGAACATTGTTTCTGCCCTTTGTTTTTGCCTCGGTGCAAGAATTAGCATCAATTATTCCGGACTGCCACATAATTTGTGGCACAGGACGGTCATCCCCATATTGTGGGTTGTTTTGCTCTCTGAGTTGGCATTTGGCCGTATTTTGAAGAATGAAGAATGGATACGACTTGCAGCCGCGCATTCACAAAGATAGGGGTGCGACTTCATTCCGTTTTGATCTATGCTTTCTGCCGGTTGGAATTTTCATGGCAGGATCAGCACCCAGCACCGCCCGACGATGCGCAGACGTTCAATGATATGAGTTATGCCCCTGACACAGAAGAACTGCGTGCTCGTGCAATGGGCGACCTGCGCATTGGACTTCCCATCGTCTTGTCGTCGGATGATGCCAGTCTCGCGATGCTTTCGACCGAGTCGGCCAGCGACGAGCGCATCGCTGCTGCCATTGGACAAGGAGATGCAGCCCTTGTCCTGACAGAACGCAGGGCGTCTGTGCTGAAGGCAAGAATTTATGATGGAGACATTGCACGCATTCGCATTCCACGTGCTGTGAAGGTTTCCTGGGTGCGTGCAGTTGCCGATCCCACGACTGACCTGGATTTTCCGATGAAAGGGCCACTGACCAGTCTGAGAGGCGGTTCTGTGCCACTGTGTCGTGAGGGAGTCAATTTGGCGCGTCGGGCACGGCTCTTGCCGGCCGTTTTGACTTGGCCACTCACGGCAACGGATTCATGTATCCGGGCTTTGAATCTGACCCATGTCAAAGTCGATGACGGGCAACTGACGAGTTGTGAGGTGGGGCTGTCCAAGGCGGTTTCAGCTTCGCTCCCAACGGCCGCACATGTCGATTCTCGCATTCATATTTTCCGTGTTGCTGATGGCAGCGAAGATCATTGTGCGGTGATTTTTGGTCAACTGACACCTCGGCATCCCGTCCTGGTCCGTTTACATTCCGCCTGTTTGACCGGTGACGTGCTCGGTTCGCTGAAATGTGATTGTGGCAAACAACTTCAGGTGGCCATGGCAAAATTCCAGGAAGCCGGTAGTGGGGTTCTATTGTATCTGAACCAGGAGGGTCGCGGCATCGGTCTCTTGAACAAGGTGCGCGCTTACGGTTTGCAGGACCAGGGTTTTGATACCGTCGAGGCCAATCATCGACTCGGGTTCGAGGATGATGAACGGAATTTTTCAATTGGCGCGTCGATCCTGCATCAGCTGGGTCTCACCAAGGTCCGCCTCATGACCAACAATCCGGCAAAACAGGAGTTGCTGCAGAGTCAGGGGATCAATGTTGTTGAGAGAATCCCGCTTGTCGTCAGTTGTAACCCTTTCAATGAGTCTTATCTGGCGGTCAAGGCGGCCAAGAGTGGGCATATTTTGTGAATTGCGACCATGATGATATCAAGATTGTCGGCCAGACTGCGCATTTCGCGGGACGGATCTTTCCCTGTACACTGGGTCGGAATGGTGTTCGGCAGGACAAGCGGGAAGGGGATGGCACCACACCCGCAGGCCGCTTTGAATTATTGGACATCCTTTATCGTCCGGATCGGTTAGATCCAGCACAATTTGCACGGCTCAGACCTGCGCGCAGCCGGGCGGCGCCATGCCCTCACAGGTTGAATTCAGTGCAACATCCCTCTTTCAGGCCTCTACGCCGCCGCGATATCTGGTCCGATGATCCGACTGACCCCGACTACAATCGCTTTATTGCCATGGGCCACCCCCACCACAAGAGTCATGAAAGACTCTGGCGGCAGGACCACCAGTATGATCTGATCATCCCGGTGGCATATAATTGGCATGCACCGGTCGCGGGCGTTGGGTCAGCGATCTTTATCCATGTGTGGCGTGCCCCCCGGCGGCCAACAGAGGGCTGTGTGGCATTCGCATTTTCTGACCTTTTATGGATCATCGCGCGTGTGTCGGCCCGCACATGTCTGATCGTGTCGCCGCCATCGGGGATGTCCTGATCTTCGATGCGCAAGATCCTCCGTGAAGCCCTGAACAAAGTTCTGCAAACCGGCGACGGTCGCCCAGGAGTTGACATGTTTCGGATCGCACACCAAGAGATTTCAGTTCACACTGACGGTTAAACGAAAGGTGCGCCGCGGGACGGGGCGTTTTCCGGGCCTGGGCGATTGGCGCAAGACAGTCGATGTGGACACCGCGTCGAAGACTGCGCCTTTCCGGACCATGATTTCGGGTTTCCCGCGGGATAACCTTGCCGACGATTCTGACCGCTCCTGTTTCCACTTTCAAGCAGACATGCCGCCGCAATTCCTTGCGACGGAGGGACACATCTCCGGATCAACCCGACCGGTCTCCAAAGACAGCGGTTCCAACGCGAATATGGGTGGCCCCGAGACGCACTGCGGTTTCGAAATCACCGCTCATTCCCATACTGAGGCCAGTGAGGCCATGACGTCTGGCGAGTTCTGCGAGCAGGGCGAAGTGGAGAGCGGGCTCGTCATGTGCCGGCGGGATACACATCAACCCTTCCAGCGGGAGATCGCGATTCCGGATATCCTTGACAAGGCGATCCAGTTCGTCGGGCTTCACCCCGGACTTCTGCGGCTCCTCACCGGTATTGACCTGTACGAACAAACGCGGGCAAGATCCGATTTCCTGTGCCACCGAATCAATACGGTGCACCAGTTTTTGCCTGTCGACAGAGTGAATCGCCGCAAATAAACGCATCGCTTGCCGGACCTTGTTGGATTGCAACGGACCAACAAGATGCAAGACGGTATCCTGATAGGCAGCGATCAGATTCGGCCATTTCGCTGCCGCCTCTTGAACCCGATTCTCGCCAAATTGCCGATGACCGTGGGCGAGAACTGTCTTGATACGCTCCAGCGGCTGGAGTTTGGAGATCGCCAACAAGCAGACAGAGCCGCGCTCTCGTCCTGCAGTCTCTTCGGCAGCGGCGATTCGCCGCTGAATGTCGTCAATTGCCATCATGACCCATGTTTACGCCAGCATTCACGCAGGAACAAATCGGCTGTATGGCATCATGACATGTGGAACTTCATTCGGGTTGCAATGAGAATCCTGCCCAGAACCGCCATTGCGTCAGGTCAAGGCCTGGGATTGGAGGATAGGATGATGTGACACTGATCATTGCGGTTCAGCGGGTCTGACTTCCGTCTGTTCAAGGCGCAGCCCGCCCGCCGGAACGGCACATCACATCTACAGGATTGAAGGCGTGACAGATATGAAGACGGGGCACTTTTTGACTCTGTCGACGAAACAAGCTCAGATGGCCAAACAGGCGAGAAGGCTGACCGGGGTTTCCGGGAAGGTTTCGAACTGCGGATCAAGGACTGTGTCATCTGCCGCATGATCGATAAATGGCTGAAAGCGGGTGTCCTCGATGACGGCTTATGACAACGTTTTGAAACGGGACTCACGGGGACACCAAGGTTATGCAACCGATCTGTGCCGCATGAGTGAATTGGTCGTGCGAAGGACCGAATGCATCGATCGTGCACGTCCGGACCTGTTGGGGACGAGGAGCCGTCATGCCCTGCCGACCCGGCACCCCACTGGGCTTGTTATCAATATTGCAAACAGATAGTTGACGACGGTCAGGTCATCCGAGGGAGGGACTTTTATGGACATGCGATACAGCATGCCGCGCCTGCTGGCGATGCTGGGATTGTTGGCTCTGCTGGTGGCGTGCTCCGCTAATGAGGACAATGCGCCGCGGCCGCAAATCGAGGAAGATCGAGAGACCATTTGGGATCTGTTTGAGGATCGTAATGATCCGTCCGTGACGGTTCAGGTCAATCGCTATATCTGGAATGCGTCGCTGGAAGTTCTTGACTTCCTGCCGTTGGAAACCGTGGATCCATTCACCGGGGTGATCGTGACGGGTTGGGGCAAGGCTCCCGGCGGAACAACTGAATATCGTGCCACAATCCTGGTTGGTGATCCGGCATTGGCCGCCCGGTCCTTGCGTGTGGCCCTGATCACCCGTCGCGGCCCGGCTGACGAGGCGACGATTGAGAGAATTGAGGACGCCATATTTACCCGTGCCCGGCAACTCCGTCAGGCCGATGAGAGACTCTGACGATTTTTCAGATGTGCTGATCAGTGATGACAGATCAACAGGAGCAAAAGCTCACCGATATTGAAACCTTCTGGCAGGAGGCGTGGGACAAGGGCGCGTTTTTCCGCGCCAATCGTCAAGCGGACAAGCCAAAATATTATATCCTCGAGATGTTTCCCTATCCGTCGGGGCGGATCCATATGGGGCATGTCCGCAATTACACAATGGGTGATGTGGTTGCCCGCTATCGTCGTGCCCGGGGATTCAATATTCTCCATCCAATGGGCTGGGATGCGTTCGGCATGCCGGCCGAAAACGCGGCCATGGAACACGGGGTGCATCCGGGCCAGTGGACCCGGAAAAACATTGCCGACATGCGCCGCCAGATGAAACCTCTCGGCTTGTCCATCGATTGGAGCCGTGAGTTGGCGACCTGTGATCCGGAATATTATGGACAGCAACAGGCCATGTTTGTTGACATGTTTGAAAAGGGGCTGATTTACCGTGGCGAAGGTCCGGTGAATTGGGATCCTGTCGACATGACAGTTCTGTCCAACGAACAGGTCATTGATGGAAAAGGCTGGCGTTCAGGTGCCCCGGTTGAACGCAAGATACTTCCCCAGTGGTTTTTTCGAATCAGCGAATTTTCCGATGAACTTCTGTCAGCTCTGGAAGATTTGGACAAGTGGCCCGAAAAGGTCCGACTCATGCAGCAGAACTGGATCGGAAAGTCGGAGGGACTCGAACTTGGCTTCGAGATCACGGAAAACAGTATGGGTAACCGCCTGGCCAATACGCACATCCGTGTCTACACCACCCGCCCAGACACGCTTCACGGTGCCAATTGCGTTGCCGTGTCACCGGACCATCCGCTGGCTCTTGAATTGGCAGCCGCAAATCCCGAGATCAAGGAATTTCTGAAGACATGTCGCCAAACCAGCCTGTCCGCGGCCGTGGTCGAAAATGAGGAAAAAACCGGAATTGATACCGGTATCAGGGTGCACCACCCTCTCAATAGGGAGATTCAGCTGCCGGTCTGGATCGCCAATTTCATCCTGATTGAATATGGGACTGGCGCGATTTTTTCCTGCCCCGCGCATGATGCGCGCGACCTCGAATTCTCGCGCAAATACGATCTTCCGGTTGTCGACGTGTTTGTCCCCGCGGATGCGCCGGACCAGCGTGTTGCCTCGGAAGCTTTCGTGCCGTCGAAACAGACCATGGTTCATTACTTGCTGCCGGTGGCAGGAGGTGACAGACAAACGTGTGAAGCAGCTGTATCGGCGGCGATCAGATATTGTGAAGAACACGGTATTGGCGAAGGTGTCACGCGGTATCGTTTGCGCGATTGGGGAATCAGCCGCCAGCGTTATTGGGGCTGTCCGATTCCAGTCCTGTATTGTCCGCATTGTGGGATCGTTTCCGAAGCCAAGGCCAATCTTCCCGTCAAACTTCCCGAGGATGTGACTTTTGACCAGCCGGGGAACCCGCTTGAGAGACATCATGCGTGGCAACAGGCCATTTGTCCCAAATGCAAGGGCCCAGCGCGGCGCGAAACTGACACCATGGACACTTTTGTTGACAGTTCATGGTATTTCGCCCGGTTCACCGCACCCCGTGCGTCCAGCCCAACCGTTGCCGAAGATGTCGGATACTGGATGAATGTCGATCAGTATGTCGGCGGAATCGAACATGCCATTCTGCACCTTCTCTATTCCCGCTTCTTTGCCCGGGCGATGCATTTGACCGGGCATTTGCCAGAAAAGTCAATTGAACCGTTCGATGCCCTATTTACCCAGGGTATGGTGCTGCATGAAATTTATCAGACCCGGGATGCGCGCGGACAGCCCATTTTCCACCTTCCGGAAGAAGTTGAAGTGAATGGGAAAACCGCCAAGATCAAAGCGACGGGCGAACCGGTGGAGATCATCCCCTCCGCAAAAATGTCCAAATCAAAAAAGAATGTTGTCGACCCCGAACAGCTCATCGCGCGCTATGGCGCCGACACGGCGCGATGGTACATCATCTCCGATTCGCCTCCCGAGCGGGATGTGGAGTGGAGTACGGCGGGCGTGGAAGCGGCTTCACGTCACCTGTATCGCGTTCTGCGGCTGGCCCGCGAGGCGGTGGCGTGTACAGAGACGGGTGATGCTGTGTCCGATCACGAACTCAAGGCATTCACCCATCGGGTGATTGACGATGTCACACAGGGGATTGAAGAATTCGCTTTCAACAAGCCCGTTGCCCGCCTTTATGAATTGGCCAGTGCCATATCGCGTGCCAATGCCGGAGGCCATGCGAAACGGGAGGCCATGCGAATTCTGGCATTATTGATGTCACCGGTCACACCACATCTCGCCGAGGAAATATGGAAACAGCTGGGGAATGAAGGACTTGTTGTTGAACAGGACTGGCCGGTCGCTGATCAACAGTTGTTGCAGGATGAATCGGTCATCATGCCCATTCAAATCAATGGTAAACGCCGCTCTGAGTTTCGGGTCAACCGCGATGCATCGCAGGAAGAGATTGAGCGACGGGTCCTTGCGGACGCCGCTGTTCAAAGAGCTTTGAATGGGGCGGCACCCCGGCGTCTGGTGATTGTCAGGGGACGTATCGTCAATGTCGTTGTCTAGAAACTGGCGGGTGGTTTTCGCGCTGACATCTTGTCTTGCCGCCTGTGGTTTTGAGCCTGCCCTGAGAGATAATCCGACCTCGGCTGCTTTCAACGAAGGCTTCGCCATCGAGGTGGCTGGCGGTCGTACCGGTTTTATACTTGAAGAGTTCCTGCTGCAGCGTCTTGGCACGCCGGGTTACCCAAATTATCAACTCCGGGTACGGGTCGATATCACGGAGCGTACGGAATCGGTTGCGGGCGCCGGGGGGATTGATCGATCCGCCCTGGATGGCGTCGCGCATTACGACATAGGGCTTCCGGGTGCAGTGTCGGCAGTTTCTTCGGGAACCATTCGTGGATCGGCATCATATAGTTCCGGATCGGGAGAAATGGCGAGCGGCGCGGCGCGCGGTGATGCCGAAAAACGTATGCTGGCACAGATTGCCGACCGACTGGTGGCACAACTTATCTTGACGTCAAGCGAGTGGACCGGGTGAAGCTGTCGGCCGCAGATACCAAACGATTCCTGAGGGATCCGAAAACAGACGCCGCCGGTTTTCTCGTTTACGGCCCGGACCCTTTGTTGGTGACGTATGGGCGAGACAGAATTATCCGTTCACTGCTCGAGTCTGATTCCAATGCGGCATTTGAGCGCGTCTCGGCTGAGCAAGTTGGCAACAACCGGGATTTTTTGGCCACCATGATCAAGTCACAGGGATTCTTTGCCCAGAGACGGGTGGTTTGCATTGATGGGGCAGGTGAGGGGATGGTCCAGGCCGTATCTCAGGCACTTGAATTGCGCGGAGACGAGGACGGCTGGTTGTTGTTGACAGCGGGGCAGCTCCGGCCAGCGTCCAAACTCAGAAAGCTGTTTGAATCATCGGCATGTGCCGCCGCCCTGCCGATTTATGACGCATCATATTCCCCGAATGAGGTTCGCGAGGCGCTTGCCGTAGCTGGACTCAGACAGGTGAATCATGAAGCGATGAATGACCTGATTGCGCTGGGCCGCAATTTCGCTCCGCCTCTCTTCGCGCAGACGGTTGAAAAACTGAGTCTCTACAAGATGGGTGACGAGACGCCCGTGATGCCGGAAGAGGTACGTGAATGTGCGCCTGCTGACGAGGAGATTCAACTTGATGAGTTGCTGGCCCAAGTCACTGCACAGCGCACCGAAAATATCCCCCTGTCCCTGCGTCAGGTTATTGGGCAGGGCGAGAGTCCGGTGACGATTCTTATTCTGACTCAGCGCAGATTTCGCTCTTTGCTCATGGTCGCCAGCGATCCTGATGGGCCCGTTGCCGGTATTCGACGACTGCGCCCGCCAGTTTTCGGTGCACGACAAAAGCAGATGATCCAATCAGCGTCACGTTGGGGCGTACGCGGCGCAAGGAGTGCACTGCGTCACCTCGTGCACACAGACCGGCTGGTGCGTTCTGCGGGCAGAGTGCCGGCATTCGCCATGACCGAGGGGGTGCTGATGCGGCTTTCGCTCATGCAACTCAAGTGATGCTGACAGGGTATAGGATCTGTGACAATGGAATTTCCGGTTGATATTCGGCGGGTGACGACCGGTCTCGTCTTGGCCATCTGGCCGCTTGTTTCACACGCTGAAATATCAGCTTACGAGGCTTATCAGCATTTGCAGGATCTCGCATCCGCGCAAGGGGGCGAAATCAGGCCCGAGTCAGTCTTCGTTTCGGAGGGTGTGGTTAAATTGAACCGTGTGCGTATTGGCGCCGTGGGGTTCCCGGTCGATTGGGGCCTGACCCCTGAATGGATACGGTTTGAAGAACGCAGTAACGGGACGGTGCGCGTATCGGCCCCGGAAGTCGTTCCTGTTGAGCAGACCATATTCGGTGCACATCGCGCAGTCGGTACAATCCTTGCACCTGGCTTCAGTGGATTGATGACGCGTGATCAGAACGGCGTGACATTTTCACTGTCGGGCACGACAATGTGGCAATATTCAGCCATCACCGCCATGCCTGATGGAAAACAGCGCCAGTTTGCAGCCGAGTTGCATGATTGGCGGGCGGTTCTGGTATCTGGCGGTGCCAGAACCAACTCGGTCGATGCAGCACTCTCTGCGGGCCTATTGAACGCCGTGTTGCGTGACGGGCAGGGGGCGAATCTTTTTCATACGGCTATAGAGGGATTTCGCGCTGATTATTTCGGTGGTTTTCGCAATCTCTTCGACCTTATGGCAGATCCTTTTGGCATGGACTGGTTTCGTGCCAAAGTCAGTTTCAAATCGGTGACCACTGTGGTGTCGACTGATGTGATTGAAGACAATCATCTTGTCATTCGCAGCGAAGGTCTGGAGGGAGAATTCAGTTCGCGTCCAGACAATGTCAAAAGTGAAATTTTCAGCAAGGACGTGACTGTTCAGGCAATATCGTCGGGAGTGGTTCTCGGTGACATCAGCGCCGGAGAAGTCGTGTTGGCCAATGACATCATCGGCGGGGGTGGTTC
This sequence comes from Paracoccaceae bacterium, assembly GCA_026709265.1. GTDB lineage: Bacteria > Pseudomonadota > Alphaproteobacteria > Rhodobacterales > Rhodobacteraceae > JAPOXR01. The sequence continues at coordinate 6,963 of JAPOTI010000055.1, read as the reverse complement.
CATGACCACAGACATCCAGATTCAGTCACAGATTTCTGAGTTGGAAATCAACAGACAGTTTTTTGCGACGCTGGATCAGGACACAGCCGGAACAACCATCGACGAGAGCTTTCCAACCGGCCGCCTTGATCTTGAGGGATCTGTCACCATCCCATCATCGCAGGCCAGACGCCTTTTTGCCCGTGACTCGATGGAATTTCAGCCCACGGATGTGATTGATTGGAAACTGGAAAATCTTTTCGTTGAATTCCTGGGCGCATCGCTGCTTGCATCGGGCGAGGTCAAGCAAACTGCTCCGGTTGAATCGCGGGAGGGATTTCGTGCCGCCGGCCAAGTCCGGGTCGAGATCCTCGGGCTTAAGAAATTGTTGAGGAAGCTGGACTCGGTCAATGCACTGAATCAGCGAGGAAAGATTGCCTCCCGTTTGATCCTGTCGGCAGGGCAAGAGCAGATGCAGGACCAATTCGTTTACACACTCGTTTTTTCACCGGACGGACAGATCCAAATCAATGGATTTGTCATTCAATAGATTTGTGGGACTGACAATCCTTCGAGAGACATTTGGGTTGATTGCATGGCACATAATTCAGAGTTGATTGCTGAGGAGTTTTTGCAGCGCGCCAGAAGTGCGGGTGCAGATGAGGCCGATGCGATAGTGGCCGGCGGGAATTCTGTCGAATTGGAAGTCCGCAACGGCAAGCTGGAGCATGTGGAACGCTCCGAAGGAGCTGAAGCTGGACTGCGTGTCTTCATTGGGGATCGACAGGCCTGCGTATCCGGTTCTGATTTTTCTAACGAATCGATTGTCATAATGGCAGAACAGGCTGTGGCAATGGCGCGGGCGGCTCCCGAGGATCCATTTTCCGGTCTTGCGGATGCAAACCAGCTCGCAGCGGACACGGATTCATGCAGTCTTGACCTGTCGGATCCGGCAGATCCACCTGATCTGGAAAACATCAGAGATATCGCTTGCCGTGCCGAAGCTGCTGCCCTTGCCGTTCATGGTGTCACACAGACAGAGTCAGCCGCCGCCGGCCACGGCTCGACAACAGTTTGTGTTGCTGCAACCAATGGCTTTCTTGCGCATCGCCATCAGACCAGCATGTTCATCAACTGCACAGCGATTTCCGGTAGCGGTTTGGAGATGGAGGTCGATTATTGTTTCGAATCCCGTGTCTACGCATCAGACTTGCCAGCGGCCGAAGACATCGGGAAGATCGCGGGTGCGCGTGCAGCGTCGCGGGCCGGGCCCACGCGTCCACCGACAGGTGCGTTTCCGGTTCTGTATGACGAGCGGGTTGCCTCGAGCCTGGTCGGCCATCTGTTGTCAGCGATCAACGGGACAGCAATCACGCGGGGTGCAAGTTGGTTGCTTGATGCGCAGGGACAGCAGGTTCTTCCGGAAAAGATCACCCTGTCAGAAAATCCTCATTTACCGCGTCATCAGTCATCGAAATTGTTTGATGCCGAAGGCTTGCCGACCGCACAGCGCGAATTGGTGAAGAATGGAATCCTGCAAGGATGGATATTGGATCTTGCAACCGCACGTAAACTTGATCTCATGAGCACCGGGAATGCGAGTCGGGGAACGAATTCGCCACCAAGCCCCAGTGTCACCAATATCTGTTTGCCGGATGGTGAGAATAGCCGGGAGGAGTTGATTTCCGCGATGAATACCGGGCTCATCATCACCTCAATGATCGGCTCGACCATCAATCCTACGACAGGTGATTATTCACGCGGCGCATCCGGATTTTGGGTTGAACAGGGCGAGGTCAGGGGTGCCGTGTCTGAATTTACCGTCGCAGGAAATCTCAAACATATGCTGATGAGCGTGATTGCAGCCAATGATTCGAAACCGTTCCGTCGTTTCCGTGTTCCCAGTCTGCTGGTTGAGGGTTTGACGGTGGCTGGCGCATAGGGCGTTCACCGTCGAGGCGCTGCAACTGCAAGGAGCCGAGTCTTGGGTCAATCAGCAGGTTTTTCGCTCTATCTGGCGGTATCGGCACGCTCACGCTGGCTCGCGCATTTGGTTCTCCGGCGTCGCCTCAGGCGCGGCAAGGAAGATATACAACGCATTGAAGAGCGACTTGGCCGCAGTCGCATTTGCCGCCCGGAGGGGCAATTGGTCTGGTTTCATTCGGCAAGCGTTGGCGAAGTCATGTCGATCCTGGAGTTGGTACGGCGACTGGGAGACACACGATCTGATCTTTCGTTCCTGATGACCACTGGCACTCTGGCCTCTGCGCAGATTTTGCAATCAAGGATGCCGCCACGGACAATTCACCAATTTGTTCCCTACGATGTACTCCCCTTGGTGGAGACTTTTCTTGATCACTGGTGCCCTGATGTTGGCATTTGGACGGAAAGTGAATTTTGGCCAGCGCTCATTTATGAATCACACCGGCGAGAGATTCCCTTATTGTGTATCAATGCGCGGATGTCAGCGCGATCCTTCCGCCGCTGGTGTCGACTTCCGGCTTTTGCCGGATCGCTGCTGAACCGGTTTGAAAAAACGCTGGTCCAAGGCGAGGAAACGGCAGATAAATTGCGGCGACTCGGATTGCGTGAAAGCAAGATGGAGGTTGTCGGCTCGTTGAAGCGTGGTGCGGAAGACTTGCCATATGATAAGGCCGGGCTTGAAGAATTTCAGCAATCGATCGCGGGGCGTCCATTATGGTTGGCTGCTTCAACCCATGAAGGCGAAGAAGAAGCCGCGGCGCAAGCGCATCTGGAATTGATGCGGCGCAGAGACGAACTCCTTCTGATCCTTGTTCCCCGGCATCCTGAAAGGGGGCATGCGGTTGCGACCAGATTGCGTGCGCTTGGCATACAGCTATCACTGCGTTCGCAACGCACCACGCCCGCACCGGGAGATCAGATCTATATTGCCGACACATTGGGTGAGCTGGGTCTTTGGTACCGATTGGCACCGGTCAGTTTTATCGGCGGATCACTGGTGGATGCAGGGGGGCATAATCCTCTTGAACCGATACGACTGGGATCGGCGGTCATTCATGGCCCCTTTGTGGCTAATTTTGAACGTGAATTTCGTGAACTCGTTGAACTTGACGTGGCAGTTCTGGCACAGTCACCTGATGACCTCGCCGTAGCGGTCGATGATGCGTTGCAGGGAGAAAATTCTGCGCGCTTGTCACATGCCGCAGCGGCGCTCTCGGATGGTGGCGGCAAGGTGACAGCCTATGTGGCAGGTGAAATCCTGAATTATCTCCCGCCGCTTCGACCGGCATCGTGAGACAGCCCGGATTTTGGTTCCTTGCCCATCAGGAACCCATCTCACGTCTGCTCCAGCCTCTTGGTGCTCTCTACGCCGCTGCGGTCAGGTTTCGGTTGCAAGCCGGTCAGCGAGAGCGGATGGATTTCCCAGTCATCAGCATCGGCAATCTCAATGTTGGGGGAGGTGGCAAGACACCGGCGGCCCTGGCTCTTGGTGCAAGACTGATTGAACGCGGTCAATGTCCGCATTTCATTTCGCGCGGATATGGAGGCAAGGCACGCTGTCCGACGCGCGTGAATCCGGCTTACCATAATTCAGCCGAGGTCGGTGATGAACCCTTGATTCTTGCAGCTTGTGCGCCGACCTGGGTGGGGTCCAATCGGGCTGCGTCGGCGTACGCAGCCGCGCGCCAGGGGGCCACGTCTGTCATTCTTGATGATGGCCATCAGAATCCTGATCTCGCCCATGATCTGTCCATCGTCGCAGTGGATGCACGGCGCGGATTCGGGAATGGTCAGGTGATCCCCGCCGGGCCGTTGCGCGAGACAGTTGATCTCGGTCTTGCGCGTGCCGATATCCTCCTGTTGACCGGTACAGAAGCAGAGCGGTCACGTTTCCTGGAGCGCTGGAATGGGCATCTCAGGGTGCCCGTTGTGGCGGCGTATCTGCAGCCAATCAATATGGGAATCGAATGGACAGGCGAACGGGTCGTCGCTTTTGCCGGGATTGCCGATCCGGAAAGGTTCTTTCGTACACTGGCGACGCTCGGTGCCGAGCTGGTCAAGACGGTTCCCCTGGCCGACCATGCATGTCCCAGTGAGCGTCTTTTGCACCGGATCGCCAAGATCGCCAAGGCAGAGAGGGCGACTCTGGTCACAACTGAAAAAGACTCTGTCAGGCTGTCCGCGGTCTGGAGACGTCAGATTCTGTCATTGCCGGTTCGGCTGCAAATTGAATCCTGGGATGAGATCGACTCTCGCCTGTCTGACATCTTTAATACTGAGCGGTGAGGGCGGCCTTATTCGTTCAGAACTTCATCAAGCAGGTCTGAGAGCTGCGCGAATGACATATTGGAATGGGATTCGCCATTGATGATGAGTGTCGGCGTACTTCTGACATTATCGGACTGCCTGTTCTCTTCCCATATTTCCCTCAGTTTGACTGCTTTTTCCGAATCGCGGAAACATTGATGAATTGACTCGGTTGACAGTCCGGCAGCGCGGCCGATTTCCGACAAGCGCGCGACAATGTCTCCCGCGCTGGGCTGTCCGCTCCAGCTGCGTTGTGTCGAAAATAACAGATCGACAAGCGCAAAATACTTGTCCGGACCCCCACACCGGGCGAGCATACCCGCCCACAGTCCCGGCAGGTCAAAGTAAACTTCGCGAAATCTGAAATGGACCTTGCCTGTGTCGATATAGGTGCTTTTCAGTTGCGGGTAGACATTTTCATGGAATTGCGCACAGGCCGGGCAGGTGAGGGAGGCATATTCGATCAGTTCAACCGTGGCCGCCGGGTCACCCAATGTCATTTCGATCGGATCAGAATGATTTTGTGCAGCGAGATCGCCAGCCCAGAATACATTGGTCAGCATGAACGTTGCAGTGGTCACAACTGCGGAAACAACCCTTATTTTGCTGAGAATCATCCGCATATTAGTCATTTGTTGCCCTCTTCCTGATTTCGGCTTTTGCATAAACAAAATTTCCCAATTCCGTCAGCGAGTCGCGCAGTTCCTGATGATCGATATCGTCAAACTGATCTGCGGGTATGCGCCGCTTCTCTGGCAACTCTGGCGGGTATTTCGTCTTCTGTCTTTCCGCCTGAGATCGTGCCCGTTGACCATTCCATGATTGCGTCACTCTGACCTTCTCGACGGCCTTGTATCCGTAGGTGGAATTGACCCGTCTCAAGATATAGGGTGCGCTGAGACGGACCTGTTCGGCAAAAGCCCCAGTCGCCAACAATGTCAAGGTGACCAATTGGGTTTTGGTATCGAAGGCAAGGTCAATTGGTTCAGAGATGGCAGCGATGTCGGTGCCAGCAACCTCTTCCCAGGAGGACATCATGAGAGTCGCAGCGATTCGCTTGCGGTCGGACTCATGCGTAAAATGTTTCCTGATCAATTCACCCGCGTGAATGAAACCCTTGGCTACCCTTCTCTTATGATCCTTTTTGGATGTTTTCATTGTCGATTCATCTGTAACCTTGTGCCGACTGGAGTTCAGGGGGTGACGTGACTGATTCAATGCCAGATACCGGATTGTCGGATTCGGCAGCAGACATAGCGCAAAAACTGCTTGATTGGTATGATCAGTATGGTCGCGAATTGCCGTGGCGTCTGCATCCCCGTTCCCGTGCGCCGAGTCAGCGTCCTGACCCCTATCAGGTCTGGCTCTCTGAAGTCATGCTGCAGCAGACAACCGTTGTGGTTGTGGCGGGGCGGTTTGAAACCTTTGTTCGCCTGTGGCCGACGGTTCATGATCTTGCCGCTGCTGCTGATGAGTCTGTGATGGCCGCATGGGCCGGGCTGGGCTATTATGCGCGCGCCCGCAATCTTCTGAAATGCGCGCGGCGGATTGTTGATGACCATGATGGTGTCTTTCCACAATGCCCTGCCGAACTCGAGACTCTTCCCGGGATTGGTCCTTACACGGCTGCCGCCATCGCCAGCATCGCATTCAATCAACCTTCTGCTGCCGCTGATGGAAATATCGAAAGGGTGTTGGCACGCCTGTTTGCCATTGAAACCCCACTTCCCAAGGCCAAAACGCAATTGCGACAGTTGGCCGGTGACCTATGCCCTCAGCAACGATCCGGGGACTGGCTGCAAGGGTTGATGGATCTGGGGTCCCTGATCTGCCGACCCCGCAACCCCAAATGTGATGATTGCCCCCTGGCTCAGAACTGCATCGCCCGGCAAGAGAGTATTCAGGAGACGTTACCGCGGCGCTCACCCCAGCATCGTCGCAGAACAGCACGTGGCATTCTTTATGTGGGGCGACGTCAGGATGGTGCGTGGTTGCTCGAATATCGACCGCCCGGCGGTCTCTATGGGGGAATGTTGGGATGGCCCGGTTGGGGTTGGGCGGAGAACGCACAACAGCATCAACCGCCCTGTCAAGGCAATTGGCAAAGGGTTGGTGACATTTCACACATGCTGACCCATATGGATCTTCATCTGGAAATTCATACGGCGCACTTGCCGATTGATGCCGTTCCGAAGGCGGGTCAATTCATCCCATCCGGACAATTCCGTGTCGATGCTTTGCCATCTCTCATGCGCAAGGCCCATGCGCTTGTTATAGCGCGTCAATCTGGGTGAGAGGTGCGCGACAATCAGGATGAGAATCCATGTGACGCTGTGACACGTTTCTTTTGCCGCAGGTTTGCGGTGATGGCCAGTGGATTTTGGGTGTGTTTGGGATGCCGCTGGCGGTGGACCGCCAGCGCAATCTTTGGCACCGGAATCCCTCGAAGATGTGGCGTTTTTGTCAGGGGTAACTGGCCCATCTCAATTTTGTGCTAAGCCCCGTTGACAATGATCGTGCGGCCACCCCGCCGGCCATCAGGTCAATCCCGGCTGCGAAGCTTGCGCGAGTCTTGTCGGAACGCGTGGCGAGACTTTGAGCCTCCTTGATTGTCGCGAAGACAGTCTCAATCCGATGCCGTTCCTGATCGGCGTCGCGGTCAAAATCGCGGGGTGTGCTGCGGTTTGACTTCGG